>JANXYB010000042.1 GCA_025350325.1 Acidobacteriaceae bacterium
AAGAATTTTAAGAACTCCCATCTTCAGGCCGTTAGACGGAGTGGAGAATTCCTGTGTTCGCTTGCCCAGCGCTTACTGCTCTGAGTGCGGAGGTTGAAAACTTATTAGGAAGTTGCAGTGATTCTACGCCGGCATAGAACAGGCATTCGATCAAATTCGCACGAACAACTGCGCCAGAGTAACCAACCGATTGGACAGGGTTGGTGATGATCGTCGACGGGTGGGCTTGGCGTAGACTTGGTGGGGTTTAGCAACTCAACCTTGAAGAGGACAGATACCGGATGAGCAGGATCAAATTTGCAGGATTGTTGTTGGTGCTTTGCGAAATGATTGCCGCCATGCCAGCGGCGCGGGCGCAGTGGACCACGCCCAATCCAGTGGTGAGTTTTGAGAAGCGGCCGGACGGGTTGGAGGTGCGCCAGAAAGACGGCATCCTGCGCCTCGAGGTGAACGCAGCGGATGTATTGCACGTGACGTATTCACCGATCGGGTTTGTCGCTCCGCAGCGTGTGTCGGACGGCGTTGTGGTGAAGAAGGATTGGCCGCCCACAACGTTCGATGTAAGCGATGACGCAAAGGCCATCACACTCACTACGTCGAAGATCAAAGCAATCATTGAGCGGGAAAGCGGCGCGCTGCATTACGTGGAACCAGAAGGCTTGACCAATGCAGGCGCGACAGGGCCGGGCTCAACAGGAAGTGGGATGCGCGGAAAAATGTTGACGACTGACGCGTACCGCAGCCTGCGGTCGGTCGAAGTGAACGGAGAGAAGACTTTCCATGCGGAAGTGTCGTTTTCAATTTACGGGTCGCATGAAGGGTATTACGGACTGGGCCAGCACCAGGCGGGGGTCTGGAATTATCGCGGTGAGACGGTGGATCTTTCTCAGGAAAACACCAACATCACAGTGCCGCTGCTGATTTCAACGAACGGATATGGGATTTTCTGGAACAACTCTTCCCGCAGCCGCGTCAACAATCGCTTTGTGCATGCGATGTACATGAGCGCGGAAGTCGCCGATCGCATCGACTACTACTTCATTTACGGACCGGATGCTGACCAGATTATCGGGCGGTATCGCGAACTGACCGGCGAGGTTCCTCTGTTTGGGCGGTGGGCTTACGGATTCTGGCAGTGCAAGAACAAGTATCAATCGCAGCAAGAAGTGGAAGCGGTAGCGGCGAAGTACCGGGCACTGCATATTCCGGTGGATAACATCGTGCAGGACTGGTTCTGGTGGGTCACGATGGGGGAGATGAAATGGAATCCAAATTATCCCGACCCTCAGGGAATGATCGACAAACTTCACCAGGAACACTTTCACTTGATGGTATCGGTGTGGCCGTATTTCCGGCCGGGCAGCGCGGTGTATGACGAGTTTGACAAGAAGGGCTGGTTCATCGCGAAGACACAGTCAGCCAGTTTCCATCCGCTGGGGCAAGCGCTGTATGACGCGACCAATCCCGAGGCACAAAAACAGTACTGGGACGACTTGAATACAGCGCTGTTCAGCAAAGGCGTGGACGCCTGGTGGCTCGATACCGATGAGCCTGAGACTGAAGGACGCGAAGACAATATTCTTACTGATCACAAGCTGCATATTGGTTCGGGGGCGCGGTATGCAAATGTGTATCCGCTGTTCCATTCGGCCGGCGTGTCTGAGGGCCAGCAGAAAGCGTCGGATCAAAAGCGCGTCTTCATTTTGTCGCGCTCAGGCTACGCGGGAGTGCAGCGGTATGGCGTGACGGCGTGGTCGGGCGATGTGTTGAGCGACTGGATGACGTTTGCGCGGCAGATTCCGGCCGGTTTGAATTATTCGATTTCAGGAATGCCTTACTGGACCACCGACATCGGCGGATTTATTTCGGGCGGAAATTTGAATGACCCGAAGTTTCGCGAGTTATTTGTCCGCTGGTTTCAGTTTGGCGCATTCTCGCCGATCTTTCGCGTGCATGGAACGCGCAATCCAGATGAAAACGAGTTGTGGTCGTATGGGCCTGAGGCAGAGAAGATTCTGGTTGACTACGACACGCTGCGCTATCGCCTGATGCCGTACATCTATTCGCAAGCGTGGCAGGTTACCAGCAATCACGGAACGCTGATGCGGCCGCTGGTGATGGATTGGCGCAATGATGTGGACGCACAAAATGTTGGCGACGAATACATGTTTGGGCCCGCGATGCTAGTGAGCCCGGTGTATACGCAGGGTGCGATCAGCCGAAGTGTGTATCTGCCTAAGGCTACGTGGTACGACTTCTGGACGGGCGAGACAGTGGAGGGCGGGAAGCGTATAGACGCCGGTGCTCCGTTGGACAAGCTGCCGTTGTTTGTTCGTGCGGGCTCGATTGTGCCGATGGGGCCGGTGATGGAGTGGTCAACGGAGAAGCCGGCGGACCCGATCGAGTTGCGGATTTATCCGGGAGCCGATGGAGATTTTGTTTTCTACGAAGATCAGAATGACAACTACAGTTATCAGAAAGGCGCACATGCAACCATTAGGTTGCACTGGGACGATGCGGTCAAAACACTGACTTTCGGGCAGCGCGAAGGAAGTTTTCCGGGAATGTTGCCGGGGCATACGTTTCATGTGGTAATTGTCGCGAAGGGTCACGGCGTCGGGATTGGGGAAAGCACGGCGGTAACGAAGACAGTGGAGTACAAGGGGTCGAAGTTGGAAGTGAGGCCCTAGGTACATGGGCCTCTTCCGATCGTTGGCATGGCAGATGGCTGAGGTTTTTACGGTGCGCGAGTTCAGGAGACAGCGGTCAGTTAGATGCGGCTTTGGACTCGGCGAGAACGATCTGCTTACGATCGGCTTCGGCAACTTTTGCATAGAAGTTGCGCAGGTCGGAATAGTCGAGTGGCTTTACTATCGTGAATTTTCGCGCCAGCGAGCGAGTCATAATGATCTGCTCGGCCTCAAGTTTCACGTTGGTCGTAAACGTCGCATAGTGTCCCATCGCGACGTTTTCGTTCGCAGGTGCGGTTTGCACAGAAAGTGTGGGCGGCAGGTGATACGTGATCTGATCAATCAACTGCTGACCATAGTGCATATCGACGGGCTGCTGCCCGCTGCGGCTTATCTTCAAACGGCTGATGCGAGCTTGCCTCGAAGAAGAAGGCAGGCAGGGTTGGATGATTCTGGACCGAGGCAGGCAGCGCGCCCTGCGCACTGACTACGGCGACCAGATTGTGTTCAGCATCGTCGGCGCCGAGAAAGTGATCGAGGGTTGCACTTGAGCCTGCGGGAACCAGCGATGCGAGCCACGAATCGAATTGTTTCTTCACCTCATCTGCGCCATTGGCAAGTGTAAGCTGGCGCCAGTAGAGCGCATCCTGGCCGGTCAGGATAAAACGGAAATAGCCAGTGAAATTAGTGCGATCGCTGAAAGTAATGTCCCCGGTGCGCTGCTTTGACCAGAGTCTTTGCTGGTCGGTCCAAAAATCAGCCCTGTTGAGTGCGGCGAGGTAGTAGAAATTTACATGGTACGAGGCGACGTTGACGGGCGGCATCCAATCTTCGCTGGGGGCGGGCGGGATGTCGGATAGGTCCAGACTGAGGACGCCAAGCGGATCGGATCTCACAGCTGCGCCGGCAGGAAGAACAGGCCACCATATCAGAGTACTCACGGTTTCGCCCTGCACATCGACGAGATAACGGTTAGTCGCGCCTTGTTCATCCTTGAGGAACTCCTTGAAGGGTGTGAAGCGGTAATGCGCTTTGCGATTAAAATAGGGGTGCTGAATTTGCCAGGATGGCGACGAGAAATGTTTGTCGTCATATTGAATGGTGTAGCGGTATTCAACGATGCTGCCCACTTCGACGCTGGGGAGCGTGAACGAAAGATGTTGCAAGCGGCCGTCGGACGATTTGGTTCGAAGTAGATATTCAGGCTTGACTGTGAGCGGAAATATGGTTCCGTCGGAGTGAATCGTTCTGGCCTTGACGGCTACGACTTTAAGAACACTCGGCGCGGCGACGGTACTTCCATTCTGCCGGCGAACAGGGTTGCTGGGACCATTCTCCGCCTCGCCATACATACCTAGGTATTGCGGCTTGACATCGGTCGCACCAAATTCGCCAACGTGATAGGAGATGTCGACGTTTTTGAGTTCTCTTTCTTTTTCAGTGAGTATCTTGATTCGTTCATAAACGTCGTAGACGTGCAGAGTGTCATTCGTCGTTTCCTCGACGTTGAGAAAGACGGCGTCGGCGCCGGGTGCCTTCGGCTCCGCGGTCATGCTGAGTTCCTCGCTGCTAGGCTTTATGAACTGTGCAGGAAGCATTGCGGAAGGGATTGCAGCCGCGATCAACATGGAACACTGAAGGGTTTTTAAACGCATGGTGCCATCCTTGGCCCCAGAGAAAGAATGTCTGGTATGCGAGAGTGAGCCAATCTTAGTTTGAACGTACAGCGACGTCTAGCATTTTCGGGTGCATGTCGGGGGTGCGGGATCACCAAGGGGTTCCGGTGTCGGCTTAAGCGTGCGAGTAGGAGCAGATTCAGAGCGATTCGAGCATAGTGGAAACGAGCGCAAGGGGCAGGCCGACCACGTTGAAATAGCAGCCTTCGATGCGCGGTATCCAGCGTGCGGCACGGCCCTGGATGGCGTAGGCGCCGGCTTTATCCATGGGCTCACCGGTGGCGATGTAGGCGGCAATTTCTTCTTCAGACAGCGTGAGAAATCGAACTGCCGTGACCTCGGCTGCGACCTCGACGCGCTTTGCTGTGACGACAGCGATGCCTGTAACGACGCGGTGGGTGCGGCCAGAGAGAAGCTGCAACATGCGTGCTGCGTCAGAGGTATTCTCTGGCTTGCCGAGGATGAGCTTGTCAAGCGTGACCGTGGTGTCGGCGCCAAGCACAGCAGCGTTCGGATCGCACATCTGGTCGTAAATTATCTGCGCTTTTTCGCGGGCCAGGCGCGTGACGTACGCGATGGGATCTTCGTAGGGGAGTGGTTCTTCTGAGATAAGGGCGGGGCGGACCTCGAAGGCGAAGCCCGCCTGCGAGAGCAGTTCGCGGCGGCGGGGCGAAGCGGAAGCAAGGACGAGAGTGAACATATCAGCTACTAGAGAATAGCTCGTGCTGGGGAGGCACTTAATTAAGAACCGGTTCTATCTATGCGTGTAGGATCAGGATCGCAATGATCTTTTCAGATTTGGAATTGGCGAAACGTCTAGAAGGTGCAGAGGCCTTCGCGTGCGCGCAGTTTGCTGTGGCGCGCAAGCACCAACAACCAGACAGCACTTCCGCGTGGATGAAGTGTGCCGGTTCAACTGTGGTGTTTGATGGTGTGGACGCGCCTACGACGCAGACATTCGGCCTCGGCCTTTTCGTGGAACCAACGGCGGCAGACCTTGATGTGATTGAGCGCTTTTTGAACGAGCACGGCGCGCAGGTTATGCATGAAGTCAGCCCGATGGCCGGCGTAGCCACCCTCAATCTGCTTTGCGCGCGCGGTTATCGTCCGTTCGAAATAAGCAGTGTGCTTTACCGCGCAGTCGAGATGCCTAAGGACATGCATCCGGATGGTGTACGAGTGCGGATCGTGGACGAGGATGAGGCACAGCTTTGGAGCAGCATCAATGCGCGTGGATGGACGCACGAGCATCCAGAACTTGAGGACTTTGTGAGAGATGCCGGAGTGCTGATGACGGCGCGCGCAGCGAGCCCTTGTTTTTTGGCTGAGGTCGACGGCAAGCCGGGCGCAGCCGGTGCGCTCACGATTCATGAGGGTGTGGCATTGTTTGGCGGGGCCGCTACGGTTCCTGAACTGCGACGACGCGGGTTGCAATCGGCACTGCTGCACGAGCGGATGCGCTATGCGGCGGAGCATGGATGCGACTTAGCGATGATGGTGGCTGAAGCAGGCAGCAATTCGCAGCGCAACGCGGAGCGGAAGGACTTTCGCGTTGCGTACACGCGGCTCAAGTGGCGCTTACTGCCCCGATAATCCGAGGGAAGAGATTCAGATTTTCACACCGGTCTGCAAACCGGCGGGAGTTGCGATTCCCCACGCCATCGCGGGAGTGTTGTGCGCGAAGCCGAAGCGCCCGTCGGGGCCGAGCAGGATAATTCCGCCGTGTCCGCCGAGGCGGTTGTAGAGGTATGACATCGCCTCACGCGCCGCGATCTCCGGAGCAGAACCGGCGGCTACACGATCTGTGGCCCACTTGCCCAACACTAATTTCATAATCGGCTCACCCCACCCGGTGAGGGATACGGCGGCGGAAAGATTGTCTGCGTAGCAACCGCACCCGATGAGCGACGAGTCGCCGACGCGGCCTGGGGTTTTGTTGAGCGTGCCTCCGGTCGACGTGGCGGCGGAGAGATTTCCTTGTACATCCAGAGCCACAGCGCCGACTGTATCGTGCGAATCCCACGCGGGGGAGAGGGCGGCGGTCTCAGGGCTTTTGTCGTCATCAAAACCGGAGAAAGTCTGATCGGCGAGCCCGGCAGATTGTCGCGCCTGAGCAACCATAAGACGTTCCCGTTCGCGGTCAAGCACTAGTTCAGAATTGTCGATGAGAGGTATGCCATGTGCGTGCGCAAACTGCTCTGCGCCATCGCCGACGAAGTAGACGTGCGGACTCTTTTCGAGCACCAGGCGCGCGGCCTTGATTGGGTTGCGCAGGTGTTCGACACAGGCAACTCCCCCGGCCTTCATGCGGCCACCGTCCATCAGCAAGGCGTCGAGCTGCACACGGCCGTCGGAGGTAAGAAAGCTGCCCCGACCGGCGTCGAATGTGGGGTCGTCCTCGAGCACGGTGACGGCTGATTCGACGGCATCGAGGGATGATCCGCCGGCGGACAGGATCGCGTAACCGGCTTTAAGGGCGGCGCGCACGCCTGCCTCATGTGCGGCGGCAGCATCTGCTGGAATGGCCCATGCGCCGCCGTGAACAAGGATGGTGGGGACGTGCGTTGCTCGTGTCTTCACCCGCATATGTTAGTTCATAGGGCCCAAAAAGATTCACATACGCCGTTTGATCTTTGCCGACCGACGTGCGAATCAAAGGCAGCCATGTCAACGGAGCCATCGGTCAGCCGGCATCTAAGTGATTGAAAAGCCGCACTCACGGGGTGGGAATGGTTTTGCAGGCAATTCGATTGATATCCGATAGGCTTAAGTCATTCAAACGTAATCATGCATTAAGGGGAGCGATTTAAGCTCTCCCGGTTTTTTCGGGCTCCTTCTGCGGATTCAAGCCGAGAGAAGAGGCAGAAAGAAGAAGTGGAAGGCTGCCCGGGATTGGCAGACAGATGGAAATCAAGCAGAAGCCCAAAACGAAGAAAGCTCGCGCTAAGGTGGTAGTCAGAAAAAGGCCGCCGGTCTCAGGAGCGGCAAAACTGCGACAGGCGGCAAGCCAGGCCTTGCTTAAACGAAGTAAGAATATCGTGGCGTCCTTGGCAGAATCCGCGGAAAAACACTTGCAAAGTGCTAAGTTCATTTACGAATTGGCTGCTTTGCAAGAGGAACTTGGCGAAGACAACGAAGGAGCGCGAACAACTCATTGCGTTGCTAGTCAATTAGCGGCTGAACCGGAGTGGCCGGGCGACATGGCTGAAGCGGACACAAAAACAACGGACATCCGCAGCAAACAGTTGGCGAACACCAGCGCGTAGTCTGGCAATCTTATATCGGATTGTTGAATAGGAAGTCTGGTAAAGGGTCATGGCTTCAGACCGTGCAAGTGAATGCATGTCGCGGATGAAGCCATGACCCAGATGGCATTGAGAAAAAAGGATGAGACACGCATGAATCTCTCGAAGCATGAATGGTTTCGCACGGGCAGTTGGATCGGAGTAGGTCTGCTGGGGATGGCGCTCGCCGTGACGGCAATGGCGCAATCAATCAGCACCACTTCGGTACAGGGCACTGTCTACCTAGCCAACGGTAAGCCGGGTTCGGGAACGCTGCAGCTGAGTTGGCCTGCATTTACTACGGCAGCCAACCAGACTGTGATGTCTGGTCGCACCATGGTTTCAGTTGGCGTCGACGGGTTCATGACAGTAAATCTTGCGCCTAACCTCGGGTCAACACCGGCAGGACTCTACTACACCGCTGTTTATCACTTGAGCGATGGGACAACGAGCACCGAATATTGGGTAGTGCCCGAAGCGGCAGTGGCGACCATCGCGCAGATTCGCGCACAGTTGATGCCGGCGGCGCAGGCCGTGCAAGCGGTGAGCAAGGCGTACGTAGACCAAGCGGTGCAATCGGTCGCACAGGGCAACCTCACGTCAACCGGTGGAGCGCTGACAGGATCTCTTTTTTTGACCGGCGATCCGTCGCAGGATTTTCAGGCGGCCGATAAACACTATGTCGATTCGGTCTTCGGCCACGCTGTGCCTATGACCGGCGCAGCTATGACTGGACCGCTGACGAGTGTACAGCTTGGCGCGGCGTACCAAGCAGATCAATTTACCGGCGTTGATTTTGGAGCCAAGCTGCAGACGTGTATTGCGAATTTGAGTTCGATTTATGGTGGCACGTGCGATGCGCGTAACTTCACTGGGAATTTGACGATGGCTTCGGACTTGACGATCGCCACGGCCAATACGACGGTGATGCTGCCGTGTGCCACGATCGCGACTGCGAAGCAAGTGATTGTGCCTGCCGGGACAAGAAATGTTGCGCTCCATGGATGCGCGCTGCGTGGAGCAAGCGGCGCCAGCGGTAGCCAAGGCGGAACAGTATTCCTTTATTCAGGAACGAAAGCGATGGTGCAGATCGGCGATAGAAGCTACGCTATCGACACCCCCGGCTTTCATCTCGACAACGCGGTCATTAACATTACCGCGGCGACCAACGCGACGGCGCAAGGACTTGCGGCTTATCGCACGCAGGAAATGGATATGCAGAGCCTTTATTTTTTGGGCAATTCGAATCAGACAGGGATGATGCTCGATGGGACGGGGAATTATACTGGCGGCACTTTTTACGATAACGCGTTGAACGGATTTCAAACAGCAGTGAGTGCCGTGGGCCACAACGTTGCGAATTCTGCTACAACGGACTGGCTAAACGCGAGCACCTTTGTGCGGCTGCATATCGATTGCCCCACCAGTAACGGCAGCCCGATCAGTGGAACGTACGGAATCAATCTGCAACAGGGCGATGGGAATACTTTCACAGGCGGCGATGTGGAGGGGTGCGGTACTGCTCTGCATCTGGGACCGAACGCGCAGAACAATACCATCATCGGATTGCGCAATGAAAATTCGCTTAGTCAGGTCGTTGCGGACAGTGGCAGCTCGTATAACAACTGGATTACCGGCGGAACTATGTTCACCGGAAAACTTACGGACAATGGCACGCGCAACAGTTTTCTCGACACGTTCCATCGCAGTTTTAATGGGATGACCGGGGACTGGTATGGCAGCCAACAAGATGCGACTGTAACTAATCATTTCCGCATTGGAATTGGAAACGGCAACGAACGCGGCTTGCTGAATCGCTATCAAACCGACGCCGGCTATCGATGGACAACGGGATTGAGCGATGCGATTGCGGGCGAGCAGTTTTACCAGGTTCTGGATGAACTAAATAATGTCTATCGCCTATCCATTGGGCAATACAACGGTGGACAGTCAAGCCGAAATAATCAGACGATTTTGAACTCGGCGGGGACCGGCGCGGTGGTGTTGAATGGCTCGGATAATGCGGGCACCGGCGGCGTCGTTATAGGCTCAGGCGGGCCGAGTGAAACGACTGTGGCTACGATCAGCAATGGCGGCAACGCCCAGTTCAACGGCACAATGCAAGTGGGTGGCACGACCCAGACGGCCGGAACGTTGACGGTGAGAAATAATGCTGACGCAGAAGTCGATTACTACTTATGGCCGGGTCTGACGGCGGGCCAGAAGGGCGCATTCACGTACAAAGATTGGAACGGCAACAGCCAGTGGTACATGGTGAAAGACGCCAGCAATAACTGGGCTCTCAACTCAGCGACAGGCGGGCTGGATAGCATCAAGGCGTACCAAAGTTCAAACAGCGGCGACACGTATATCAATGCGTCCAATTCATCTGGAGTGGTGCGGGTCAATTACGAGTCTGGAGCTGGGACTGCATTCAATATTTACGGCGGCAATAGCGGCGCACTGTATGCAAGCCTGACGGGAACAACGTCGATCAAGTTTCCGGGCCTGGCTGCGAGCAGCGGAAGGAATTGCTTGCAGATCGATGCGTCGGGCTATATGAGCAACACGGGCATAGCGTGCGGTGCTGGTGGCAGCGGCATAGTCAACTCAGGCGGCTCGGGACAGATTGCATATTACAGCGGCAGTGGTAGTGCAGTTAGTGGGCTAAGTATGATTCCGCTGACTGCAGGCGGTACCGGCGCGACGTCCGCTGCCGGCGCATTGGCTGCACTGGCGGGCGCTTCGCTCGTGACGTCGAACTCGCAGACCTTTAACGGACCGCTGAATGTGCCCACGATGAACGCCAGCACCAACAAGGTGCTGCTCGTAACCGCGCCGCCTTACAACGCTAAATGCGATGGCGCGACCGACGACCATACGGGCATCCAGGCGGCATTTAATGATGCACTCAGCAATGGTTATTCCGTTCAGTTCCCAGCGGGAACGTGCCATACCAGCACGATTACCTACAAGGGGCAAAGCTTCTTCGGCGCTGGCATGAGCCTTACCACGATAGCGGGGCAGCCGGGGCAGGACGTGTTTGCGGCACCGGATGCGACGTTTAGCTTTCCTTACGGTTCGCAGATTCACGATCTAAGCATTCTGGTTGACGGTTCGGTGAATGCTGCATCGTCGGTTGTCGGAGGAAATAACACTTTTCCAAATCGCATCAGCGGGACGAATGGTGGGACAGTGGCGTTGACCAATCCGCCTGCACCTGGCCCAGTCGTGTTTGGGCCGGCCGTGAATGGCGGTTGTGCTGGCTCGACAACATCTGGATCAAACGTCTTCACGCTGGGCTGCGGGTTGTTTACAGGGCCTCCGCCAATGCTTGTTGTGGGAGCGCCGATCACGATCAACGGCGCGGGGCCGAGCGGCGCGAGCCTTGTTACAACAATCTCAGCGATCGTCAGTGCAAGTCAGGTCACGCTTGCGGCAAGCGCCTCAACGACCGTAGCGAACGCCTCAGGAAGCTGGGGTAAACCACTGACGCCACCGTGGTACTTCGGCAATTGCGGTCTTGCGTTTCCCGATAGTGATGCATCTGCGAATCACTCAGGCCTGAATGGAATGTTGATGAGGGACGTCGTATTTGGGATGTACAACAACGGCGTGGGCAAGCCCTATGTTTGCGGTATCTGGATGCAACTTCCCTCAAATGATATGCACTGGGACAAAGTAGATTTCATATCACTCTGGGGAGGCCTGATTGAGGCTATTCCGACCGCAAATTCCGGATCTCTATTCGCGTGGACTCCGGATACAAACACATACAAGGACGTGAATTTTAAATTCGACAATATTCCGATGGTCACTTACAACGGCAACCATCGAGTTTACGACGGGATCAATATCTATGGTGGGCAGGAGGCGATGACACTTGGCCTTATGCAGCTCGCGCAAAATGGCCAGGGCACTAATCTGCAATCCACAATCACTCATTACTACGATGAGTGTTGGAGCTTGAATTCTGGAGAACATGCACGCTTCACAGGGCAGGTAAACATTCAGAATGGTGCGCTCGATCAATGCGGCCCGGCGAGCTACATCGCGTGGTACGCCCATGACAGCACCGTCGATGCGGCGATCGGCGCATTGCAGATTTACGGCAGTGGAAACAATTTTGTCCATTCCAATACAGGCTCATTCACCGACTACGGGATGAATAACCGACTGGACACGACGGCGAACATTGCTAACGGGTCTGCCGCAAAGGTTTTTCAGAATCGGCCGCACGATCCGCAAAACAAGCTTGACTCGGCGTTCCTGCTCACCGGCAATAGCGCGACGCCGTTTACGAGCGGGGCGGATCTGCTGATAACCTGCGAGCAATTCAACTTTGCATTTCAGACGGGCAATGCGAATCCGCCGGCTGGTTGCACCAACGATCCAACCGGTAAGGAAATCACGCAGAGTTACGCACACCTTACTTCATCGAGTTATACAGGGTGGACGCTGGGTCACGATGCTGGATCGATGGGGCAGGGGCCGTACGGTAAGAACCTTTTCATCGGAGACAGACTACCGCAGGCGAAGATGCAGTTTGTGATCATGGCGCGCTGTAACACAGTTTGCACGCATACTTACTACGTGAGCGATGGCACCGCGGGATGGGCGGTGAGGGGTTCTGGGTCGGTGACGTTTGGGACTTCCTGGACGATACAAACTTTTCCTGTCGATTTCTCTACCACTCCTATTGGTGACTCGATCGATATATCCACGAACGCATCGAATCCATGGGCAAGCGGGAACACGTCGGAAGATATTGCATTCATGGCATTCGAGCCGGTAAATACGGATATGTTGAATGCGGTGGCAGCGACCGCAACCCATCAATTTAGTGCGAGCCTGACGGGGCCGGCAGGAAGCAACCAGTTGCTTCTGCTTAGCCCAATGAGCTTTACGTTCACCGTTCCCGCAGCATGCGGTGGATCGATCATGGGGGCCAAGACTGCGGCTACGGCATCCGCCGCATTCACAGTGAAGAAACTGGCAGGTGGTCCCACGGGCGCGTCGACGACGCTATGTACGGCGACGTTCGCAGCTACCGGAACTTCGGCCACATTCACCGGTACCGGCGGTTCTCTAGCAGTAGGCGACTACCTGGAAATTGATGGACCCGCAACCGCGGATACAACCTTGGCAAACATCGGAGTAAGTATTTATGTCACACATTAAAATGGTTGTGATTTTTCTTCTGATCGCATGTTCCGCATCAGCACGGGCGTCAATAGTGCGAGTGCAATCGAATTCGGGCACTGCCAGCGCAACGACAAACATCACGGTTGCGTATAGTTCGCCCAACGTTGCTGGAAACACGCTTACCGCATTCGCTATCAGCAGCTATTCGACGAATCCTGGGCCGCCGACCATCACCGATTCGAATTCCCAGGCATGGACAACCGATGTGACGGACACGCGCAATGCGTATGATTCGCTTGCTGTCTTCCATCTATTCAATTGCGCCGCGGGCGCGAATGCAGTGACTGTTCGCTGGCCTGCGAGTGGGAACCCGATCGTCATCGTATTTGAGCATTCCGGAATGGCGGCGCCACTTTACTCAGTCAAACCGATCACCGATGTAACGTCCTCTCCCATACCGACCGGCTCGGCATATTTCCCGGGCGGCCTGCTGGTTTTTTCATTTGGAGCCTACGAATATATCAGCGGCGGCGTGTTCAGTTCAGCATGGACCGGCGGAGTTACGCGGGCGGGCACCGCTGGTGGCGGCGCGATGGTTGTGTATGATGCATTTCCTGTCGCTGGAGGCACATTCTCGAATTCGATCAGCGTGAGCGGAGCTGTCAACACCGCACATGGTGGGTTGATCGGGTTTGGCGTAGGGAAGTCTGTGCAACCGAATGTCACCGTGCTCTCGAAGAGCGTGCCACCGCCGAACCCCCAACACCAAATTCCACCTGCTTAATTACTTAATCCACAGAGTGGTTTTGTCGCAATTGCCTCTTCATAGCAGCGGCGCGACTCTCATTCCATGAGTTGCGCGCGCCGGTCCTGTGATTTGGCCGCTGGCAATCTTAGATGGCTCATCCGGTGATTATGCCTGACTGGTGCTAATGGAAGAAAGGACGGGCACGTATGGATGTGGAATGGGAGTCGGTGGCGGGTGAGTTGGACAGGGAGGAATTAGAACGATTTGGAAAACTGCTGGATAAGCGCCCCGCTAGCCTGTGCGGACAGACAGTCGGAATGGCCCTCGCTGCGCAACTACTGGTAGTCAGAACAAAGGAAGGCAAGTCCGCGACGCTTCGAGCAAACACGGCGCAGCGATCATTCGAGCTGCGACGAGGACAGCAAAATATTGTGTTGAAAGCGCGGCAAATGGGTTTGACGACCTGGGTCGCGGCGCGATTTTTTCTGAAGACGATCACGCAGCCTGGAACGCTGACTCTGGAAGTGGCGCATACGCAGGAATCTGCCGAAGAAATCTTCAGGATCGTGCATCGCTTTTTGGAATGGCTGCCGGCAAACTTGCGCAAGGGGCCGCTGCGAACTTCGCGGACAAACGTGCGTCAGATCGTCTTTCCTGAAATGGATTCGCAATATCAAGTGGTGTCCGCAGGAGATCGCAATGCAGGACGCGGATTGACCTTGCAGAATCTGCATTGCTCTGAACTGGCGCGCTGGCCAGCCAACCCGGCAGAGACGCTGGCGGGGCTGCTCGCGTCTCTTGCGCCTGGCGGGGAGATGATTCTCGAGTCGACCCCGGACGGCGTGGGAGGATGCTTTCACGAAGAATGGCAGAAGGCAGATGAGACGGGCATGGTGCGTCATTTCTTTCCCTGGTGGATGGAAGAACGCTACAGAACTGGAGCGGTGGACGCGGCGAGTTTGACGGATGAAGAGCGCAATCTGATGGCTGTGCATTCGCTTGACTTGAGGCAGATCGGATTTCGCCGTCAAGTGAGGACAAGCTTTCGCGGGCTGGCGCGCCAGGAGTTTGCCGAGGACGAGCGGAGCTGCTTCAAAGCCAGCGGCGACTCAGTGTTTGAACTAGCGGCGGTTGAGGAGCGGCTAGTCTCGGCACCGCCGTCGATCGAGCAGCGCCGCAATGGCGAGTTAGAGATTTGGCTGCCCGCACTGAAAGGCAAGCAATACCTGGTAGCGGTTGATCCGGCCGGGGGTGGCAGCGACGGTGATTATTCCGCAGCAGAAGTCGTGGAATTGGAAACCGGCATGCAATGCGCAGAGTTTGCAGGCCATATTGGCGGCCTTGAATTAGCCCGGTTTGTGACTGAGCTGGCTCTTGAATACAACACCGCGTGGCTGGTTGTGGAGCGGAATAATCACGGCAGCGGCGTGCTCGCTCTGGCAGGTACTGTTTGCGGCTATCGAAAAATTTACGGCGAGGGCGGGCAGGCAGGATGGCTGACCACTTCGGTAAGCCGGCCAGCGATGCTGGGGAAGCTCGATGCCGGCCTGGTCGAGCAGCCGCACCGTTTCATGAGTCGAAAGCTGCTGGGTGAGTGTCGAAGCTTTGTGCGCATGGCCAATGGCAGCTCCGGTGCGCGGGCGGGCACGCATGATGATCGAGTCATGGCAATGGCCATCGGTTTGGCAGCGCGGTCGGAATTACTCGCGGGCAAATACCGGGCGTAGCGCCTTGACAGCTTCGGCATGTGGCACCTGGGATCCGCTACGACCGCCCGCTGTTTCGCGCCAAGCAATTAGAATTAGTCATTCAAGAAAAGTGGGGAATCGGGCTTGGCAGTTCTTGCGGTGCAACATATCCGGCGCATGCGGGGCGGTGCACAAGGCCAGCTTATGCTGGGCAGCGATGGTCATGCTTACGTGGTGAAGTTTCAGAATAATCCGCAGCATATGCGCGTCTTGGCCAACGAGTTTCTGGCTTCGCGACTGGCAATGGCAGCAGGGCTGACAGCGCCGGAGGTGGACCTTGTGGACGTTTCGAGCTGGCTGATCGACAATACGCCGGAACTGGAAATGGATTTGGGACGGACCCGGGCGCGCTGCCAGCCGGGTCTGCAGTTCGGATCGCGATTCGTTGGCGGCCTGATGCCGGGACACGTAGTCGATTACCTACCCGAAGAGCAACTGGCCGAGGTCAAAAACCTGAACGAGTTCGCGGGCATTCTTGGCCTGGACAAATGGACAGGGAACGCGAATGGGAGGCAGGCGGTGTTTACGCGCAAGGGGCGGGAGCGCCGCTACCGGGCGGTGTTTATTGATTACGGGTATTGCTTTCATGCTGGCGAATGGAAGTTTGAAGACGTTCCATTGCGCGGAGTTTACTACTGCAACGACGTTTATCGCGAGATTGGCGGATGGGATTCATTTGAGCCGTGGCTGTCACGCATTGAGTCGATGCCAGCGGAAACGGTTTGGGCTGCGGCCAGCGAGATTCCGCCGGAGTGGTACGGCGGAGACCTCGGCGACATGGAGGCGTTGGTAGAGAAGCTGCTAATGCGGCGCAGCCGCATCCGGGAATTGATTGAAGGATTCGGGAAGTCAGATCGCAAGCCATTTCCAAAATGGGGCGGGGCCGGTGTTGGGGGGAGTGAAGGTGGTTGGAATGATACGCGGTGGGGGGCTAACATCGCGGGAAGAACGATGTAGAAGGATGGCGCGCTGAAGATGAAGATTGAAAGCGAGCGACGGGCATGCGAGTTTCAACTCTTGCGGTATGTTCCGGATGGGGTGCGCAATGAGTATGTGCATATCGGCGTAATTTTGCGCGAGCAAGGAAGCGCCGACCCAGCTGAAGTCCGGTTTACGCGCGACTGGCGCCGCGTGCGGTGCCTTGACCCGAATGCCGATACCGCGCTTCTTGAAGGGATGGAAAGCGAATTGCGCCGGCGCTTCCAGCAGGATACGGATGGGCGGCTCATGCGACTGCTCGATGAATCGCTTTCGCTCAATGTGCAGATGACTGCGCCCAAGGCATACCTCGCGGAGAGCCTGCCCGCAGGGATGGAAGAATTGATGCGGCTTTATGTCGACCCGCAGCCGCGAGAGCGGATGCTGCGTTTGAGTGGGCGAGCGGCGATCCAGGCGAGGATGCGGACCGAATTTGAGCGCGCCGGGGTATGGGATATGCTGCGCAAACGGATTGCGGCTTCGGATTACACGCGGCCAGGAGACCCTCTGCGCATCGATGTAGGCTATCGACCGAATGGAGTGATTCGTATGTTTCATGCGGTGAGTCTTGAACCCGGCGTGGAGATGGCGAAAGTTTTAGCTTTTTCCGCAGCGGGCCTGCGCGCCGGAGTGCAACGGGTGGATAAGGCCGAACTTGAACTGACAGCAGTAATTGAACCCGCAGCCAAACTCGGTGCGACCGACGAGGAGCCCGAGCGATTGCAGATCTACCGCTTTGGCGTAGAGACGATGGAAGAGAATCAGATCCGCGTGCTCACTACATCGGACCTGGTTCGCGTTGCTGAGGCGGCGCGGCGAGAATTGCGCGTTTAACTATAGGCAACTGGATAGACCCGCGTTGGGTGAAAAAAATACATTTAGATAGGGTTAACTCAGATTGCTGACAAACTTATCCGTCGACTGCCACATTCCCTCAGCGGCTAAAGCCGCGTTACTGTGAATGACTATCTGAGCACGGCTGAAGTCATGCGCTCTCAAAACAGTGGTTATTCTGTCATGTCTGAAGCCATGCCTTTTAAAACTTATCTGATTGATGAGCTGACTTAGATAAGCCCAACTCTTTCTATGTTCTTAGTTATCATGGTTTACACACTCATAAGTCGGGTTCATCGATTTTGCGTATGATTTCTTGCATTTGCGATAGCATTGATTTTGTTGAGCAAGAAGCGACATTGTATTTGACTTAGCTTGTGACCTGGTTCGATTAGTTACACGTTGAATTTCAAACAAGGCATGGCTCCTAAGGGGCTGTGCCTTTTTGTTTTGGATTGCAAAAAGGAAGGTACGCGTGAAGGTAGGAAAGCAATTGCGGGAGATCTGGCGGCAGGCAACCGGAGAGCCGAGCGGCCGGAGTGCAGATGTAAGTGCCGCGGCAGAACCGGAACGCAAAACGCTGGCACTGCCTGCGGTGTTGAGTCCCGTGCAATTTGGAGGGCGACTCATGCCAAAGCCCACGCCCATGCACCTTAGGCGATTTGCCGAGACGCCGGTAGTGCGACGCGCGATCAATGTGATCAAAGACCGCATTGCCGCAATGGATTGGCAGGTGCGCGTGCGGCGCGGCGTACAACCGGGAGAAATTCCCGATGTCCACAACAAGCTGCGTGCACTGCGCCGCATGTTGGAAGAGCCGAATGCGGTGGATAGTTTTCGAACTCTGATCGAGCAGGTCATCGAAGACGCGTTGACGGGCGGATACGGCGCCGTGGAAATGGAAGCGACCGGAGATGCGGGGAGGCCTGCCATGTTATGGCCAGTGGATGGCGCTTCGATCCGGATCAACCCTCGCTGGGACGGGCAAGCGGATTCACCGCGGTACGCACAGGCAGTATCCGGCCAATTGGAATCAAGCGCTGTGGACTTATGCGACAACCAGTTGATCTATGTACGTATGAATCCACGCAGTTTCACGCCCTTCGGATTGGGGCCGCTCGAGGTAGCTTTTGAAACCGTGAACCAGTTCTTGAGCGCGCATCGATTTGCCGGTAAGTTGGCGGCCAACTCCGTAGCGCAGTATGCGCTGTGGATCAACGAGGCAACACCGACTCAACATGATCGTCTCATCCGCTGGTGGCAAGACGAAATCGAAGGCACAGGCCGTGTGCCTTTGCTGTCGACAGAACAAAAGCCTGAAGTATTGCGGTTTGCCCAGGGTACGGATGCTGACCTCAGGCTGGGGTGGCAGGAATTTCTCATTCGCATGGTCGCCAATGCATTTGGATTGCCGCCTATGTTGCTGGGACTTGAAGGCGATGTAAATCGGTCCACTGCCGCCGAGCTGGCTGACGAGGCATTTCGCGGCGCCATTTTGCCATTGGCGCAACTGCTTGCCGGACATTTGACGCGCGACCTCTTCGCAAAGTGTATTGGCTGGCGGGAGTTTGAATTTGTTTTCAACGACCTGAATGCAAGAGACGAAGAGACAGAGCTAGCAGTGCAGGTGCAACTGCTGCAAGCTGGCGTGTTGACCATCGATGAAGTGAGGGCAATGCGCGGCTTGGGTTCGCTGCCTAAGAATGGCGCGGCGCAATTATCCGCCCAGGATGACGAACGAAACTCTGCAATCGCATTGAGTGAGTAGTTGCCATTTGCAGAATGATTGGAAATCGATCGATAGATGAAACCAGACGGGCGGAGATAATATGCGATTTGAAGCAATGGCGGTAAAGATTCCCCATGTGGAAGGTCACCCCAACCGGGTTCCCTTTGAAGGGGTACTGACGATCGTTGACACAGCCAGCGATAAGGCGCCGGCAGGTGCACGCGGGCATCGAGTCATGCTGACGCGCGAAGCGGCAGAGAGGGCGCTGCCTTCACTGTTGGGCATGGCAGTCGATTACAGGCCTGCATGGGATGGACACGATGCACGGCGCAAGATAGGCCTGCTGACCGAGGCAAACCTGGTGGCCAATCAGTTAGTTGTACGGGGATATCTGTATGCGCGGGATTTCCCAGAGGTGGCGGGCGCGATCGCTGCACAAGCGCCGCACTCCATGGGCATGAGCTATGAATTGGCCGATGCCCGCGTAGAAGATATGCGCGCCGAGTTATGGAAATTGACGCGTGTTACTTTCACAGGCGCAGCGATCCTGCTGCGTGATAAGGCAGCATACACGGCAACCAGCTTCCGCATGGCAAGCTAACTGCCCTTAAATCAAAGTCTGTAGGCAGCAACGATATCAGGCGCAGTACGGATGTATTCATGCGCCGTGATTGTGTTGCCGCCCTGCGCTTACCGAACTAGCGATCACGAAAGGGATGGCATGGAAAACCAAGAAAAAGAAATCATGGAGCGGCTCGAGGCTGCGACCTCGCTGTTGGAGCGGACGCTGAGCTGGCTCGAGGAGCGTCACGGTGCGGGTGAAGTCGAGAAGATTACCGCGATGGTAGAGCAGGGCCGCCGCGAGACAGAGCTCACAGAAAAGCTTGCCGCGGCAGAGCGCGAACTGACGGAACTAAAAGCGGCCGCGGCTCAAACGTCTTTGAATCCGCTGCGCAAAACCCTGTCAGCATCTACGAACGAAATGCTAGCAAAGCACGGCATCGGGGATGGACCTGTCGATGTGCGTGCTCTCGATGCAGCCCTCTCGGGCCTCAGCCTGGAGCAGCGCATTGCCGTAAAGAGTCAACTCTTGCGCGCTGGAGCAATAGCGTAAAGCTTGCGCGCTGGAGCCATCGTAATCGACCGAGTGTAATGGCGATTATCTCATTTGCCAGAGCAATCTCAAAAAAGATGCAACCGGCTTAGTGATGCCGGGAGTCAATTTTTAATTTGGCGTGCAACCAGATTGCGACCTGTAACCAAACAGCAATATGTAACCGGGCTTGAGGCTGATCTTCGTCCTGCTTCTGAGCCACGACTGGCCCCATGGAGGGGGCAATAACCTATGAACGCATCCTTCGCAGACATTAATGCGGCAGCTGATTTTATCGGGCCAGGGGCTTTAGAAGTTCCGCTTTACCAGACCGAGATCTTCGATATCTGCCGCCGCTCGAGCCCGTTCGGCCAGCGCATCAAGCAGGTCCCAGCGACCGGTCACCCTTCGAGATTTTTTGAAGAGACAGCAATCCCAACTCCAGGCACCGCAGGCTTCGTCAACCCACGCAGCATCGTGGCGCCGCTTGTGACCCCGACGCGGGTTGAGCGCAGCGTACCGCTTAAGGCGATCGTTTCTCAGATCAACTACAACCTGTTTGACGTCGAGCTTGGTCGCCAGCAACAGCAATTCGCTTATCTGCAGGCCAAAGACCTGGTTGACACGGTCAACGGCGTAATGATTGCGCATGACGTCGCTTTGTGGAACGGGAACGATACCAGCCTTAGCACGCCCACGACTACTCAGTACATGGGAGCTATCGGCCAAATCGGTGCCGGTGGCAACACCACCACCATCGCAACTAATGCATCGATTGTCGACGGCATCAAATCAGCGGTAGCGCAGATGGTGGCCAGCAATGGATATCATGTGCGTCCGACGGCGATCTATGCCAACCCAGTGTTGCTGGACCTGATCGACCGCGAAATGAAGACTGAGTTTAACGTGGTACTCAGCTCCGATCAGATTACGGGCGGGTTCAGGGTCAAGATGCTCTCGACCCAGGCAGGTGACCTGCCACTGATCCCCGACTGGAGTTTGAGTTATACCGGCACCCCGGGATCCGGAACCGCAGTTCTGCCGGCTTACATCGTGACGGAAGACTTGATTGAGTATCACTGGCTCGGCGATCCGACGCCGCGCATCTTTCAATTAGGCCTGCCCGGTTCGCTGGCGCAGCAGTATGTCGCGGTCAAGTTCGGTGCTCTGGTTGTGAAGGGCGCGAACTACGCACACTACCAGGTCCTCGTCGACCGGTAAGACTGACTCGCATGCCGGCGCACAAGAGAGGCTTCGTTACGTGGAGCCTCTCTTGGCAGTAACTCCCTACGCGATCACTTATGCGCGTCAGCCGACCGCGACTAACCTAGGGGTTAGTTCCGCTTGGCTGATTTACATCGAAACTGGAAGGTAAAAATGGCATATCTGCAGCCAGCGGATTATCCCAACTTTGGATTGCCGGACGGAACGACAACGGACTGGATAACAGCTGCCACGGCATTGATCAACAGCTATTGCAGGAGGCCGGACCTCAATGTGACGCAATACACTGAGCGATTGCGTCTCACCTGCGGATCACAAGCAGTGCTTCTAACCTATCTCCCTTTGGCGCCGATGGGGGAGGCAGCTTCACCGATCGTAAGTCTTGAGGGTCGCTACGGCCGTCCGCGGCGCGGTGAGTTAGCAGATGACTCGCTGTTTCAAATCGCGACCGCATTTTCATTGCCTGGACAGTGGACGTCCATCGATCCGACTTCTGTGGATTACGACTCGGCCACAGGCGAATTGAATTTGCCCTGGAATATTTTGGGGCTGTCTTATAACGAGGTCTCGGTGACTTACACAGCCGGGCTGCTCTCGATCGGCGACGATATCAAGGCGGCATGTTCACAGATTGTGCGCAATGCGCAGGCAACACCGGCGTTGAACGCAAGCAAGACCAAAATCGACACCATGCAGATGCAGTATTTCTCAAGTTCGCTGGTAGACGAGACCGTCCAAGTGTGGCTGCGCCCCTACATCGCGAACAGGCTGGGGTGAAGCAATGAGTGATACATCACCACGAGACTCTGCGCGAGCGCCTCGACTGCTGGCCGATGCCCTGCTGCGCTGCGTGGCAGGTACATCCGCTTTGTTGCGAGTAACTGGCACAGGCCTGGAAACCAGTAAAGCCGAAGTAGGACTAATTGCAACGACCTTTGCCAATGTGCTGGTAAGTCCCGTCGTCATGCGCAAGCTGCGGCCAAGTTTGCAAGAAAGTGAGGAGACAAAGTGGGAACTACTTATATCGGCAACTAGCGTGCAGCAGCAGGTTAGCGCGCTCGATCTAGCCTCTGCTCAATCTCTCTTCTCGATGACGCTGGCCGTTTCGGTAGCAGGCCAAAACTACTTGATCGAGTCGATAGGTTCGAATGAGGCGTTCGGCCAGATTTATCTATATAGGCTGCTCCTGCGTGAGGCGCGACAGCAAGCCCTTTGACTTGTGTGAATGGCCGCCTAGGACATTTACGCGATGCATTGTCTTGCTAACGATATAACTCTTTCTTTGAACGTAAACATCTCTCTGGCTTGACCAGGTCACTGTGGCCGGGCAGCCCTCGGTGACAGGAGCACTAATTCATGCAAAATGCTAAAGACTCTTTTTACATCGTACTTCGCAATCGTTTGGCAGCACTCAATCCGGGGCGCACCGTGCTGCTGCGAGGCGCCGTGCGCCCAGGCATTTTGGTTGAAGAGGCGGAAGCTCCATTTGCTCAGGTCCTGTCAGATGTGTTCGTGATGCGCTGGCTGGGCCTCGGAGTCGACCTCAACCTATCCTTAGCGCTGATCGCGCAGGAATGTGAAATCGTCTATCAGACCTGCGGTACGCAGAGCTTTGGCGGACTTGATCGTGGTCGGTCGATGAGCCAAATGGATGCTGAGTTGATGGCGATTCTGCAACCCTTTTGTGCGCCGAAGATGAACTATGTTGTGCAGCCGCCGGCGCCGCTGATGACGCAGATATTTTGGGCTGAGCCGTTCTTTACACCGATTGCATCGCAACGTGGCCGGTTGAGTCGATCAGCAAGAGTAGTTGTGTACAGCTGTCAAGAGCAGGGGGAGTAATGACCACGAATTGCATCTTAGCTCAGGCACCGGTTACTCGCCGGGTGCGTGCATATTTTGCACCAGTTGACCGGGCTACTAAAACGCCAGTTTTCTTCGATCCTGCATCACCATCCACATTCTTGCTCGATTCTCCGCCTTCACCCTGGATTGACCTCGGGTGGGTTCAACAATTAAGCCGTCAATCTCTAAGTAAGTCAAAGGCAGTATTGACCGGCAACCCTGCCAGCACTCTCGAGCAGGTTCGCGAAACTCTTGAGGCGCAAGTAAGCCTCGAGTTCCTCAGTTGGTCAAAACTCACAATGGCGCTGGCAACCGGTTCGCAGCATATGAATGTGCTTGCTTGTGCGAATGGTGTCAGTCCCTCCGCAGACGGAGGTCAAGCAGCAACGGCAATCTTAGTTGAGCTTGGTGCAACCTCCTCAGTAATTCCATTGGCCGCTGTAGAGTTGGCTAAGTTTGCTCCCGGTGAAATGATAGCCGTCGATAGTGATTACGCAGGGCAGACCGGCTTTGTCGGTTGGCCGGTTTCGGGCGCATATGTGCGCCGACCTCTCACCGATGTGGATTATGTAAGACGTATAACGTTTAATGTCGCGGTGATATCTCAAGTCACTTCAAACGGGCTTCTATTAGCTCAACCTTTACCGGGTGGAATTCCACAAGTTGGAGCAAAGTTGCAAAAAATCTGTGGATTTGTCGACCGGGAAGGCGGAAGCTTCTTCCAGGAATGGTCGGGCCTGTTTATTCTGGAAGGCACCCAAGGCGACCGTATCTGCTTTCATTACCCTCGGCTGCAAACTATAGCAGAGGCACGGGAAGGTTCTGTGCTTCTTGACAGTAAGCACAAGGACGGCCTCGAGCGAATCGTGTTGAAAGGGCACTTCATGGCTTTGCCTGTAACCGATGCTCTTGATGGTGAACGAGTGCTATCTTACCGCAGCTTCCAACCGGCTAACCATGCCCTTATCTAGATCTAATCCGAGTTATGACAAACATTGACTATGTCTTCATTTGAAGTCAGCTCAGTTTGCTTGTTGCTGGTCCTACGCTCGGCGCAAAGTTAGGAAGTTACCATGAAGATCACGATTCAAGGGGTAGATTACACATCTGCGCTGGACGCATCGCATCCACTTACAATTGATCGCACGCTCAACCGTCCCTCAGTCTGTCAGCTTTGGCTCAGTCTTCCGATGAGTGGGCACCTGACCGCGCCAGCACGCAATCAGTCGATTGAAGTGGCTAGCGATGAATGTATTACTTACTTCACTGGCTACATAGCCACCAATCCTTTTCCCGAGTATGCAGGATTTGGGATGGAAGGGGCACGTTGCCGCATCGCGATCCAAGCGATTAGTGATGAGTTGCTTCTCGATCAGTTATCAATGATGTCTAGTAGTGGGATTGGGAGCGTCTCGGCTGGAGCACTCCTTATGTCCTTGGTAGGTAAAACAGGGGCAACAAGCCTGTCAACACAGGCGCTGGCGCTCGATGCACCTATAAGTCATCTCCTTTCGCATCCCGGTGCATCGTGGAGCGCAGTAGCCGGTAGTGCCGCAAACCTCGCGCGATCGGCTTACCGCGCTATATCTGGCGCCCTGTCTCTGGCTAGCCTTCCTACGGCTGTGCACGCGCTCAGCGAAGCCGATGGCTCATTGACTCTCGCCCACCTGTCACTTACTGGCAGGGCGGATAAGGCTCTTGCCAACGACATTACAGTTTGTGGCGACCTTGAGCCTACGTCCTATGTATCTGATTATTTCCTTGGGGATGGGGTAACAACCCAATTCAATCTATCAGCGACTCCTTATTCCCTTGCTGCATCTCGGTCGCATGTCATTCGTGAATTATTTGACGGCCCAGCAATCGACCGACGCGTGTGGGGCGGCACAAGTGGTGCTCAATACTTTTCCTTGTGCGGCTTGGGGTTATCAATGCAAGGCGGCAACGGCATTGACGGGGACGTAGCCCTTACGTGGATCGATCCTGTGGAGATGGGGGGCACGCTGCTCCTAGAGGCGGCTGGAGTCAATTTGGCGGCCGGCAGCGACGGCATATTGGCCGGCTTCTTTGTCGGGCTTGAAACTCAATCAGCATGCACGGCGGGCTTTAAAGCGATCGCCCAGCAGGGCACAGGTGCGGTCACCATCCAGCCAGTCATTCAGGGGGTGCCCGCCGGAATGACTTACAACGTCAATTCGTCTGCTCAATACACACTTCGCATTCGGGTGCACTGCCCTGAGATAGAACGCACCCTGGCTGTCTATCGTTCCTATGTTGACAGTGGACCGGTGACTTATGGCGGCCAGTCAAATGTCGCACCTGCGCGGTTGCACTTTGAGATACAGGAGTTTGTAAACGGCGTGGCTGGAATGCCGGTAACTCTTAATGATGGCTCCGTCTCAAATATGGCAGCTACGTGCAGTGTCGTGGTGGCCAGCAGCATCAATCTCCTAGGCTCTATTCGCTCTGTCAACTTAAGCAATCTTGGCTCTGGTTGGGTGGTCAATACAATATCAGGCGGTGGCCCCCAAACGCGCCGCTTAGGTACAACCGCAGAGTCTGCTGAGTGCAATCTTGAGAGCGGCGGCAGATTGGTCTATTATCCGGGTTACACTCCGACCGTCGGAGAGCAGATCAAAGTTACTTATCGTACTGCTGGCAGAGCCATAGGCAGAGCTGTGAATGGAGCTAGTCAGCAGAGTCTAGCTTTGGCCGGCCTACCCAGCGTCGCTGCGTGGACTGGCTCTGTCAGTAGCCCAAATACCCGCAGCTCTCAGGACTGTCGCAACGCAGCATTGACACTACAGCAAGCCGCCGCCAGCCAGAGCGCGCTCTTGAGCGGGACTTACGCCGCGACGAGTGCGAGTTTTGCGACCGACGTTTTGCCTGGCGAAGCGCTGTCAATCGACGCACCATCGATGTACCTAAATGCGCAAGTATTGGTGCGAACAGTCAAGCTCGCTTACAGACCGAGTTATCCCGATCTGATCGAGTATTCGATAAGCTTTGCGAATGACTGGGCTGAGGATCTGGCAATCAAGACCAGCGCAACCGTTCCCGCAGATGCATGGCTTCCTGCGGCCATCTCGCCCGCTTACCTTGATAACCTCAATGGGCTCACAGTTACATCACTGAACGGAAATACTGTCATCATAAACACGGGTGCGACTGCTCCCCCCGGCGGCGGGTTTGAAGTTAGACGGCGGGATTACACGTTTATGCCTGGCCAAGATCCGGATCTGGTCATGCGCGGTTCACAAACTAACCTGACCTTTACCCGAGCGGCTGCAAGCGAGCGATTCTATATCAGGATGTTTGACGGTGCAGCGCCTCCTAACTATTCAGAATTTTCGGCAACGTTGATCTTCAACTTGCCACTCGCGTCTTAGCGCGGCGACTTAGAACTAAACACAATGCGAACGGAGCTCGGCAGAATGCGAATGATGAATGAATTCGAGGCGCAGGTGTTAGGCGACTTATGCGTACTCAAGACGCAGATGACTGGACTCACGGGCGACGGCAACGGCGGACGCATCGCTGAGTTGGAGCATCGCATGGAACGGCACGAGCAGCATTGGCAACGAGCTAAAGGCTTCCTGGCTGCATTCAGCGTGCTGCTGGCGGTCGCCGAGGTAGCGGTGCAGGCGTGGCATCATCGTTAATATTCCGCACGCGCTGGACTTCTTCGTCCTAGACTAGACTCCATTATTTCTGCACACCGGCAGCCGCTCGTATAATCAGCCCCATGGACGAGCGGCCTCTGGTTGGCGTGGTGATGGGCAGTAAGAGCGACTACGAAATCCTGTCGGCAGCCGTAGAGATTCTGCGCGCGCTGGCAATACCCTACGAGGCGCGCGTAGTCAGCGCTCATCGCACCCCTGACTTGCTTTTTAAATACGCCGAGACCGCCCGGGAACGCGGCTTGCGCGTTATCATTGCAGGCGCGGGCGGTGCGGCCCACCTACCTGGAATGCTGGCCGCAAAAACGCTCATTCCCGTCCTCGGCGTCCCCATCGCAGCCACGCAGTTGAATGGATTCGACGCCCTTTTCTCGATCGTGCAAATGCCCAAAGGTGTTCCAGTCGGCACACTGGCAATAGGCAAGCCGGGCGCGGCCAACGCCGCCCTGTTTGCTGCTGAAATACTGGCCTTAACAGACGCCGGCCTTTACCAGCGTCTCTCGGCATGGCGTGCCGCTCGCACCCAGGAAGTGCTCGATCAAACTTTGAACGAGGAGTTGCCGAGGTGAGTGGCACTGATGATTTTCAAAAAGCTAAGCTTCGCATCATTCCACCCGGCGGCCTCCTGGCCATTCTCGGGGGCGGCCAGCTAGGCCGTATGACCGCGATGGCCGCGCGTACCATGGGCTACCGCGTGCGCGTGATGGATCCAGAGCAAGCTTGCCCGGCGAGTTTCGTCGTTGATGAAACCATCGTGGGCCGCTGGGACGATGTTGCGGCTGCGCGCAAGCTCGCAACCGGCGCCGATGCCGTCACTCTCGAGATCGAACAGATCGGCGTCGCGGCTCTCTCTGCCGTTGCATCGATCGCTCCGCTGCGCCCTGGCGTTGAGCCGATCCGCATCATCCAGGACAAAACCATCCAGAAAACATGGCTCGCCGACAACGGTTTCCCCGTCGGCGCATTTCGCGTCGTGCGCAGCGAATCGGAACTGCGCGCGGCAGTGAGGGAACTTGGCGGACGCGTGTTTTTGAAGATTGGTCGCGGCGGCTACGATGGCCGCGGGCAAGCGCGCATTGGTCTTGACTCACCAGCCACTGAGGCATGCATCAACGCAGCGTGGCACGGCATCGGCGCGCAGCCTGCCATTGCCGAGCAGGCGCTCGACCTCGATTGCGAAATCAGCGTCATGGCTGCGCGCAACCCCGCCGGCGAGGTGCGCAGTTATCCGGCGGCGCGCAATCATCATGAAAATCAGATCCTTGCGTGGAGCGTGCTGCCTTCCGGCGTTTCCCCTGAACTCGAGGTGCGCGCAAAGGCTCTAGCTGCGGCTATCGTTGCGCGCCTTGGCGTCGAGGGTCTGCTCTGTCTTGAGCTTTTCATTACGCACGACGGCAATCTATTTGTGAACGAACTCGCGCCTCGCCCGCACAATAGTTATCACCAAAGCGAGCGCGGATGCGTCACCAGCCAGTTTGAGCAGCTCGTGCGCACCACGTGCAATCTACCACTGGGCGACACTACGCTCATCACTCCAGCGGCAATCGTGAATCTTCTCGGCGATGTGTGGCTGAATAAATCCGGCCAGCCGAACTTCGCGGCGGCACTGGCGGTCCCGACCGTGCGCCTGCATCTCTACGAGAAGCACACCCCACGCATCGGCCGCAAAATGGGACATTTATCCGCGATTGGCGAGACTGCCGAGGAAGCGCTCAATCGCGTGCTGGAAGCAAAGCGAAGGCTTTAGTCGAGGACCAGAAAGGACCGCGTGGAATCCTTCGGACTGACGCGAATTCTGAGCTCGCTGTCTGGGGCATGATGGCGCACAAAGGCCTCGGCATAGTTGGGATAGATATACGGCTTTTTCATCACGCCGTGAAAGCGCTCAAACTCCGCTTTGTATTCGTACTAGAGCACGACATAATCTCCGCCGTAGCCATGCTTTTCAAAATGACAGCGGACAATCGTGCCTGCCACTGTTGGCCATTTGCGGCTGACCGCCTTGCGCCAAAAGATGATCATCCAGCGCGCCAGGAAGCCGAAGTGGATATCGAGGACTAAGCCTGCCATAATTGCTGCAAGAATAGCAAACGCTATCTCTCAAGCATCTTTGGAGCTATATCCGCACATCATTCTGCGCGGTGCGTTCGCCGCCCTCATGGCCGGTATTCGCCACGCCGCGAGGCTCGATCAGCAACAGCTTTACCTCCCCTGCGGCAAATGGCTTATGCTCGACGGCACGAGGCACCACGAACATCTCACCGGGCCCGATATGCACCGCGCCATCGCGAAAATCAATGCGCAGATCGCCTTCAATCACGATGAATGTTTCATCCGTATCTTTGTGATCGTGCCAGATAAAGTCACCTTCGAGCTTCACGATTTTGAATTGATAATCGTTCATCTCAGCGATGACTTTCGGCGTCCATTGCTCATCAAACAATGCAAACTTCCGCTGCAGATTGATCGGCTCGTAGATCATGGCGTCTCCCCTCAGCTGGACTGATCGCCCTTCTCCCAACGCTTCGGGCGGCGGTTCGCCTGCAATACCTTCTTGCGCAGCCGCAAGGACTTCGGCGTCACTTCGACCATCTCGTCTTCCGCGATGAATTCGATTGCCTGCTCCAGGTTCAGAGCTTTGTAAGGCACCAGGCGAATCGCATCATCCGCGCTCGATGCACGCATGTTGGTCATCTTTTTTTCGCGAATCACGTTGACGTCGAGATCGTTGTCGCGCGAATGCTCGCCGACCACCATGCCTTCGTAGACCTCAACGCCCGCGCCCAAAAAGAGAATCCCGCGCTCCTGCAATCCATTCAGCGAATACGTCGTCGTCTGCCCCTGCCGGTCGGCAATCAGCGCGCCCGTAGGCCGCTGCGGAATCTCGCCCTGGTAAGGAATGTAGCCGTCAAACAGCGCGTTCATCACGATCGTTCCGCGCGTCTCGGTCAGCATTTCGCTGCGCAAGCCAATCAGCCCTCGGCTGGGTACGCGAAACTCCATCCGCACGCGGCCAGACCCATGATTGTGCATTTTGTTCATCTCGCCTTTGCGCGGCCCTAGCTTTTCAATCACCACGCCGGTGTGCTGCTCAGGTACGTCGATGGTCAGGTGCTCCACCGGTTCCATGCGCGTTCCGTCTACCATTTTGGTCACGATTTCAGGCCGCCCGGCGCACAGTTCAAACCCTTCGCGGCGCATCATTTCAATGAGGATGGCGAGTTGCAATTCACCACGACCCAACACCTTGAAGCTGTCAGGCGACCCGGTATCTTCAACGCGAATAGACACGTTGGTCAGCAGTTCCTTTTCAAGCCGCTCGCGCAGATTGCGGCTGGTTACATATTGCCCTTCTCGTCCCGCGAATGGAGAATTATTCACGCTGAATTGAATCGCAATGGTCGGCTCGTCGATCACGATCAGAGGCAGAGGCGAAGGATTGTCGATGCTCGTAATCGTCTCGCCAATGGTGATGCCCTCGACGCCCGCGACCGCAACGATGTCGCCCATCGTGGTCTCGGTTGTCTCGATGCGCTTAAGGCCCGAAAAAGTAAATAGCTTGGTGATGCGGGTTTTCATCAGCGACCCGTCGCGCTTCGAGATGTTCACATCATCGCCCGCATGCAGCGTGCCTTGAAACACACGGCAGATCGCTATGCGGCCAAAATATTCTGAATAGTCGAGATTGGTGACTAGGATCTGCAGCGCGCCGTCCGGATCCCCAGTTGCCGCGGGAATCGTGGAAACGATCGTCTCGAACAAAGCCTGTAGGTCAACTCCGGGATTAGCCATGTCAAGCGTTGCCGTACCCGCCTTCGCCACGGCATACAGTACCGGAAAATCCAGTTGCGACTCTTCAGCGTCGAGATCGATAAACAAGTCGTATATCTCGTCCAACACTTCTTGCGGACGCGCGTCGGGGCGATCAATCTTGTTGATCACCACGATAGGCTTCAATTTAGCCTCGAGCGCTTTTGCCAGCACGTAGCGCGTCTGCGGCAGCGGACCCTCGGCCGCATCTACCAGCAGCATCACGCCATCAACCATCTTGAGTGCGCGTTCCACTTCGCCGCCAAAATCGGCGTGGCCTGGGGTATCGACAATGTTAATCTTGCCGCCCTCAAAAACAATGGCGGTATTCTTGGCGAGGATGGTGATGCCCCGCTCGCGTTCCAGTTCGTTCGAGTCCATCACCCGGTCGGTCATCTGTTCGTTAGCGCGAAAGGTTCCCGACTGCCGTAGCATGGCGTCAACCAGGGTTGTCTTACCGTGGTCGACATGGGCGATGATGGCGATATTGCGTATCGTCTGAGTCACAGGTGAAGTTTTCCTTTTCTACGGCAAAACCGGTAAAGTTTTGCTTCAGTCAAAGCGTTCAAGGGGCCGTCTTTCCACCCGCCGGCGAATACCTGTCCCGGAGACCCTATATAAGGTCACGTCGACTGGAGTTCAATGGCTCGGGGATTTCCGGATCCCTGGCTTGGCATTCGGGCTCGGCCAAAGGCGGCCCACAGGTTGGGGACCAAAAGCGGTAAATCGCCACACAATGCAGCACTTCCTATTCTAACAGCACCATTCGTTGGCCCGACGCCGGTTCCCCCCATCGGCCTTGGTCCTATACACTCATCCGCAAATGCGAAGCGCCCCTTACGACCGGTCAATTCCCCTCATCCACACCTCTGCTACCCGGCATGCAACCGTGTTCGCTGCCTTGTTGATGGCTTTTGCCCTCGCTTTGCTCGGCGTCGCAGTTCCGGTGCGAATCGATGCGCAGACGGCAAGCAGAAATCAATCCAACCTGCTGATCTATATCATCGATGTTGAGGGTGGCCAAGCCACATTGCTGGTGTCGCCATCGGGCAGTTCGCTCCTCGTCGATACCGGATGGCCAGGTAACGACGGCCGCGACGCCCAGCGCATTCAGGCTGCAATGAAAGACGCCGGCATCTCCAAGATCAGCAAGGTGCTCATCACCCATTTTCACACCGATCACGTGGGCGGCGTGCCGGAGCTGGTCAAGCGCGTCGAGGTGGGTGAATTCCTCGACCACGGTATCAATCGCGAAGACTCCGACATCACGCGCAAAGACACCGCCGCCTATCTCAAGGCCATCCAAGGCAAGCCACGCCGCGTCTTGCATCCAGGCGACCGTATCGAGATTCCCGGCCTTAATACGACAGTCCTCACCGCCGATGGCGAACACGTCCATTCAGTGGCAGGCACCAAGCTCGTGCCCAACCCGTATTGCGCCACTGAACCAAAGTGGGAACTCGACGGCACGGAGAATCCGCGCTCGGTCGGCATTCTGGTTCGCTTCGGTGCATTCAGCTTTCTCGACCTCGGCGACCTCACCAAGCCCAAGGAAATCGCGCTCGTTTGCCCCAACAATCCCATCGGTACCGTCGACCTCTATCTGGTTACGCACCACGGTTTCAATCTCTCCAATACGCGCTCCATCGTCGATGCGATTCATCCCCGCGTGGCCATCATGGATAACGGCGCACATAAGGCCGGCAGTCCCGAAGCCTGGCAGACTGTGCATGAAAGTCCCGGCTTGGAAGACCTCTATATGCTGCATACCGCCGAGGGCTCCGATGCGGCGCACAACAGTCCCGAAGCTATGATCGCAAACCCCAAAGGCGGTGGCGATGGCGCATACTTCAAAGTGATCGCGCGGACGGATGGCAGCTTTTCTGTAACCAACTCGCGCACTGGGCAAACCAAGAACTACGCGCACCAATAGTTTTCAACATACGAATTCAGCAAGCAACACTGAAGATTTAGCTTTTGAATGGCCGCGGATTTGGCCGCTCCACACGCGTGAGAAGAGACAAACGTTGATTTTGCCCTCAGGCACTCTCACCAAGGTTTCTCTTTGTCACCCGTTGCTCGAAGGAGTTCTCAATGTCTGTATCCCGACGAAATTTCCTGGCCGGCGCGGCCGCAGCCGGCACACTCGCGACCATGCCCCGCATTCTGCAAGCGCGTTGCACTTTGCGCGTTGCCGTAATCAACGATGAAATCTCGCAGGACTTTGACCGCGCCTGTTCAGTCGCCGCCAACGACTTCGGTCTGCATTGGATCGAGCTACGCGGCATGTGGGATAAAAATCTAACCGCGCTCGGTGCGGACGACATCGCGAAAGCCCGCAAAATTCTCACCAAATACAACCTGCGCGTCACCGACATTGCCAGCCCGCTCTTCAAATCCGACTGGCCGGGCGCGCCGGTTTCAAAACAGAGTGAACGGCGCGACCAGTTCAAGGCCGACTTCGATTTCAAACAACAGGACGCATTGCTCGAGCACTGCATTGAACTAGCCAAAACATTCGAGACCGACCGCATTCGCTGCTTCGATTTCTGGCGTCTCGACGACGTCAAGCCGTACCGCGCGGCAATAGACATAAAGCTGCGCAAGGCCGCGCAGCGCTGCGCCAAAGACAAAATCGTTCTCCTGCTCGAGAACGAAATGTCGTGCAACACGGCAACCGGCGAAGAGGCCGCCGCAACCCTCAAGGCGGTGCCTGAAACGAACTTCATGCTCAACTGGGATCCCGGCAACGCCGCCACCTTCCCTAAAAACACGTCCTTGCTCAACGGCTACGACCTGTTGCCCAAGCACCGCATCGGCCACTGCCACGCCAAGAACGTAGTCCGCAAGCCCGAAGGCAAATGGGAATGGGCGCCGGTCGGCACTGGCATTGTCGATTGGACCGCGCAATTAAAGGCACTGGAGCGCGATGGTTACAGTCACGCAATCAGTCTCGAAACCCATTGGCGCGGCGCAGGCACGCCCGAAGCCTCGACACGCATCAGCATGCAGGGCCTCAAAGACGCATTAGCCAAAGCTGGAACCGGTTGCTGACGGGCTAAACCAGTTTCGGAATTGATGTATTACGAAAGCTGCTCTTACGCTTTTCGCGTCCGCGAATAAAGCCCTTCGAGCGCATCGCACGCCATCTTCACGCCGTCTTCACCATTTAATTGCTGCGCCACACGCTGCGACTGCTGCTCCAGATGCGGCTTCGCAAGCATGGCTTCGATGGTGCGCGCCACTTTGCGCGGCTGATACGCGCGGCGGCGAATCACCTCTGCCACACCCAAGCGCTCCATGCGCCGTGCGTTGTCCGGCTGATCGTGTGAATAAGGCATGATCAGCATCGGCTTGCCCGCACGCAAACACTGCGCCGTCGTCCCCACGCCACCCTGGTGCACGACCAGCGATGCCCGCGAAAACAGTGCCGAGTAAGGCGCGTACTCCGCCACGCAAATTGAACCGGGCAGCTTCTCTTTGAGCCGATTACGCGGATCAGTGCCAATCAGCAGCACCGCACGTACACCCAATTCCATGGCCGCCTTGGCTGACACTTCGTAAAAATCCCCTGCCGCCAACACTGCCGCCGAGCCCAAGGTAAACACCACCGGCGCTGCTCCCGCGTCTAGAAATTTTTCAAGGTGCAACGGCAGCTTGGCATTGCCCGCGTCTGAGTCGTAATAGCAAAACCCGGTGATCAACACATTGCGCGGCCAGTCTTTTTGCTCCACGCCAAGCACCTTTGAAAACAACGCCAGCACCAGGTCTGGCGAGTGCTTCGCGTCAAACAGGGGATTGACGCCCTTGCCTAATCTCAACTCTCTGCGCAAATCGTAAATCGGTTGCGGCCAATGCAAACTCACCAGCCGCGCCAGTTTGCTGATCGCTGCGCCCATGCCCGGAATTACGTGATCGACGCGCGCCAGGTGCGGATAAGGCGGCAGCACCGGCGGATCGTAGGCCGAAAAAAACGACAGCGGCGCGAGTAAATAACTGGCCCACGGAATTCCCGTAACCTCGGCCACGATCGGTCCTGCATAATTCAATTCCCCGAGCAGCATCAGGTCGGTGCGCTCTGGCTTTGTCACCGCGTCAAGCAGGTCGCCATATGTTTCCCGCAACGATGGAAACAAGAATCTTCGCAGCCCGTACTCGGTGCCTTTCTTGATGTCGTAGATCATCTCGACCAGGGCGCTATCGGTGGGATCGATATTCGGGCGCACCGCGCAAAATTCCAGCCCCAGCGGGGCTACCTTGGGCTTGTACACCTCGGGCAGTGCAATCACCGGCACATGTCCGCGCCGCCGCAACTCCAGCGCCAACGCAATGAGCGGATTGGTGTCGCCCATGGTGCCGATGTTCGAGAGGACGATGCGCACAATTTATCCGAACGATTGATTGAACTGCAGCGATAAGGTTAATGCATTGGGCCGCGAATTTGCGTTCATCGCTTCAGCCTCGTTTAATCTTGCTTGGAGACAATCACGAGGGAGACACTCGCCCCATGCGCGTATTGCTGGTTGAAGACGAAGTGCGATTGGCCGACAATCTTGCTGCAGCCTTGCGCGAGGGGCCCGGCTTCGCAGTCGACTGGGCCGGCGATGGCGAGGCTGGCGAAGACTACGCGCGCAATCGCTGTTACGACCTCATCGTTCTCGACCTGATGCTCCCCAAACTCGACGGCCTCAGCCTGCTGCGTCGTCTCCGCGCTCGAGAGGATCCCACGCCGGTCCTCATTCTCACTGCCAAAGACGGCGCACAATCCATCATTGAACTGCTCAATGCCGGCGCCGACGATTACCTCGCTAAGCCCTTCGACCTCGGCGAACTTATCGCTCGCGCCAAGGCCCTCATCCGCCGCGGCAAAGGCGCAAGTCATCCTACCCTCAACGCTCTTGATCTCGAGGTCAATACCCTTGAGCAGACCGTGCGCCGGGGCGGGCAGCTCGTCGACCTTTCTCCCACTGAATACCGTATCCTCGAATACCTCATTCATCACCCGCGCAAGATTGTCAGCAAGCGAGAGATGCTCGAGCATCTCTACGACTACAACTGGGAACACCACTCCAACGTCATCGAGGCACACGTCTCCAACCTGCGTAAGAAGCTCGATGCTGCTGTGCCTGACGCCGACCCGATCATTGAAACCATGCGCGGACGCGGCTATCGCATGGCCGCGGAATCCGTCGATCATGTGCAGGAGAAAGCATGAAGACGCGCTCGATCGCTTTCCGACTCATCGTTGCCGTGCTCTCCGTCGAGCTGCTCTCCTCGGTCCTGGTCGTCTTCCTTTCACTCGGATACGAACGCCACACCCACTTCACCGCTTTTGACATCATGCTGCGCGGTCGCGCCGACTCAATGCTCGTAGCTGTGCAGGACTCTGAAGATGCCCAGGCCAACGTCGTTCTCAATCAGGGCGATCTTCATCTTCCTCGCGGCGATGTGTACGAGGTCTACGACCAGGGCGGCAAGCTGCTCGGCCGCTCAAATAACTGGCAGGGCGCGCCCGCTGGCGCATGGGCCGAATCCTCCGACGGCTTCCTGCAACTCAAAATCAACGACCACCGTTATCGCGTGCTGCGACTGCATGGGTCGCGGTTCGTCGATGCGGGTGAATCGGGCGGTGGCAAACTCCGCCCCGTCATTATCTTTTATGGCGCCGCGACCAATCGCGTGTGGAACGCCATTCGTGGCGCGGTCGAATTCTACGCGGTGGGTAGCCTGCTGCTTCTGCTCGTCACCGGCCCACTCATCGCGTGGCTGCTCCATCGCGGCTTGCTTCCGCTGCGCCAACTTGCAGCGCTGGCATCGCACGTCTCCGTCGATTCATGGGCTTTCTCTCCGCCCGAGAGCGCACGCGCCACGCCAGAACTCGCTCCTCTTACCCACGCGATTGAAAGCGTTCTGCAGCGGCTTGAGCGATCGTTCGTGCAGCAGCGGACCTTCGTCTCCGACGCCGCTCATGAACTCAAAACCGCTGTCGCCGTCGTTAAGTCATCGCTGCAGTTGCTCGGCATTCGCCAGCGCACCGCCGAGGAGTATGAGGTCGGCATCGAGCGTTCTCTCGCCGACACGCAGCGCCTGGAAGAACTCATCGCCAAGATGCTCACCCTGGCGCGCGTCGAGAGCGCGGTCGCTAACCCCGTCGCTCCCTCTACCTGCGACATCAGTGATTGCGTGCGCCAGACATTTGCGCAGCTTGAGACATTTGCCGCGGTGCGCGGCATCGGCGTCTACCTGGTTCCACTACCTGAAAACGATTGTCCTGTCCCGCTCTCCGCAGAGGATTGTTCGTTGCTGGCCTCAAACCTAATGCTCAATGCGCTGCAACATAGTCGCCAGGGCTCGACGGTCGAGATCCAGGTTAGCGATCACAATGACTTCGTCGAGCTCATCGTTGAAGATCATGGCGAAGGCATTGACGCAGCGGTCTTGCCCCACATCTTTGATCGCTTCTATCGTGGGGATCCGTCGCGCACCCGCTCCACCGGCGGTGCCGGCCTCGGTCTTGCCATCTGCAAATCCGTTGCCGAAAAAGCCGGCGGCTCCGTCGAATTGAAGAGCGAACGCGGTCGCGGCACCATAGCCACCGTCAAGCTGCCGCTGGCACACAAGCCGCAGAGCGCTTCAACGTGGTCTCAAATACCGCGTCACGTTACAAGAGGATGAGCGACCCACATGCAACCATCTTCAGCATTAATTAACCTCGCTGTGGCACACTTCATACGCCGGTGTCTCTTTTGCGCCGAGCCCTTTCGCGGAGTTCACTATGCAAATCCCATGCAGCATTCGCTCTTTCGCCAGGCCACTTTTCGCCGCCGCTCTTTTGTGCACCCTGATCGTGGCGACCCGCCCCGTCGGCGCCCAGCGGCCTTATAAAGTTGTCGACCATTGGAAGCTGACCGACGCCGGGTTTTGGGATTATTTGCTGGTTGATTCCCCCGCGCATAAGCTCTACCTGACCCGCGGCGATCATGTCGATGTACTCAATACCGCCACGGGAAAACTGGTCGGCACCATCGGTGGCCTGCACGGCACCCACGGCGTAGCCCTCGACACCAACGGCAAGCTCGGCTACATCTCGGATGGCGGCGGCAACGCGGTCGTCGTGTTCGACCGCTCCACGCTGGCTACTGTGGCCACCATTCCCGCTGGCACCAACCCCGACGGCATCATCTTTGAGCCCGCTACCAAGACCGTCTGGGCCTTTAACGGACGAAGCAATAACGCCACCGTCATAGACGCCGCGACGCAAAAGGTGGTCGCCACCATTCCCCTTCCCGGCAAGCCTGAATTTCCGGCCGTCGACGGCAAGGGCACCGTGTTCGCCAACATCGAAGACAAGAATGAAATTGTGCGCCTCGACGCCCACGATAAAAAACTCACCGCAACCTGGCCGGCTGGCTGCGATTCGCCTTCAGGCCTCGCGTTCGACGTTCCCGGTCACCGCCTCTTCCCCGTCTGCGATGGAAAGAAGATGGCCGTCGTCGATTCCAACTCCGGCAAAGTTATGGCCACGGCCGCGATTGGCGACGGCCCCGACGCAGCAGGCTGGAGCGCCGCGCACAAACTGGCCTTCGCTTCGAGCGGCGACGGCATCCTGTCGGTAATCGATGCCAGCGGCTCTGACTACAAGACCATTCAGAGCTTGACGACACAAAAAGGCGCGCGCACCATGGCCTATGACGAAGGTGCCGATCGCATTTACCTGGTCAGCGCTGAGTTTGGCCCCCGCCCCGCCGCCACCACTGAAAACCCACGCCCACGCCCCGCGATGGTCCCTGGCAGCTTCACCGTTATCGTAGTGGGCCGCTAGAGCAGTTTCGGCTACACGTAGGCTTTTTGAGATCTGAATAGAACCTAAAGGGACGCCCACTCGCGTGGCTACAGAGCAAACGTCACGCGCGCGGGCTGACTCAAGAGTATCGTGGCCAACTTGGTGCGATTCGCGAGAATCCTAAATAAGCAGCGCTATAGCGCAGCAACATTCACGGCAGCGTAATCAGCGATGTGTTGGGATAGTAATGAGCAAGGATTTCACGAAAGCTTGCGCCGGAACTAGCCATCCCCATCGCACCATATTGGCACATCCCAACGCCGTGTCCCACGCTGTGCCCCTCCAACTGCCAACCAGCGCTGTCCGCAGTCGCTTTAAAATCGTTACCGGGGATGGTGCTCCAGCCCCACTGCCGCACCTCGGCAATTCTTCGTCGTTCATCGCCCGGCTCGGGCGCGTGTGAACTTTTGCCTATTTTGCTGCGCCAGACAAACGGATGGCGTTGGCACCATGCGCAGGGCACAGCAAAGTATGGGTAGCCCTCGCCCGGCTCCATGCCAATATCGCGCAGACTGCGGGTTTGCCCCCCGCAGCGGCTGGAGTACATCGCCCCCAGCGGTTTGTCGCGATACGCGATCACCAGTCCCCGCGTCGATCGAACCGCGCTCGAAATGCGGCCACCTACTGGCGGTGGAGACTTGACGAACTGACAATGCGTCGTATCGCAAAAGTCGAAGTCCTGGTGCCGCGCCCCGGCTAAGAGAAACGAACGCGCTACGACAGCCTGCGCCTTCAGCGCTTCGATGGGTGAATTGTCTTCCATTTCCGCAGCCACAATCGAGGCCACAGCAGTTTCGCGATCCATCGTGACCACGGCAACCAGTTTGCCGCTGCGTGCAATGACAGAAAGTCGTCCCCGATAGATGCGATGGAATCGTCCGGGCACCGTGAGCCGAAAGGCTATCGCACCCCCATCCCTCGCAGCCACTGTCCAATTCGCTGCTGACTGAGGACCTGCAGCTACGCGGCCCCCTTCAGCGTGGAACAGTATCTGTCGATGCCCCGGTTCGCCGTTGAGCACAAAGGTACGGGCCACCGCATCCCCCATAGCGGAAATGGACAGAACCTGCGGGCTAGCCTGTTCGAGAACCAATTCTCCAGGATGAAAAAGCCCCAGCACGCTGAATCGTATCTCTTGTTGTGCCTGTGCCGCTTGCTGCGCCCGTGCAGCTATCGGGGCCAGAACTGGCACTAATGCTAGTAACAGCAAGCAACCACGTACGATTCGGTCACTCACTTGGCGCAACAACTTGTTGGGGACCGTGGCACTCGTGATCCGCGCAGTTTCAAGCATCATCGCCGGCCAGCTCCCAGAGAACGCAGCATCGCTCCGGCCACCCTCGCGCTCTTAGCCCCAGTGACGCCATGGATACGCAAGAGAAGCAGCAACCGAGGTTGCATGGCCGGGTAGAGCACCACGGTAAATCCGTCCGCAACGCCTTGCGGCGTATGAGAACAGACTGCGGTGCCGGTTTTCGCCAGCGCCGCATCGTCACCTAAAGCCGCGTCGACTTCACGGGCTGTGCCACGCGCCGCAGACTCGAGCATTCCCTTTACGATCCTGCTCTGCGTAGCGTTGTGATGTTGTCTCTCCAATTCGATGTACGCCCTTGCGAGCGCCAGCGGCGATTCCCTCCACCCAGTGCCCAGGCCGATCAGGTTCTCGTTGCTGGCTCCGGACGCAGGCCCGAGGAGTCCGTAATGCAAGAGCGTTTGTTGCGCGCGCTTACGCTCCAGATGAGCCGCGATTTCCAGAAAATAGGCATTGCAGGACTGTGCAACCGCCTCTTCCAAGCCCAGCGATCCATGGCCTGCCGGGAGCCAGCAATGGGTCTTGGCGCCTAGACAACGCACCGTTGGAAACACACCGCCATGCTGTTCTCCATAGGCGATGGCGAGGAACGGCTTGACCAGAGATCCGGGATAAACAACGGCATGCTCAGAATTCGCTGGCGGCGTCCATCGTTCGGCGATCACTTGCCCAGTCGCGTCCATTAGTAGATAAGAAATATTCGCGTCAGGAAAGTTGCGGTCGAGGTTGGCTTGCGCGCCTTGTGAGAACAGCCGCGTCTCTGGTCCATTTTGTGCCGACGCACAACGACCGCAAAACAGCAGCACGAAGCTTGCGACTACCGCCACCAGGACAAGGCGTACGGGTGCCGGTGGCGACTCGACGGTTTCGCTACTTAACGAGCCCATTGATAAATAACCGTCTGAGTCACTTTGCCGCCGAGGTCGTTTTCTTGCACTCGCTCCGACTCAACTTTTGAGAAGGCGCGGGCCAGGCTCGCCACGTTTCCAGAAAAGAACGCCGGCGTCTCCCCGCCGGATGCAGCATTCTTCCCTTCGACGGCCCCGCGATTTCCTGCCCGATCAAGTTGGGTCATCAATACGCGGAAGTTCCTCTGTTCCTGCATCGGCCTGAAGAGTGCAGCATACGTGACTCCCTCTGTGCGTACATCGGAGCCTGACTTCGCAGCGCGCGCCAGCAGCTGCTCCAAAAGAGAGGAGTCATTGGCCAGCAGCAATCGATTCCCACTCACCGCGGTATAGAGACTTACGGTGCCATCGAGTGCCTGGTACTCTCCGGCGGCACTCGATCGCCTTTTCCAATGCACGCCGAGTTTTCCAGTCGTCAATCCAGATGGAAGCGCGGACGTAACCGCCTTCCGTACCGCATCTCCGTCCCAGGCTTGCGGAGAAGATATGACCATCCCCGTTTGCAGCGAAACAAAAGGGCTCTTGCCTGGAGCGCGTGTTGAATAAACTTCGAGCAATCCGTCCGGTTCGGCCGCAGCAAGTAGGGCGCGCAATGGCTGAAAGATATCGGTCTGCGGCGCGGCTACTGGAGCACGATCGATGAGGACATCCAACTGCGCGGCGTTCCCAGCGTTCTCTCCGAAGGCGGCGGAAGGCGCGCTTGTGTACGACAGGATTGATTGGTCTGGCTTTACCTCGAGCAGATTCCCGCGCAAACTCCTCAGGACACTTTCCGAATCCGGCATCGACTGCGCAGCGTAGAATGCCGCATCGCTCGGCGCAAGCGCAACGAGGCCCGCTACATCCCCCTGAGAAACAGCCGAAACAGCCGTCGTTGTCGCCGTCCGGCGCAGCAGCACTCGTTCCTCGCGATACGTCTCACTCGTTCGATACAAATCACTCACCGCCGAGGTGTACCGCCTAATCTCAGTGATGTTGCGTTGCACCCAGTAGCTGCGGAAGTAAGGCGTGCGCACAATCCTGTCCAAATCCAGCACCATGCGCAAATCGCCGCGCTCGCCTGCCGCCTGCTTAACCGCTGCTGCATACCATTCTTCGCTGGCTACGCTGTGCGATGCCGTGCCGGCCAGCCTGTCGAGTACGCCGGCGACCAAATCTTCACGGGTACCTAGAATCAACCAGCCATCCCGGCTGGCAAAGGCCGCCACACGCGATGATTGTGCATCTTTGTGCACGTAAAACGTAGTTCCTGCCTCTGCGCGTTGCTCAAACTTTCCCCGCGTCTGCCATAAGGGCGTGTTCTCGATTCCTTGCTGATCCAGTCGCGTAACATACACAAACTCGAGATTGCCAATGTCATAGAGGGCAAGACAACTCTCTTTACCTGCAACTTTTTCGAGCAGACTTTGACCGGTGGGAATGCCTGCCGCCGCCGAGAATTCGTCCTTGGCCTGGGACAGTCGATTGAAGAGACGCGAATTGCTAAAAGCCGCATGATTGTCACTGATCAGCCACGCGTGCTTCTCATCTGAGGTGTTCCAGTCTTTGAGCAGTCCACCCAGATCCCGCGCCTCAATCGACAGCAACGCACCCTCGGGCAACAAGGCGGGCAACTCGGGCTTTGCCTTGGCAGCTAGCTCTAACCCGACTACGGCAAACACCGTCGCGCAGCACAAAAGCAGCACACCAAGCGCACCCCAGAGACGACGTTTCATTCCTCATCCCTCCCGCTCGTTGTCTTCTTCACAGTGAACGGCATGCCCGGCAGCAATTGTGGCCGTACAACCCTGTCCTGGTCCAATTCTGAATGAATCTTTGGGGCGCGCGCGGCGTTCTCCTCCACGCGTGCTGCATCCGTCTCCAGCCGCTTCTGTTCTGTTTCAAATGTCTTGCGGCGTGCGGTATCCGTTTCGCGAACTGAGGCAGTCTGCACTAGCTGCAAGGCCTCATCGGATTCATGACGGCGTTCCCGCGCGTGAATGGCAAACCACGTAAACTTGGCCACGGCTACTGCGTTCAGCTTTTTGGCAGAGGTCGTAGAGGACAGGAGTGCTTGACCGGCTTCATTCACTGAGCCATTCACCGGCCATTCGCGCTGACCGCCGAACTGCCTGCGCGCAAAGATCGGCTCCGCCGCCAGCAATGCGTTCGCGTCCAACCCCGCCGCAAATGCTGACCAGGCATACTTGAACCGCATCTGCGCGTCGCCGGGAGCAGCAGCGATGCCAGCTCGCAGAATTTGCTCCTTCGCCTTGGAGTCAGGGGCACAGTCTGCAGCAGCCAATCTTGCCTCAACAAAGTAAGGCTGGTCTGCCTCGCCTGCACCGGGACAACCGCCACGCGCCAGCAGGTCAAGCTCCGCGCTTCCTGTTGCCGGTTTCACTGCGCCGTGACGCTTCAACAGCTTCGCGGCGGCCAACCGATCTACGTACTTCGCCTTTGGATCGCTGGCCACCGATGCCAATGTTTTCAGAGCCCCCTGCGACTGCGCGTTGCCGGCCAGAGTGGCGACCGCCAAGCGAGTCCTATATCTGGCCTCCCACGGAAAAGCCTCTGCCAGGGGCTGCAGAAATTGAATGGCCTCGGCATATCGGCTCTGCTTCTCTAAGAGGCCGGCCGCCGAGTCGGTATCCGCGTAAGCATTTGCGCCGATCATCGTCAGACGCTTCAGCAACGCCACAGCGTCGGCCACGTTGCCCTCGTCAAGATCAATCGCGGCCAGACCCAGGAAGTTCGGCGCAGACATATCCCGTGCGTCGATAGCCTGTTGGTAGACAAACCGCATCACAATCCGCTGCGAGGACTCTTTCAATTGAAGTACCGCATTTCTAATGTCGTTCGATGCAGGTGTTTCCTCGGGATGTTTCTTCCACTGCGCCACGACCTGAGGCAAGTCGCCGTCTGCCTCAGCCACGCGCATTTTCAAGGTAAGCCACTGTGGCGATTTGAGTTTATTTTGAGGGATGCGTGCCAACTGCGCGCGAGCCTCGCCCATCTTCTTTTCGTCGAGCAATGCCCCTACGAGGCTCGACTCCGCCTCATCAAGCGCGTAGTTGTTTTCATCTGACGCGGCCACCGCCTTGCGGTGTTCCAACTCGACAATGCGCGTCAGCAAAGTGCTCATCTGGGTTTTTAAAACCCAATTACTTCGCCGGACTGCGCTCAGCACATCGCTCGGATTGTTGGCGGCGGCCGAGATATCGATTAACCATTGCACTTGGTCGTCGTGCGCGTGATAGCCCGCCTCCAGCAGCGGCTCAACTCGATACACGCCATTTCGCGCCAGGTAGACGCTCAGCAACGCATCCACCTGCGGACCGATCGCCGGGTACTGGTGATTCGCGGCCGCGTCCCTAAGCACTTGTGCAAAGTCGCCCCAGAAGGTCTCTGGAACGTGCCTTGCGTCTATCTCCGCAGCCAGCCGCTTTACAGCTAACCGCCATGCCGCTTGTGCGTCTGAGCTTCGGCCCTGCTTCCATTCGAGCATCGCGATGTTGTCGAGCACAGCCGGCTGATCGCTCTTCAACTCCAGTGAATGTTGATAATCGGCCAGCGCGGCCTCAGTCCTGCCGGCTACGGCGGAGTAGTCCGCAAGTTGCGTGTAGGCACTCGCGCGCTCCGGAGTGTGCTCAAGCTCCGCTTCAAGATACCCCTCGGCCTGCGCATCCTTTTCCTGGTCAAGATATTCGCCGAAGCGCGAGCCGTAGTAGAACCACACCTCACCCGCCAGTTGTTCATTGCGATTCGCAGCGTGGGCCACGCGCTCAGCAATGGTGGGGTCGCCACCCAGCGCGCCGATAAACCCCTCGCGCACCTGCGAGCTATGTTCACGAAGATACAGCCCGGTCAACCCGACGAAAGCCTTGTTCCACACCGGTGGCCGCCTCACTGCGCGCACGGCTATGCCCGCCATCGCCTGATCGGGTTTTCCGTTCGCCAAGAGGAACTGCGCAGCGCTATCGACGGATGCTCTCTGCACCAATTCCTCTGGCCGTTCGGCCAGCATCAGTTCGTAGAGGCGCTGACTTTCAGTCCCTCTACCTGATTCCATCGTCTCTAACATCCGCAGTTCTGCCGGGGAGTCGCCCTGGGTACGATAAACCGCCGCCGCCCTTGCCCACATGGCGGATCGCTGTTGGGCCGGGACTAGGGGAGCCAATGCCTCGAGCCTGGCGCCCACTCCATCTAACTGCACCCGGCTCCGCTCGAGTTGCAGCCACGCGTCCACCTCGCTGCGATTTGAATCGCCGCTTTTTTCGACGAATTGCCAAAGCAGGTCGGCCTCCATATCTGCAGATCCCGCTGCCTGCACCGCCGGCAGGTAAACAGTGCGCAACTCGGCCCCATCGGCTGCTCCGGCGAGCTTGGTTCGCAGCCACGCTGCAAACTGAGCCTTCTCCTCCGGCGTGCTGTAGTCGCCCACCACCGTGGCCATCGATTTCAGCGCGAGCGCAAACCCGGCTCCTGCCTGTTCGCTGCGTTGCGCAATTCTTTGTTTACGCCATTCCTCACTGGTCACAGCGGCTAAACCGTCCTTCATTACCTGCTGGGCGACAGCGGCCAGTGGCACGCTTTCTGCCTGTTGCCGAGCCATTGCGAGGCGCGTAAACGCTGCATCGGTTTGGCGTTGTCTCGCCATGATGCGTGCGTAGACTGACACCCCCGATTGATTCCCCGGATCCACCAGCAAATCCGCACCGGCAATTTCCACTGCCCGCTCTGCGAACGTACGCGCTTCCGTCAGCAGTCCCCACTGCTCCAGGCGCGTCGCCACGTCAAAGTAGTTCGTCGCCTTTTGAGGCCGGCCGCTAATCCACGCCTCTTCCAGCGCTTTCACCGCATCGGCGCCACGGCCCTGTCGTGCACGCGCTTCCGCCGCCCTCACCATCCATTGGGAGTCACGGTAACTCAACTTGAAGAGTTGCTCGTAGTCTGCCACCGCGTCGTCCAGCTTGTGCAGCCGCTCTTCAAGATCGGCTCTCGAAATGTAAAGATCCTTCTGTTCCGGTCGAACATGAATCGCCATACCGTAGGCCTCGATTGCCGCGGGATAATCCTCTAGCGCAGTCTCTAGCCGTGCCAACACCATGCTCCAGCGAGCGTCGCGCGGAGAAGCCTCCACGGTCTTGCGATAGAAACTGAGCAGCCTGTCGCGCTGTTCATGCGGCCCGAGTGCCAGCGCAGCCCCCTCGGCCAGTCCAGCGTCGCCGGGATATGCGTTGATCAACGCAATGTACTGATCCGCCACAGCGTCCCACTTGCCCAGCAAGGTTGAGGTGGAAATCATGCCGCGCCGCAGTTGCGCCAGCCGCATCGTTTTTTCGCCGCGCTCTAGTGGCGAGCTTTGCACTGCGGTGAGCTGTGCCTGGTAAAACGACTCAAGGCCCGCCTCATCGCCGGAGCGGGCGTAGTTCTCCGCCAGCGCCGTCTCAGTTTCCGCACTGAGAGGCTTTTGGCTCAGCAAAACCTCCAGCAGCTTTTTAGAGCGCGTATAGTCGCCCAGTTCTGTCAGCTTGCGCGCCGCCTCTAACTGAAAGTTCTGCTTCAATTCAGCGTAGGCAACGTCTGCCGAATCCAGCAGGACCGTCACCGCTTCCGGCTTGTGCTCATGCCCCCAGTCGTAGTCCGCCGTTGCCCGCACTACCCCTAGAATTTTGCCATGTTCGTGATAAATTGCCTCGACCTCGGCTGCCGCTGCCGCGGGATTGCGCTGTTGCAGCAGGTCCACGAGTTGATACCGCAACTCAAGTTTGTGCACCGGATCGGACGTGAGCGCAATTTGCCTGCTGAGTGCTTGTTGCTGCACCTCCGGCAAAGCGCGACTACGCGCAGCCTCGGTCACTGCATCGAGCACGTCGAACGATTCAGTCTTGGCAATCGCCTGCATCAACTCTTGCGCCATGTCCCCCTTGCGATGCTGCGCATCGAGCACGCCTGCGCGTAGATTGATTTCCCCGCTGCTGGGTGCGGTTGTCGTCAACAATCCCGCTGTCGCCGCATCGACTCCGCCACGCGAGTCAGGCCTGCGTGCCAAGGCGAGCAGCCGGTTGCGGCTCTCGTCTGACGGCTTATCCCCGACCGAACTGGCGACATATTGCTCAATCGCCCCCTTTAAGTTGCCCCGGCTTTCCTCAATTGCACCCGCTTGGTAGCCAAACAATGCCGGCTCTGCCAATCGCTCTCGGGCCTTGCGTAGTTGTGCCGCTGCAGATCCGAAGTCAAAGTAATCCCAGAACACCGTCGCCGATTGCAAGTAACCATTCGCGTCGCCCGGATGCACCTCCGCCATCCGCGTCCAATACGGCGCGGCCTCAATGATTCGTCCTCGGTCCGCGTAGATGTCGCCAATCCGCGCCATCGTGTCGAGGTCGTCCGGCTTCGCGCTCAGCAGCCTCTTCTCTATCGAGACTGCCTTATCCGTATCCTCGGGATGAAAGTACGCGAGCGATCGTTCCAGCGACGATGCCTGCATCCCCAGCGTCCCATCCGCCGGATATTCGGCCGACAAAGCCTCAGCCGCGCCTGCACATTCTTCAAAGTGCGATCGCCACAGGCACGATTCCATCCAAAAGTGCTCCGCCGCTGGATTGCTCTGCGCCAGTGCCGTCCACTCGCCCTTGCCGATCTCCGGGGTCAGCTTTTGCAGCGCCTCCAACTCTCCATCCAGTCTGCCCGACTGGCTGAGCAATCCAAACAACTGGTCGCGTAGATCGGGGGACTCGGCCCAATGTTCCCGCAAGAGCTTCTCAATCTCAGCCGGCCGATAGTGCTGTGGGCTCCTGTATTGCGCCAGCAGATCGCGAACAAACGTCAGATCGTGCGGAAAGCGATCATGCGCATAGCGCTGCACTTCGAGGGCGAGCGTCCAGTCCGGTGCCGGAGCTTTGCGCAAATAGCCCTCCAGATCCGTTCCCGAAAATATCCCCACCACCTTGCGCGAAAGCGCAGAATAATCCGCGCTCCGCTTCTGGCGCAGATAAAACCGCGCCAGCTTCGCATACCAACCCGTTCCAAAACTTGTGTCCTGAAACTGTCCGATGGCTCGCTGGTAAACTTCCTCCTCGCGAGCATTCAATTTGTTCTGCTCCAGAAATCCTGCCAGCTTTTCATACAGCCCCGGGTCTTGCGGATTCCGATCCAGTTCCCCGCGCAACACTGTAAGCGCATCGGGCAGCCGATCGAGAGCCACCAGCCGCGACAAATACCGGTCCAACACCTGCGCGTATTCGCTCGACCGTGCCGTCCCTGCCGCATGAGGCCCCGTCTGCACTCCAGACTCACCGCCAGGCGGTCTGCTATACGCGGTTTCCGCCACGCCCAGAGGAACACCGTCTGCCTTCGCCGCTAGCTCCTTCAGCAGGTCCCTGTATAAAACAAATTCCTTCTCCGCTTGACCGGTCCGGCTATAGACATCGCCAACCGCCAGAGCTACTTCGACCCTGCGCGGGCTTGTCTGAAATTGCACGAGAAACCCGGTTCCCTCGTGAATCACAGCATTGTCTTCGCCGTATGCCGCGTACGCTTCCATCAGTCGTGCATGCAGTTCCGCTCGTTCAGGTGCCTCCGGGAAGCGGCGATCAATGTCGGTCAGCATTTCCTCAGCTTTAGCCCGATGAAAATACGGCACCGCAAGCTGATCCTCTGTCGAGAACTCCGCACCCGGACTTTGCGAATTGAAAAACAACGACAGAATGCCATTCAGGTATCCCGGCCCGCGATCCATCATCGCAATATTCTTGTACAGCGAAAGATTCCCTGCCCCCATGCGCAGCGGCTGCTCGGGCGCGGTGAGCAGCAGGCGCGTCAGCCCTGCCAGCCCCTTGCGTTCTGCATCTTGAGTCTTCTTGTCCGTGGCCAAGGCAAAGTAGTAGCGCGCGGCCTCGGGGAAATCCTGCACTTGTTCAAGCAGCCGTCCCAGCGTATACAGCTCATCGGCACTCCACGTAGCGCCGCTCGCGTCTTTGTGTGTCCGATACTCCGCCAGCACTGCCTTCGCGGCTTCCAGTTGCCCTTGCTGTTGAAAGATGTAAAAGAGCTTCGCTGCATCCTTCAGCGCGTCGACTCCCCCTTGTGGGTTCGCAGCCAGTCTTGCCCGCAGAGCGTCCCGCGTCTTCAGCGTTTGGTGCCCGCGCACCAGCAGGTCGTAGTAGCTCTTCACCAACTCTGCCGGCCATAGAGGCTCAAAGCTGCGATCGAAGACAGCCAGCCCATCTTTGGCCTCGCCACGGCCTGCCGCCAGTGCCGCCTCAGCCTTCACCGGAAACAGTGCTTCGCCCGGAAGCGCCTTGCGATAGCGCGCAATCAGATTTGTCGCGGCGTCAAAATCTTTCCCCTTGAGATCGAACGCCAACTCTCGTTCGTAGATCGAACCTGCCAGCGGATAACGCCGCTCCCAACCGGCATACTCCCGCGCCGCCACGCTGCGTCCAAGCGCATACCGGTCTACAACGCCCAGTGTTCGTTCCCACGCCTTCCAGGCCTGTTGCGATTCGTCCCCAGTCCACCGTTCCCGCTCGCTTGCCGCAGCGTTGCCTACCGCTTCGAGCGCCGTCAATTCTTCTTGCGGCTTTAACCTGCGCTCGTAAAAGTCGGCCAGATCCACATGCGCCGCAGCCTTGTCGTCGGCTTTCTGTGCCCAACTGTTCCAATCGCGCTCGGCGGCCTCAAAGTCCAAAGCCTGTTCGTCTTCCATGGCCCGCAGCGCGTAGAGGGGCGAACTTTTCTGACTGCCACTGATCAGAGCAGTTAACGCAGGGCGCGCCTCTCGAGCGGACCGCCGGTAAAAGGCCTCGCCGCCGGGCAACGTCATCAGCCGGTAGAGAGCCCTCTCCACTCCTGAGCCAGACTCCGCGTTCTCGAGCCAGCGCCCCAGTCCATTTCCCGCACCGAGCATCAACCCAGGGCTTTGCCAGTAAACCAGCGAAGCTGAAGCCGTCACGCATGCCGCCGCTGCAGCCAGCATCGCTACACCGACCGGTGTAAAACTTGCCCTCGTTCCTCTCAACCCGGCGCGCTCACGGAACCACTTCAATGCGCACCTCCGCCGTGCCCAGGTTGTGCGCCATGTCTTCCGCAGTCACCGCCAGCACGTACTCGCCCGCAGGCAACGCCCCCGGAAGCAGGATTTGCCCGGTGCTGGCTCCCTGTTGACGATCCCAGTGCAAGCTCACCGGAGCGAATCCCTCAACGCGCGCCGTCAGCGTGCGCGTACTCGCTGACGCGCTCACCTTCAGCGGAACCGCTTCACCCGCCCGGTAGCGCATACGGTCCAAATGCACTTTCACCGTCGGAGGTGTCGAAGCAATCAAAAAGTTTTTCGATTCGCGGTACACCTGCCCATTGGTATCGCGCAACACCAGCCGCACCGGGTATGCCCCGTCTCGCATGTCGGTCGGGGCAAGAAACCGCGTCTCCCACACATCTTCGCCGCTCAGATAGCGCAGCGGTTTTTCAAGGCCAAAGGGAAATAGAGCAATCACCGAGACGATTGCATGATCGGTGTGAACCCGCAATACCGGATCGCCCGGTCTGATCACGCGGGGCCGCAACAGCGCTCGGGGTGCAGCTAGAAACGATGTGTAAGGGGTGACAAACTTGTATCTGCGCGCCAGCAAGATCACTTCATTCACCGCGGCCTCAGTCTCACCGTCTCTCTCAATCTGTTCGAGCAGGGCCTGCACTCGTGCCCCCGCCCACAGTCGGGGCAGTTGATCGTGCTCCAGTGCCTGTGCCGGCAACTCCGCCTTGGCCTCTACCGTGAGCGCTCGCCCATCCTGCTGGCCATCCACGCTCAACGTCGCGCTTTTCTGCGGCTTCAGGTATTGGCCTACCCAGCGCGCTTCACCGCCGTCGAATACTGCGTCCTCCAACGCATATACCTTGTCCACCGCTGCTTGTGGAGACACCGTCAGCCGCAAATCCCCAATCGGACTGCGCCCCACCTTGCCCAGAAACTCCCCCAATTTGTAATCCACCGGCTCGCTTGACAGCACCTGCACCATCACTCCGCCATTGCGGCTCAACATGCGCAGCAAGGGCAAGTTCGCATCGTCGCCCACCGCAAATACATCGGTCTTGGGCCGGCGATCCGCGGCGATCTGCTTCCACCTGCCCGCGTACCAACTCGCAAGCTTGCCAGATTGGATTACGCCGCGTGTCGTCTGTCCGTCAGTTAGCAGAACCAGCGCCGCGCCTTCACTGCTGTCTGTTCCGCTGAACTGGCCCAGCCCCGCGTCCAGCGCTTTCTGCAAGTCCGTTCCTCCGCGCAGATGACTCTGCCGCAGCCAATTCATTGCGGCAGTTACGGTCGCCAGGTCCGCATGCGTCGGCGTTGGTTTATAGCTTTCTACTTTGGTGTTATAGAGCAATAGATTGAACCTATCTTCCGGCGCAAGCGTCCCAAGCAGTTTCGCCGCCGCCGCATAACTCCGTTCCAACTTCTCCCACTGCATCGAGAGCGACGTATCCATCAGCACGATCACCCTGCGGCCGCCCTTGCTAGAAGCCTTTTCAGATGGGCCGCCTGCCGATGTCTGTGGGACAGACAGTTGAGCCAGCGCCTCAAAGTAACCTGGTTCGCCCTGCGATTTGGCCTGCGCCTTCTTCCCCTGTTCGCTCTCGTTGCTTGCCGGGTTTTCCGCGGGTAATGGTCCGGCTATATCCGTCGCTAAGGGATTTGCGGCATTCGGGTTGCGATAGGCGACTACTTTGAGCGCATTTCCCGTCTCGTTGCTCGTCCAGACGGTTGCAAAATCTTCGGTCAAATCAACATTCGCGGCCTCGACAGCGCCGCGCATTGTGTGCTCGTCCTGCTCTTTAATATGGAAGGGGAGTAGCTTTCCCTGGAGCGCGAAATCTTTCATCCGTCCGGCTGAGTGCAGTTCAAAATGAATGCTGAGTCTTTTCACTTGCTGGCTCGCGTAGGCATCCGGCTTGAGCGGCAGCACAAAGTAGCTCCTGCGTGCGGACACAGCAATATGCTGGTGATACTCGATCTCCAGTCGCTTCGTACCGAATGCGGGAATGGGAACGATATGAGCGCTGAAAACCGAGGTTCGCCGCGCATCCTCTTCCGTGCGCTCACCCTGTTCCAGCAGGCCGGGATCGATGGCTTGGCTTTTCAACTCCTGGTAGATCGCTTTGGCTCGCTTTCGCTCAAGGATCACGGCAGGAATACGCACCGGCCCATCCCAAACTGCAAAATCTGACACGGTGGTTCCGCTCGGCAGTGCAAACAGGTAGTTGCCCTCCTGCGGCCGCCCGGTATGGTTGGTGAAGACCTGCCGCACCCACACTCGCGCATCGCCGTTGTCGATTCGAATCTCCACCTGCATCTCGGTAAGGGATAAGATCGCCGGGTCAGGCGCTTGCTTGTCGGCAGGTATCAGTACGCCGCTATCCGCGTGTGCAGCAGTTCGCGCGAGGAACAACAGCACCAAGATCCAACCTGCCCGTCGCAATGCTCTTTTCATTGCAATCTGTCTTCCGAAATCTTCACCAGCCCGCTTTCCGTGCCCACATACACGACTCCGTCTCGTACCGCCAGCGCCGTCACATTCAGCGAAGGCAAGCCCGCAGTGACCGTTCTCCATCGGGTGCCGGTCGCATCGCCCACCAACAGACCCTGGCTGAGCGTCCCTGCCAAAACCATACGTCCATCTGCCACCATGGCGGTGGGATTCACGACCATCCCTGTGCGCGTCGCATCGGTCGCTGTAACGCTGCCGTTGGCCGCAAGGCGCAAGACGCCTGCGCCATAAGTGCCCACCAGCCACTCATTGCCAACGGCTGCCAGTCCGGTGATCCAGTTATGCTTCAAACCCGAGGTGGCTATGGTCAGATTTCTGCGGACCTGTTCTCCCGCCAGCAGCGAGAGGCCTCCCAGCGTTCCGGCGACAAGCTCATTGCCGCTCGCACCCAGCGCATAGACGTGGTTATTCACGAGCCCCTGAAACGCATAAAGACTATGCGCGCCCGTCTGGTCAAGGAATGTTATTCCCGCTGGAGTTGCCAGCGCCATGCCTTCGCCATACAAAGCCACGTCGCTAACATGATCGGCAATCAATCCAGCCTCACGCCCCAGCATCTGTTTCTGGCGTCCATCGCGGTCAAACATCACCAGCCCATTGGCCGTAGCCACTGCCACCGCTCCGTGACGCGCGTCCTCCACGATTCGGTTAACGCAGAACACGTGCTCATTCTCCACATGCTCAGTCTTCCCACCCGTGGCAGGCACCACATCCATACCGCGATCGAAGTACCCTATCCAGAGCCGCCCATCAGACGCTGCGAGCAGCGCGGAAACATTGCTGTCCGCAAGATCTGAACTTCCGCCGCCAAGTATTCTGCGCCATGAGCCGTCCTGACCCTGCTTGAGAAGTCCATCGCTGAGCAGTGCGTAGCGGTTATCTCCGATAGTTAAGAATTGCTCTACTGAGATAGGTCTGGGCTCGAAGTCCACGGCTATAGCTCTGCCATTCAAGCTCCGTGAATGAATGGGATTTTCAGCTGCTGCAGAAAGGTCCTCGTCAACCCGAGCCCTGATCGGTCTTCTGGGATTGCTGTTGGTCTCCGGCCCGGCTAGCGAAACCCGGAGGATTCCAGCTTCCATCTGGCCCACTAGCAACGAATCCCCATCCGCTATCAATGCATGGGCGAATCTGCCCTTAGCCAAGACCCGCGCAACCTTACCGTCACGCATCTCCGCCACTCCCATCGGAGTGCCGACATACGCGCGTCCGGCATTAGCTCCATCTGCTGCGATAGCAATGTGCTCAACCCGGCGGTCCGGGAGTTGCTGCTCTTCACCAATGCGTTCCGTTTGACCGCCGTGCCAATGCAGCAGCCCGTCGTTCAGCGTGCCGACCCACAAGTCGCCTTCCGTCCCTGCGAGCGCCGTGACGTAGACGTTGTCCGTGGTAGGGTGGAATCTTTGTAGCGTCGCGCCGTCATATATGAGTAGGCCGAGCTTGGCCGTGCCGATCAGCAGCCGCCCACTGGCAAGCGGCAGCACAGCGGTCACCTCTCGTGCTTCTACCCGGGAGCCCAGAATCTGCCGAAACGTGTGGCCGTCAAACGACACAATTCCCGCACCGAAAGTGGCAATCAGCAACTCCGGTTGATGTGCACCGGTCAACATACCCACCGCGAGCTGCCCCAAAGGGGCGGCGGGTAACTCAATTCCTGTTCTGAAAACATGCTCCAACGTCCCGTCGGTCGCGTATACGTATAGCCCGCTCCGGCCAGTCAGATAGAGGTGACCCTGGTACATCAGAAAGCTCTTGAAGTTGCCGGGCCCGTCGATTCTTTCGAAACCGGGATTGGGCTGAGGTTCAAGCGTGCGAACTTCCAGCCCTGGTTGCGCTCCGCGCGCTACCTCACGCCTTGCACCGCCGAGCGCGCGCTGTGCGCGCCAGGCAACCACTCCGACCGCTACAAGACACAGCAGTGCAGCCGCGATTGCAGTAACCGCAACAGCCCCGATGTTACGTTTCATTGAGGATTCTCTTAGTTGGGCAGGATCAGACTGACAATAGCGCAGAAGTCAACCAAACGCAAATGCTCATCCACGGCCCCGCATCGCGTGTCACACACCGCCCATTATGTAATTCGATTCGCCCGCTCGAAGGGTGTAATTCCGTTTTCACGCCGCGTCAAGGTTCAAAGCAGCGGCTATCTAAATGGCGCAAGCGGCGATAAATGCGATCCGGCTCTTTCGCACCCAAAGGCGCTAAGACCCAGTCACTGCGCTACTTTTAGCGCGACCACGGAATAACCCGGGACATAAACTGAAGTAGCATATCCGCTGCTGGAGCAATCAAGGTGGATAGATTGTGTAGCAATCTGCTGATTGCTGCTGTTAAGCAGAAATTCCGTCGCTCCAGTTGCAGCAGAACAATTGCGAGCCATCGCAATCGGAACAGCAGGGTAATCCGTCGCAGAGGTATTCACGATGACGACCTCGTCGCTAGTACCAGACGTGAAAGCGGCCGTCAGCAGGTTTCCATTGCTCGACGCGGACGGCACCATGGAGCCTCCCGAAACCAGGCCTAGATACTGAGGTGCTTCAAGCAATTGCAGACTGTAGTACTGCGGGTACGGGGTAGCTGTGCTCGCCCCTGCGTTCTTGCAGTCCATCGCCGCGTCCAATGGAGCCGCAATACAAAACGGAGGATTGTTCGCAGCATAGTAAAGAAGCTTGCTCGGAATTTGGACATTATTGAAGGCTGCAGTCTTGAGTAAGTCAACGAAGAACATTGTGTTCCAAATCGGAGAATAGATAGGACTATTCCGGCAGCAATCGCCGAGAAATGTCCAATCTGAATTGTACTCATCGACATAAATGGGAGTGGGCAGCGCATTGGACAGCGATCCCTGCTTGACCAGAGTCGCTACCTTGGCATAGAGAGAAGGCAGACTCGACGCGCCTGTTTGCGTGAGCGCCAGCAGGGACGGAGTTCCTGTTCCGCCGGACCAGGTCATGCCTTGGTTCACCTGTGCTGTGCCCGCGGCGTAATAGTGGAAAGACACAAAGTCAAGGTAGGGCGAGGTCTGAGGGTTGCTCAACAGTGCCGGTAACCAGGTGTCTCCTGTCCATGCCGGCGATGCTAATGCCGGGCCTCCGATTCGCACGGTAACTCCGTCTGCTGTCGCAGCCTGCCGAATCGCCGGAGCCATGGCGGCAAAGATCTTCATGTATTGAGTCAGCTTGGCGGCATAAGTATTCTGAGGGGCGCATAAACCGCCGCCATCTGGCTCGTTCCAGATTTCATAGTCTGTTACTAAACCCGGAAACTGCTGGTCAATGTGTTGCACATAAGCGGCCGCCAACGCCCCCATGGCGTTTGCATCCGTAGGATAGGCATGCATGGGATCTACGTTAGCCGGGCAAGGGTTTGGAACCGGTTGAAGACTGGGGGGAGTGTAGTCCATCTCCAGAATCACTTGAAGATTCGCGTTCCTGGCATAGGTTAGATTTGCATCGAGCATGCTCCAGTCCGGTGTAGGCCCGTTTCTGTAGGTGTATTCGATGTTCGCGTGAAACCGGGTATAGTTCAGACTCGCCTGGCTCATGTAGTTCAAGATGTTGCTGTGCATCCCGCCACCAGCGTTGACCCCCAGTATGTTGGTCGCGATCGGCGCATTACTTGCAGGTGGACCCGTGAAATCGGATGTAATCGTAAACGATACGGGAGTACTAATCGTGTCGGAAGCAATGTTGGTATAAGCGGTGCCGCCGGCAATGGTCGCTGTAATCGTGCATACAGCTCCCGGTGCGGCCGAAGCCGTAAAGACGCCTGCTGCACTAATGCTGCCGCAAGATGTAGTCCACGTAACCGGCGAGTTAGCGGTGAACTGCTGCGTTTGGCCCTGTGCAGTCGTAGCTACCGTGGGAGTGATGACGAGTGGAGACGAGACAATTGCATTGGTAGATGCGATTTGGCCGCTGCCGTCCGTGGCTTGGGCCGTGATCGTGCAAGTGGTCGGAGTCAAGGGGGCGGTGAAGATACCCGATGCTGCGATCGTCCCACAAGAGGAGGCATAGGTCGCGTTGCTACTGGTCGCAATCTGCTGAGTCGCGCCTTCTGGAACAGTCGGGTTAAGTGGACTGATGGTCAGCGGCGTAGCAACTTGAGCAGTGATCGAATCGTAACCGTACACGGTGTATTTCGGCACGCCAGTCGAGATGCCTTCGATGGTGCACGGCGTCCCGACCGGTCCGCTCGCCGTATAAAGACCGTTAGAACTGATTGTCCCGCATTTTGCAACCCACGTCACGGGCATGCTTGCCGTGAATTGTTGGGTCTGCCCTTGCGGCGTCCTCGCCGACACCGGCGTCATGATGATTGGAGATACGACTGTAACGCTCGCCGTTGTACTTCCACTGCCGTCTGTGGCAGTTGCGGTTATGGCGCAGGATGTACTTGGATAGAGAGGTGCCTTGAAAAGGCCCGTAGAAGATATGCTGCCGCAGTTTGTGGTCCACGTTGTTGGAGTGCTGGACGTGAACTGCAGAGTCGCGTTTTCCTGAACGATGGCCGAGGAGGGAGAAACGGTTCCCGCGAGACCATGCAAGCAAGTGCTAACTAACAACCCAAGAACGAGAGCGCGCGACGGGGGTAAGCACTCGGAAATTGCGGACGCAATACGATCTGAAGTTATTTTTATCTTTGCCCAAATAAAAAGAGACACCTAAGAAGTCTCCAAAAATTCCACGCTCTGTTCAAGTGGAATGAAATCGTCGAACTATTGACCGT
>JANXYB010000013.1 GCA_025350325.1 Acidobacteriaceae bacterium
TTATCTAGAGGACTCTGCGGCCAACTCTTTTATCTAGACGACTTTACAGCACACAGCCACTCGTACTTAGCACAAAACAAACGACTTCTATCCAGAGTACGGGTGGGGGTGGGAGAGAAATCATGTATCAGGAATGTCGCCCCATCATGCCTGTAAATACGGGCGGTTCAGATCGCTCTTGTTTCAAGGCACAACCTCAGTCTTGCCAAAAAGACACCCGCGTTAAATCCCCAAGGCATTGGAATTTGGGTAGGAGGCCACGAATCTGATCGCTCAAGGGCCGACGAGCGATTCTGAACGTTGGTTGATGGTTTTCTATCACCGAATGACCTCAACTCACGCCCATTTCAGGCTCCCTATTCAAGCCTATTTCGCAGCGTCTATCCCATCCCAACAACGGGTTGAAAAAGCGTTCCGGCTACCCGTCTCGCGATTCCAACGAGGTCTCTGCTTCCGGCAAATACCTTCACTAACGGCGCGCTTGAAAACTCCGGTAGATTTGCCTGGGCCCCATTGCGCAGCCGGCCAAGTGCGATTTCATCTCCCGTAACTGAAGGCATCTCCGGCAGCAAACAGCGGGGGTGCAGACACTGGCCCTCGAGTGCCGCCGCGTCCCCGGCCCGCAATTCCAAAGCGTCGAGACGCTGCGCCTCTTCGAGCGTAAACACTCCAGCGCGCGTGCGTCGCAAACTGCTCAAGTGCGCCCCGCAACCTAATGCCTGCCCCAGTTCGTGCGCGACCGAGCGCACATAACCGCCCGCGCTTATGCTCATAACGAACGTTGCTTCCGCATCATTGAGCCCTACAATCTCAAACGACAAAATGCGAATGGTAGCCGGTTTGAGTTCGACCGCCTTCCCTTCCCTGGCAAGCTTGTACGCCGGAATGCCTTTAACCTTTTTCGCGGAAAACGATGGCGGCATCTGTTCCATCTCGCCGTGAAAGTGGTGTGCCGCCTCGCGCACCTGTTCGAGTTCCAATCGCGGCTCGACCCGCGTGCCGACTAGCTGCCCATCTGCGTCGTACGTGTCGGTGGCGAAGCCGAAGCGAATGATCCCCGAGTAGCTTTTCTCTGCTGCCGAAAAGTATTGCGCGAGCCGCGTGTACTTTCCGAGGAGTAGCGGCAAAACACCAGTTGCCATGGGGTCGAGCGTGCCGAGGTGTCCAATCGAACGCTCCCCGGTAATACGGCGCAGCCGGTTCACAACATCATGGCTGGTTAAGCCGCCCGGCTTGTCGATCACCAGAAGTCCGTTCACCTCACTACTCTAGTTGGTTTGCCCTCATGCTCACAGTGCGCCGGAACTCGGTTGGCGCATTAGAGACAGAAATTCCGACCGCGTCTCCTTCTGTCTGAAGCAGCCCACCATCGCCGATGTGACCGTCCATGCAGCCTGCTTCTCTATACCGCGCATCATCATGCAAAGATGCCGCGCTTCGATCACTACGCCTACGCCCTGCGGCGCGATCGCCTCTTGAATTGTGTCGGCAATCTGCCGCGTCAGCCGCTCCTGCACTTGCAAGCGGCGCGCAAAGACTTCGACCAGCCGTGCGATCTTGCTCAACCCGATAACCTTGCCATTGGGAACGTAGGCAACATGCACCTTACCGAAAAACGGCAGCATGTGATGTTCGCACAGAGAGAACATCTCGATGTCCCTGACAATCACCATCTCGTCGTATTCCACATCAAACATCGCCTCGCGAAGAATCTTCGTCGGGTCTTCTTTGTATCCCTTGGTCAAAAAAGCCATCGACTTCTCGACGCGACCCGGCGTCGCCTGCAGACCGTCGCGATCGGGATCCTCACCCAGCCTGCGCAAAATTTCGCGATACATCTCTTCGGTGCTGAATGCGCCCAGACCCTCATCGATTTGCACAACTCCACGCGCCGGCTTGTCTACTCTCATCGGTTGCGCCATGACTAACATCCTCCCGCCCAAGGGAATCGGGCGTCGTTCTTAAACTCATTCACCTTCGTACTGAAAGAAATTGTTCTCAGTCTCTTCGATGCGTACATACGACAACTGATCAGCCGGAAGCGCATCCTTTAGCAATTGAAATACTTCCCTGCAAAGATTTTCCGTTGTCGGCACTCGCTTCACAAACAGCGGATCAAAATTCAAATTGGTGTGATCAAAGCGAGTCAACACCGTGTTCTCCACGGTTTTGTCGAGATCCACCATGTTCATCACCATGCCGGTTTCTGGATTCACCGCCCCGCCCACCAGCACTTCAACAACGTAGTTGTGCCCGTGTCCGTAAGCATTGTTGCACTTGCCATACGTGGTACGATTCACTTCGTCAGAGAGAGCATCGGAATGCAAACGATGACTGGCGCTCAACATGTAGCGCCGCCCAAAGTAGGCCTTGTCACTCATTGCCCACCCCGGTATTCAGCGAAAATCTCCGGCGTCTCATACACCCGCACACGGCTCAATTGGGCTACGGCCGTTCCATTCACGCCCTGTCCTATCACTCCTGCGAGCCGCGTCCATGCGGCAATTGCGATGTTCTCGGTGGTGGGTATGACCTTCGCAAATTCGGCAACCTCCATGTTCAAGTGACGATGGTCGTAAGCGTCCAGCACCTCCCGCTCCATCACATCCTTGAGCCACTTGAGGTCCACCACAAATCCGGTTACCGGGTCGGGCTCGCCAGCCACGGTGACTTCGAGGGTATAGTTGTGGCCGTGCCCATTGCGCCGAGCGCAGCGCCCAAACACCTGCTCGTTTTTTTCCACCGTCCACTCCTCGTTCCAGTAGAAGTGTGAAGCGGAAAATGTCGCCCGCCGTGTCAACTCGATCATTTCTTACCCTCAACTGAACAGATGCCAGCAGCACGCCTCTTGTTGCAGCATTTACATTTTGCTTACAAGTTCGGGCGATGCATCAGCCCGGATACGTACGGCCCTTCCAGCTTACCTGCTTCACAATCCGGTGCTTGAACCAGCTTCGATAGAGCAGCACAATGAACAAAGGCAGCCCCAGCGGCGATAGCGCACAATCCACAAAGGGAAAATTCGACTTCGCCACCCGCCCATAAAACCTGAATAGGTTACGCGCCCAAAGCAGCGCCAACACCCATCCCGCACCCAGCCACTGCAACGAATGCGGACCGAACCGCGCATCCCACATCCTCACTGCGAGCCACGGCAAACCTATTAGCAGCACAATATCCAGCGCCCGCCAAAACGCGGTTGCCAACGCATTGTGGAACAGCAAGGCGAGATTCTTCGTCCATCCCTCCATCATGGCTTCACTGGTCCTGTACATTCTGGTAGCCACCGCGTCCTCCGCGTACCTAAATCGCAATCCCACCTTGCGCCGCTTGGCGAGGAACGCGAGCTCCACATCTTCAAGCACATCGTTCGCGACCGATGCATGACCGCCCAGCCGCCGATAAGCCTCCCGCTCGACAAGCAAAAATTGCCCATTCGCGGCTGCGATGCGCTGATTTGGATCGGAGACCTTTACCGGCGGGTAAGCCAACGCTAGTTCTGAAAACACCAGCGGCATAAGCGCTCTCTGCGTCAACCCGGTTACGATCTGCCGCGGTGAATAGCTCAGCATTCCCACCTTGTGCCGCTCCGCCTCGTGCATCGCACGCCGCAGGTTTCCCGGTTCGTGCACCGTGTCGGCGTCGGTGAAAAGCAGCCAGCGCCCCCGTGCCTTACGCGCTGCCGTCCAGATCGCATTGTTTTTCCCCGTCCAACCAGGTATTAATTTGTCTGCTTCGAGGACCGTCACCCCGTCGAATCCACGCGCAATCTCCGCCGTTCGGTCGCTCGATTGGTCATCAACCACGATCAACTCCCAATCCCGCTCGAGCTTGAATATTTCTTTAGACTGCGTAACCAGCGATCGCAGGCAATCTCCGAGGCAGTCCTGCTCGTCGCGTGCCGGCACAATCACCGTTAATTCCATGAGATTGTCGGGCTCAGGCTGGTCATAGACTGAACCCACCCTCAACGGTATGGATAGTGGGGCATTTGGCTCGTCCGATAACCCCAACACCGGCTTCCACATCTTCGCTCCCGGTGCCTCTGCTGACCCTTGGCTATCCTGTGCCATCGCCGCCTTGCCCCTTCCGTTGTGAACCTATCGCTCCGTATTATAAGGACGTGCGATTTCTTCGTTCATTCGCCCTGGTATCGCTTTTGACGCTCGCCGCGGGTTCGGGCTGCGATCGGGGATCCCACCCCGCACAGACCGACAAGGTAGCCCCTGACTTCACCGTATCCGACGGCACCGCCACAATTCACTTGGCAAGCTATCGCGGTCGCGTCGTACTGTTGAATTTTTGGGCTACGTGGTGCCCACCTTGTGTTCAGGAGATGCCGGCGTTACTGCAGTTACAACACGACCGCCCAGATCTGGCAGTGCTCGCCGTCAGCATCGATGAGGATCCGGGCGCTTACAGCCGCTTTCTCGCACGCTATCATGTCGACCTAATCAGCGTGCGGGACCCTGATCGGTCCGCCGCCAAACTTTATCACACCGAGGGCTGGCCAGAAACTTATATCATTGACAAAAAGGGAGTTATTAGGAGAAAAATCGTCGGTGACCCCGATTGGACCAACCCAGAAATTCGCGCTTATCTTAAAAATCTTTAGCAGAGCAACTGTTATCCTGACCATATGACCAACGTGGACATCGTTTTCCGCTATGCCACACCCCCCACTGAGGCTGTGACGTTCGCGCTGGCCAATACGCGCGAGGTCTACGGCATAAGGCGGCTCAGCTTTGACTCCGCCGCCCACACCCTCCGCGTGGAATACGACGCCACCCGGCTCAATGCTGCAGCGGTAGCGCAACTCATTCGCCAGGCTGGTTTGCAGATCACCGAAGAGCTCGCATTGACGTCCCCGGCAAAGGCCCCGGAACCCGCTCCTGCTGCGTACACAGGCAATTAGGCTCAATTTCGTCCGACTCCAGCCTGGATGCAGCCGTCTCATGTAAGCGGCCGAGGAAAATATTATCGAAGCACTAAGTTTGTCAGCAGTCCAAAAAGGCCGCAAGAAGGTCGGCCTTTTTTGGCGTCAGTTGTTGCCTTAGAAGTGCATTGGCGGAATTCCCTTGAGCAGGAACTCATAGCGGGCGCGCGTCGTATCGGGTGCCGCTGTGATAGGGCTGTTCAGATGAATAAGTGAATCGTCGGCACCGTACTTCGGCCACACCGGCAATCCCGCTCCGTTGGGGTCACCGGTTTTGGCGAAGTTGGTCCAGTAGCTCATCATCGCTTCGCTCAACTGACGATCCTCGGGACGCACCGTTTCGCCAGGCCGGGTATCCAGTGTTCCGAACACGTATTCAATGTCATCGGAGTGGAAAGCAAATGTGCCGGGATGATATTTGCTCGGCAGGGCTGCCAGTTCAAAGTAATAGCGATACACTGGCGAGTCGGGAGACGTCTTGCGTTGCGCTTCCAGCCACTTCCAGGTTCCGAACGCGATGAAGGAATCACTTGCAAAATCGATCGCCGCACGCAATGCCTGCGGATCAGTATCGCCGGGATAAAGCTTGAGGAATTCTGGAGCGCGTTCTTTGAACGTTCCATTCGCCGTTTCGCTCCATTGTGCGGCAGTCACTCCGCGCATAACAGCGAAACTGCCTTCATCGGCGTTCCAACCTGCCAGCAGTGGTACGTGTGCCTGCTTGCCTGATGCGTATGTCTGCGCAACCTGCTCGGTGAGAAACTTTCCGTCAATGTCGGGAGCAAATCCCACCTGCCCTTTAGCCTTTGCGGCATCGAGAATTTTTTCTGTCGTCACCGCGCGCAATTCAGCAAGGGACTTCACGCCCAGCGTTTCGACCCACTTGGCATCGACGGGCGCGCGTTCTGCAACGGTCTCACCGCCAAGATTCAACGCGCTGGGGAAGGCTGCTCCGCTCTCTCCGATCACTTTGTGAAACAAGCCCTGCGCCATCGGCGAAGCCATCAGCGTACTCACGGCAAACGACCCGGCGCTCTCACCGAAGATCGTCACGTTGCCAGGATCACCACCAAAATTTTTAATGTTGCCCTTGACCCATTGCAGCGCCGCCACCATATCCATCAGGCCGTAGTTCCCTGCCGAACCATTCGCTTCTTTTGCCAGATCGTCGGTCGCCAGAAAGCCGAAGACGCCGAGGCGATAGTTAATCGTCACCAGCACCACACCTTTGGTGGGCAGGAAATCTCCGTTGTGGCGAGGCTCGGAACTGCCTCCGCCCGAATAGCCGCCGCCGTGGATCCAGAACATGACAGGCAACTTGCTTTTGTCGGTCGCATCGGCCGGCGTGTAAACGTTCAAAAAGAGGCAATCTTCGCTGGGGCCGGCATCTTGAAACACCATGTCATCGAACACGCGTCCCTGTGCGCAATGCGCGCCAAATTTAGTCGCATCGCGATCACCCTTCCATTTTGCCGGTGCTTGGGGAGCTTTCCACCGCAAGTCCGCGACTGGCGGAGCGGCATAAGGCAGCCCTAGAAATGCGCGAACTTTCCCGTTGTTGATGGTCTTGCCAGCGACTTTTCCCTGCTCCGTTTTTGCCTTGAGTGAATCTGCCCCTGCGGCTCCCGACACCGCAACTAAGATCGTTGCGGTAGCCAAGGCCCACGTAATCCTGCTACATATATGCATCAAAAAATCCTCCGCGGAATACGTTATCAGGACGGGGATGGTCGTGTCTGAGTTTCAACAAACGCATCTGACTTCTAAAACAGCTCAGGCGCCAACAAGTCAGCCATCGTCTCGCGGCGCCGAATGAGCCGAGCTCTCGATCCCTCGACCAGCACCTCGGCGGGACGCATGCGGGTGTTGTAGTTTGAACTCTGTGCCATGCCGTACGCGCCTGCATCGAGCAGCGCGACCAGGTCGCCAGGCTCAAGCGGCTTGAGCTTGCGGTCACGGGCAAAGAAGTCCCCTGTCTCGCACACAGGCCCAACTACGTCGAAAGTTTGCATGCGCCCAGCGCGGGGCCGTACCGGCACGATCTCATGATGTGCCTGATAGAGTGCGGGGCGGATCAGATCATTCATTGCTGCGTCAGTAATCACAAAGGTCTTTTTGCCATTGCGCTTGACTTGAAGCACCCGCGCCACCAGCGCACCCGCCTGCGCCACGATGAAACGTCCCGGCTCGAGCAGCAATCTGCCCTCGAAACCCCTAAGGGCCTGCTCAATGGCCGCAGCGTATTCCTGCACTTTTTCATCTGGACCAGGCGCTGAGGTTTTGGCGGCGTCGCTGTGATAGTCGATGCCGAGGCCGCCACCGGCGTCGATGACACGCAGAGCGATGCCGTCGCGTCCCAGGTCCTCGACGAGCTTTTTTACTCGCACTATCGCTGCACCGAAGGGCGCGGCCGCGCGAATCTGCGATCCGATATGCACGCTGACGCCGTTCGCCACTAACCAGCGATTGTTGGCGGCGCTGCGATAGATGGCGGCTGCGAGACGAATGTCGATTCCGAATTTATGCTCGCGCAAGCCCGTCGAGATGTACGGATGCGTTTCGGCGAACACATCGGGATTGACGCGCAGGGCGAAGCGAGCCTTCCGCTTCAATTTTTTGGCGCGCACGGCGAGAAGTTCAAGCTCAGCGACGCTCTCAACGTTGAATTGCAGAATGCCGGCGGTAAGGGCTAGATCTATTTCCGCGCTCGTCTTGCCCACGCCCGAGAAAACCACGTGCCCCATGGCCTCGGATGCGGCAGTTTGTACACGCTGTAATTCTCCCCCCGAGACGATGTCAAAGCCCGCTCCCCTGTAGGCTAGAAGCTTGAGAATCGCCAGCGCAGAGTTAGCTTTGACGGCATAGCAGATCAAATGATCGCGGCTCTTGAAGGATTGCTGAAATAGTTGCAGACGTTCAATGATTTGGTCGGCGGAGTAGACATACAACGGCGTGCCATATCGATGCGCCAGAGCTTCGAGCGAAGTCTTTCCGCAACACAGAGCGCTATCAGGTTGGGGATGATGAAAGGGCCGGGATGAAAAACTCGTCAAAGTAATCTTCCGAAAATGTTCGTGGGCTGCTATGAGCCTATCGCATTCCTCTGCCTGCGTTTTCACTGATGTGTTTGTTATTCGCGGCGAATCAGGAATCAATCTGGCGCAGCCATTCAGCCAACAGGGATGCTACCTTTTGCGGCTGTTCGTAAGCTGCATAATGGCCGGCGTCGAGCAGGAGATGCGATTCACAACCGTCCAATGCAGACTGATATTCATCCATCTCTGCCGGCGTGATGCCTGGGTCTTCGCCGCCGGCGATGGTGAAGACGGGAGCTGTGATGGTGGCCACGGTCGGGACAGAATCCGGCCGCGCAGCTAGGCCTGCCTGCACCGCGATGAGCGCGCCGGGCGTGAGAGTCATGCGGCTGCGCAGTTCCTGTTCGATGGCGGGTCGACGCTGCCGCGCAGTTGCTCCGATGAGGGTCTCCGCCAATCCGTCGAAGATTGCGGCAGTGCCTTGACTGCGCACTTCAGCGATGGTCGAGGCTCGCTTGGCGAGATTGGCGTCCGCGTCTGGTTGTGGTTTTGAACAGATGATGCCGAGCCCCAGCATGCGCTCAGGGGCGCGACGCCACAACTCCAGCATGACGTAGCCGCCAATAGAGCAGCCGACGAATACCGCCGCAGGCAATTGCAAATGATCGAGCAGGGCGAGAATGTCGGTCGCCAGTTGATCCATGGTGAGCGCGGGCGCGTCGGGCACAGACTTAAAAAGCCCGACGGGCAGGTTCTCTCCAAGTTGAGACGTCCCGTGTCCTCGCAGGTCGGGAAGGATGGCGTGCACCCCTGCCAATTGGTCGATCAGGGGCAGCCAGTAAGCATGGTCAATGGGTGTGGGATGCAGAAAAACTACCGGCAATCCGGCTCCACGCTGCGTAAAGCTAAGCCGCGCCCCGTCGGACACAAGAGTTTCACTCATACGCTTTCACTCATATATGAGTTTTTCACTCACACGCTCTCATTCATATATTAGGAGGATAAACTCCCGGCATGGGAAACGGCTCTTCCGGTATGCCGATCCAACCTGCCAGGTACGCGACGGCCACGAAGCCTCCAGAGAAAAAGAAAGCTAACACGGTCAGAATCCTAACCAGGGATGTGTCCCATCCGTTGGCCTGCGCGATGCCAATGCAAACGCCTGCAATCTGCCGGCCCGCATGCGGTCTCACCAGCGGCCAGCCATGCATTGGCGCCGCGACCGAGACCACATTTCCGCAATTTGAGCAGAAGCGCGCGCTGGGCGGCAGCCCCGCTCCACACCGTTGACAATAAAAGGCCATGCGAACCTCCGGAATTAGACTATCAATTCCTAATACAAATACGGGAAAGACCTGTTCCCAGTTCCCCTCCGGCTGTTTGTGAGCGACTGATCAATCATGGTGGTACGGATTCTTGAGGCGTTTTCGCGCAGTATCGGCACGCGAGGTGCGCGGCCCGGCATCAACGGCGGATTGGTAGTCATGCACCGCCTTGTCGCGCTGCCCCAACAAATCCCGACATTCGCCGGCCGCCAGCAGCGAACGCACTTTGAGTTCAGAACCGGCATTTTTGATCGTTGCGGCTTCCTCGTATGCCTCTGCCGACTCTGCATAATGGCGCTGGCCGCGCAGGGCGTCGCCTAGGCCAAAGTACGTCAGTTCCAGGCGCGCTTCGGGAAAGTAGCCTGCTTTTGCGTTCTCGGCGAGGATGCTGCGATATGCGTCCACTGCCTGCATGCCCTCGCCCGCATCTTTGCGTAGATTCGCCTCTTCAATGCAGAAGAGATAATTGCGCGGATACTGCCGCCTGAGACTGCGGACCACCTCAACGGCCTCTCTATAGCGGCCCTCGCGACGCAGAAAGAGAGCAAGCACAATGCGGGCCTCAACGTTAGTGGCCGCACCATGTTTGGCGTCGTCCTCAAGCCGCTCGAGGCCATTGCTTTTCGACCCCGTGATGCCAGCAAAACCAATCAGCAGCTTGAATGGAATGGGCAGCGCCCCGACCACGTATTCGTAGACACCAACCACTAGCTGCGCGTCGACGTATTCCGGATCGAGTTGCAACAGGCGTGCATGGTCGTCCTTGGCCTTGTTAGCGAGACGCAGTCCAGTCCCAAACCCGTGTTGAACCATGGCGACGTAGGTACACTTCAGGCTTCGTGCCCAGCCGCGCGCATAGAGTGCATCGCGGTCATTGCTGTTTTCACTCAGCCGCAGATCGGCTTCGTGGATAGCTTCATCGGCAAGCCCCATGATCCGGTCGCGAATCTGCGGATCTTCGTCGGTCGCGTGACGCCCAGTGAGAAAGCCGTCGTTGGCATAGAAGGTGGTGTCTAGCAAATCCTGCCGGTAAAGTTCCTGGAAAAGAATCGCGTCCAGCAGCAACGTGGTAGCTTGCGGGTCGCCAGGATGCGCTTCATGGAAGCGTTCAAAACGCTCCACCGCCGCCGGGTAATCCATCAAATAGAAATGCGCGTACCCATCGCGTACCAGGGGATCGCTGTTCAGTGGATTGGTATGTGCATTGGACGCCCGGCCGACGTTCGCAGAGCTCAGGATCGCGATGACCAGGGCAACTCTGCAAATCTCCCGCATTGCTTTGTTCAACCGGAAATCTCCTTGGCGCATCGCACGGCAAACCGCGATGGCTTCGCAACACGGCAGCAGCGAAGGCAGCATCAGTGTAACGGACCGGGAGGGCGTTGGACTTTGCAGTGAGCATTTGTAAGTGCGCCTAAGGTTTGCGTCACGGTCGACACTGCTCTGAAAAACCCATAGGATTTGAGCATGGCCTTTGCCGATCAATTCATTTCATCCTCTACACCAGGAGCGGCACCGAATTTAGATCCTCGCATCCAAGCTCGGGACAAGTTGATTGTCGCTCTAGATGTGCCTGACTCTGCCTCGGCGCTCCCTCTGATTGACCGGCTCGAAGACACCTGCCAATGGTTCAAGGTGGGATTGGAATTGTTCATTGCCACCGGCCCGAGCCTTGTGCAAACGATCATTGCGAGGGGTCATTCGGTCTTCCTCGACCTCAAACTTCACGACATTCCCAATACGGTGGCGGGCGCAGTGCGTTCGGCCGCGTCGATGGGGGTGCGGATGCTGACGGTTCACGCCGCCGGAGGCCCGACCATGCTTGGCGCCGCACGCGAGGCTCTTGATGCGGTGTCTAATCCGCTGACGCTGCTTGCAGTGACCGTACTCACCAGCATGGATTCTGCGGAAATGAATGCAACCGGCATTGACCGGACCGCGACCGACCAGGTCACGCTCCTGGCGCGGATGGGAGTTGCGGCTGGAATTCGCGGCTTCGTCTGCTCGCCGCAGGAGGTGGCCATCCTGCGAAAACTGGCGGGGCCAGCGGGGGTGCTGGTGATACCAGGGATCCGGCCTGCGGGCGCGCCGGTTGGCGATCAGAAGCGCATCGCTACGCCCGGCGACGCGCTAACGCAGGGCGCAAGCTACCTGGTCGTGGGACGGCCGATTACGCAGGCCCAGGAACCCGCCAAGGCCGCCGACGCTATCTTGCGTGAAATGGCCGAGGCGATTCGTCAGCTACAAAGTGCTTAACGACCTGCCATTCTTGTATGCTGTTGTAAATGGCAAAACAAGTGTGGATGGTTCGGTCAGGCCGCGACTCGGCCTTTATCGAAGACTTTCTAACGCGTCAGATCGTCGCGATTGGGTGGTCGAAGCTTGGTGATCTTTCAGCCGTTCACACCCGCAGAGAGATAAGCCAACTAATAGAGAAGTGCTGGCCTGAAGATAATAAATCTCAACACTCGATAGGTGCGGGGCAGGTTTACAGGTTTCGGGAGGAACTCGTAGTAGGAAAGGTCGTCGTCACGTACGATTCCGCTCGCAGAGTTTACCACCTCGGAATTATCACAGGCGAATACGCCTACCATCCTGAAAACGACCCTGAACTGGCACACACAAGGTCGGTAAAATGGGAAAAGGAAATCTCGAGAGATGGTTTATCAGCGGAAACCAAGAATTCGCTGGGATCCATTTCAACGATTTTTTGCGTTTCCCTTTCTGCCTCAGAAGAGATATTCCGTTCAAACCCTACCAAGATGAAACAAGAAGAAATCTCAGAAGAGTCAAGTAGAAATGACATCGAAGCCGAGACCGAAGTCAGAAAAGATACGGAACAGCGAGCCCTCGAATTTCTACAAGACCGGTTGAGCAAGCTGGACTGGAACGAGATGCAAGAACTCGTCGCGGGACTATTACGTGCAATGGGGTATAAGACCCGCGTTTCTCCAGCCGGACCTGATCGGGGAAGAGACATAGTCGCCTCGCCTGACGGATTTGGCTTTCAGTCTCCCAAAATAGTAGTCGAAGTAAAACATCGCAAAGGCGCGATGGGTGCACCTGAAGTACGCAGCTTTGTTGGTGGCCTCCGTTCGAATGATAACGGCCTATACGTTAGTTCCGGCGGCTTTACCCGCGAAGCGCGTTACGAAGCTGACCGAACGAATCAAAACCTGACCCTGATGGATTCCGATGATTTGGGCAAGGCCATTGTCGATCACTACGACAGTATGGATTCCGACACGAAAGCACTATTGCCGCTTAAAAAAATTTACTGGCCTGTGTAGCCCATCGCGGCTCTCACGACCTCGAAAATAGAAATATTTCTTATCAATAAACTCAATCGTGCATTACAAAAATGACACGATTGGAAAGACCGACTTTCCACTTGAGCTTTAACCTGATGAACTCAAGTGACCACTGGAAGTTTTCGTGGACTCGCACGTGAACAGGAGAGATAGACTCCGTCGGGTACGCCGCGGGCCTCCATCGCAAATTTGAAGCGTACCAAACAGCAAGGGCGCGACCGTAGCCGCGCCCTGATAGATCTCGCGATCGGTCAAATCAGTTTTGATCCTCGCGGCGATGCAGCGTGGGCTTGTCGTCGTCTGACTTGTCGCTGGCCTGACCGTTCTTGTCGTCCGTGCCGGTGCTGGCGCGGCGCAATGACGGCTTCTTGCCATCCTTGGTATCGGTGAGGCGGCGCTTGTTTTCGATGCGAGCCAGGCGGGCCTTCACGTCGTCGAATTCTGAAGTGGTGACCGTGTATTCATCGCGCGCCGGCAGAATGCGAGCAATCTCTTCCTGCGAATGGAAGATGCGATCTGAGTTTTGTGGATGATCGGAGAAAGTCTTGGCGACCAGGCCGGGCTTGCGCTTCTCGAGAGCCTGCACCTTTTCAAAGAAGCTGATGAGAGCCTGCGGATCGTAACCGGCGCGGTACATGTATTGCACACCGAGATAATCCGCCTGCGCCTCGAACTCACGCGAGAAGTGAAGGAACGTGATCGGCACGGCGAGCGAGGCCGCTTCATAAATGCCGTATCCTGTCCAACCGCCGATGAAGATAAGCGGAATGGTGCCTAGCTGTGCGTAGTTCATCCGGGTCTGTTCACGCACAGCGTGATGCGCGCAGACGTGGGCTGTTTCGTGCGCCATGACACCGGCCAGCTCTGCTTCTTCGTCCGCATTAAGGATGAGGCCCGAGTTGACATAGAAGAATCCGCCGGGCAAAGCCATGGCGTTGATTTCATCCGAGTCGATGACCTTGATGGTGAAGGGCACCTTGCAATCAGAATTCTTTACGATGTTCTGTCCGATGCGGTTTACGTATTCAGTGATCGTGGGATCGGTAATGAACTTGGTGCTCTTCTCGATCTCCATCGCATACATCTTGCCCATCTTGATCTCGGTGTCGGTGGAGTACCAGTTGCCCATGCCGCGACCGCCAATGTCGCGATTGCCGACCGAGCTGACGTCGTCGACACTCCCCTTTTTGACGTTCACTTTCTGGCTGCCGACTTCGACTACCTTTTCAGGATTCACTGCGGCGGCTGGAACGTCGCCGGCAACGGCGGTCGTACCCGGCTTGCACGGCTGTGTAGCCGAGGCGTCGGTCGAGGCCTTGTCTTTGGACTTCTTGTCCTTTTTATCTTTCTTGTCTTTTTTGTCGTTCGAATTGGTAGCCGCAGGGGCGGGGGTGCAATCGGCGGCAGAATTGTTAGCCTGGGTACCCGAGGTTGCGCCGCCGGGGGTCGAGGTCGAGACCGGAGCCGTCGGAGCTGGATCCTTAGGAGTGCCGGGCGCGGGCGCACCGGTTTGCGGCGTATCGCTGGCTACGGGGACGGTTCCAGGAGCGGGCTGATCCGCAGGCTGTGTCGTAGGCGAAGGAGTACTGGGAGCCGAGGTAGTACTGGACGGACTTGTTTGGGGCGTGTTTTGTGCCCATAACGAGGTGGCCGTCGTCAAAGCCAGTCCTATCGCCAACGTTACGCCCAATTCTGCCTTTGATTTATTAAAAGCTATTCTCATGACCTCACCTCTGAACCGTTTACCCCGGGGCACCGTGACTTGGGGGAACCCTTGCATGATTAGACGCTAAGATGCCCCTATCCGACAGCATAGGGGAGATAATTCGCTCGAGGCGACGCATATTGCCTTTTTCGGCCGGGATACAGTGCCAGCAACGTACCGCCAACTCCGAATCGCTTGGATGTAGCTGCCGACTGAAGTACAGTGGAGAACACGTAGAAAGCGAGGAGGCACGGTGCGTCGGGAGTCCGTCTTGGTAGTTCCATTGTTGTTGAGTATGGCTCTGCAAGTGATTGCGCAGCAACCGCATCCGCCCGCCCCGATTCCTGGTTTTCTACACCGGCATGCCCCCAGACCGCCCCAAAAGGTCGAACCCCCTCCCCCTACAACTTCGACGGTAATCGACGCCACAAATCTGGGTTCTCCGATGGTCCTCGACAAGCCTTGGCGCGTAGGAATCTCGACCGGTTCTGCGGCGGCCAAGCCCGATTTTGACGATTCTGCCTGGGCTATCCGCGACGCACGTGGGTCGTTCGCCGACGTTTCCGGCGGCGACGATGACGCTGACCATATAGACGGCCACCACCGGCGGTTCGCGTGGTTTCGGCTGCACCTCAAGCTGGCGCCCAATCACGGGCCCATTGCCCTGCTGATCGAGTTGCCGATTACCCAAAATACCACGGTATCTTTTGGGGACCGAAACCCTGGGGCCGACGTTTTTGTGAACGGCAAGCAGATATTGCCTGAGGGACCGCACCCCGACGCGACCTACCGGTTCCAGCCAATTTCGCGCGTGTACAACTTGGGGCTCGACCCGTCTGAGACCTCGGTTACGCTGGCTGTGCGCACCCTCTACATCCCGTTTGGATTTACGGCTTACACCAGCTTTTTTGCGACGCGAACGTTCCGCCTCGGCGATCCAGACGACCTGCATCACAACCTCGAACTTTGGACAGTCCACAATCTTTTTGAGCGCCTGCCCCGCCTGGTGAATGCGGTACTGCTGACGGTACTAGCTGTGTTTCTGCTGGTGCTCTATCTCACTCAAAAAGGCCATGTGGAATATCTTTGGCTGGCATTGCACGAACTTTTCCAGGCACCCATCGGGTTCATCGACCTCGCCGGCGGCTCGGCATATCTCGACCATCTTTGGTACATGGCGATTATGCTGGAACTGGTTTGCATCTCTGCCTATCTATATTTCGAGTTTTTGATTTCGTTCCTGGCTCTGCGCCGGCGCTGGTTCATCAGCCTGCTTCGCTATACTGCCCCGTTGCTCGCTTTGGTAGGTCCGGTGACTTTGTTGATGGGCAGCCACAGTTCCACCGGTCTGATCCTGATGGGCCTCGTCTTCGGCGGAACGCTGTTCTGGATTATTGGCTGGTTGGTATTCATAGTCATCACGCTGCTCTGGGCAACAGCGCGGCGCAACTTTGAGGCTGGGCTGCTGCTCATTCCGCTGGCGCTCACTCTGGTCGGCATCATCGAACCCATTCTTTTGGGCGGCATGGGCGATTATGGCGGCCGGTCGTATCACTCGCCGCTAACGCTACAGGCTGGACCTATCCCCATCCATTTTGCGGCAATCGCGGACTTTGCCGGTCTGCTCTCGATCATCATCATTATTTTTGTCCGCTTTCTCCGCATTCAGCATGACCAGGAGCGCGCCAATGGTGAATTGGCCGCGGCTCGCAGCGTGCAGGAGCTGATGATTCCACGCGAGAAGTTAGAGACGCCCGGATTTGAAGTCGATTCCGTCTACAACCCGGCTCATGAGGTCGGCGGCGATTTCTTCCATGTGGAGTCAACGTCGGACGGCGGCCTGCTCGTAGTCATCGGCGACGTGGCCGGCAAAGGTCTGCAGGCGGCTATGAATGTATCCATGCTAATGGGCGCACTGCGGCGCGCACCCGACAAAGTTCCCTCTAAAATCCTTAAATCGTTGAATCGCGTTTTGCTGGGCAGCGACAGCTTCACCACCTGCCAGGCTGCTTGGTTTGGTCCCGATGGCGAAGTTGTTTTAGCAAATGCAGGCCACCTGCCGCCCTACTTAAACAGTCAGGAAGTTGCGCTCCCCGGCGGCTTGCCACTTGGGGTGATCGCCGATGTCAGTTACGACGAAGTCCGGTTGTACTTGCATCCAGGCGATCGCCTGCTGCTGATGTCTGACGGCGTGGTCGAGGCGCGTCAGCCGTCCGGTGAATTATTCGGATTCGAACGCGTGCACAACCTCAGCAACCAATCGGCGTTCTACATTGCGGATGCAGCCAGGACATTTGGTCAAGAAGACGATATTACCGTCCTCACGGTAAGGCGCATGGCAAAGGCAATGGCGGCATAGTCACCAGGTTCGGACCTCGATCACGATTAAAATACAACGGGCCTGCTCACGTTTTGCATCGTAGGCGTATGAGCCGAACGTTGCTGCCAGGAAAGCCCTACCCTCTAGGTTCCACTGCATGTAAAAAAGGTACTAACTTCGCCATCTTTTCAGAAGGCGCCACGCGCGTTGACCTTTGTTTATACGATCCCGATGGCAATGAGATCGAGTGCGTTACCTTGCGGGAACACACAGCTTTTGTTTGGCACGGATTCATTAATGGAATCAAGGCCGGCCAGCTTTATAACTTCCGCGTAGACGGCCCGTGGGATCCGACGAACGGATACAGGTTCAACTACAACAAGACTCTTGTTGACCCCTACGCCAAGGCCATCTCAGGCAAGGTGGATTGGAAAGCGCCCATCTTTCCTTATGACCTCGCATCGGGCGATCCAACAAAGATGGACACACAAGACAGCGCGGCAGGGGTGCCGAAGTCCGTGGTGATTCATGATCCCTTCGACTGGTCTAGCGACTGCCGACCTGAAACGCCGTTGGCCGACTCGGTGATCTACGAAGTACACGTCAAGGGATTCAGTCATCGCAATCCGGCGGTGCCTGAAAATCTGCGCGGCACCTATGCGGGCTTGGCGCATGAGTCCAGTATCGAATACTTCAAGCAGTTGGGAGTTACTGCGGTCGAGTTGCTTCCCATTCACCACTTCATTGACGAGGGACATCTCGTCGACAAGAATCTGAGTGACTACTGGGGCTATAACACCCTCGGTTACTTTGCACCCATGTCGCGGTATAGCTCCTCGGGCGATCAGGGTGGACAGGTAACTGAATTCAAGCAGATGGTGAAATCCTTGCACGCCGCTGGTATCGAAGTGATTCTCGATGTGGTGTACAACCACACTTGCGAAGGCAATCACATGGGTCCCATGCTCAGTTGGAAAGGCGTATGCAACACGACCTATTACCGCTTGATGCAAGACGATCCGCAGTTTTACATGGACTACACCGGTACGGGTAACTCGCTCAATGTGCGCAATCCGCAAGTGCTGAAGATGATCATGGATTCGCTGCGCTATTGGGTCACGCACATGCACGTTGATGGTTTCCGCTTTGATCTGGCGGCAACGCTCGCACGTGAATTGCACGACGTAAGCAAGCTCTCGTCATTCTTCGACACCATTCATCAGGATCCAACTTTGGCTGAGGTCAAATTGATCGCAGAGCCTTGGGACGTAGGCGAAGGCGGCTACCAGGTCGGTCAATTCCCTGTCTTATGGGCCGAGTGGAATGGAAAATATCGCGATACTGTTCGACGCTTTTGGAAAGGCGACGGCGGGCAGCTATCCGATTTTGCCTATCGGTTGACCGGGTCGAGTGACTTATACAAATTTGACGGCAGAAAACCTTATGCCAGTATTAATTTCGTAACTGCGCATGACGGCTTCACCTTATGCGACTTGGTTAGTTACAACGAAAAACATAACGAAGCCAATGGAGATAACAATAGCGACGGAGCCAACGACAACGAGTCGTGGAACATGGGTGCGGAGGGACCGACCGACGATGCTGAGGTTAATACTCTTCGCGAACGCCAAATGAGAAATTTTCTCTCCACCTTGATGCTTTCGCAAGGCGTGCCTATGCTCGCCGGCGGCGACGAAGTGGCTCGGTCGCAACGAGGCAATAACAACTGTTACTGCCAGGATAATGAACTTACATGGTTCGACTGGGATCTTGATGACTCGCGCAAACGGTTGCATGATTTTACTTGCCAGATCATTCAATTGAGGCGTGCCCATCCAAATTTGCATCGGCGCAAGTTTTTTCAAGACCGCGAAGTCCGAAAAAAGGAAGATGGTTCCCTGGTAAGGCTTGACAAGGATGCCTCCTGGTTTCACCCGGACGGCAACGAAGTTTCGGACGAAGCATGGAACGCGGAATGGAGTCGGGCCATCGCCCTGCTGCTGAATGGTCGCACGCTACAGGTGAGCGACGAAAATGGCGCATGGGTTATTGACGACAGCTTTCTATTGCTGGTAAATGCCGCGCATGAGGGAGTGGAGCTCACGCTTCCTGAATCTCCAAGCAAGAAAACATGGTCGCAGGTTGTCGATACTGAAAACATCGAAGAGCCGTTCGCGAAGATTCCCGTAAACGGCAAACTCATTCTCGGCGGAAGATCGTTGAAACTGCTGAGTGACGGTTAGGCCAAGCAGTACCGCTCAACTTGAAAAGCCCCATCCTTTGCAGATGGGGCTTTTTGCGAGCGGGTGTCTCGACGCCTTTTAAATCAATCGTAGTATTCGAGGCCCAAGTGCGTAATCAAGTCCTCGCCCATGATGTGACGCAAAGTATTTTTGAGCTTCATCGACTGGATAAACAGATCATGCTCAGGGTAGAGGCCCGCGCGGGTTTGCGGCGATTTCAGGTAGAAACTCAGCCACTCTTGAATACCAATCGACTTGAGCGAAGGAGTGCGTCTGGCGAGGTCGAGGAAGAGTACCAGGTCCAACGCAATCGGCGCTGCGAGAATGGAGTCGCGGCACAGGAAATCGACCTTGATCTGCATCGGGTAACCAAGCCACCCGAAGATATCGATGTTATCCCAACCCTCTTTGTTATCACCGCGCGGCGGGTAATAGTTGATGCGCACTTTGTGGAAAATATCCTTGTATAGGTCGGGGTATAACTCGGGCTGGAAAATGTAGTCAAGCGAGCCGAGCTTGGATTCTTCCTTGGTCTTGAAGGATTCAGGATCGTCAAGCACTTCCCCGTCGCGATTGCCGAGAATATTTGTCGAGTACCAACCTGACACGCCCAGTAGCCGCGCTTTAAACGCCGGAGCAAGGACGGTCTTCATAAAGGTCTGGCCGGTCTTGAAATCTTTGCCGCAGATGGGAGCGGAATTCTTCTTGGACAGTTCGACCATTGCCGGTACATCGACCGTCAGATTCGGCGCGCCGTTGGCAAAAGGGACGCTCTCAACCAGCGCCGCATAGGCGTAGATCTGCGAAGGGGCGATGCCAATGTCGTCAGTCTCAAGGCCTTTCTCAAAAGCCTCAATCGATTGGTGAACTGCGGTAGCTTCGATAAAAATTTCGGTCGATCCGCACCAGATCATCACGACGCGATCCACAGTCTTTTTAAAAGCTTGAATATCGGCGATGAGTTGGTCCGCAAGATCGCGTTTATTCTTCCCCTTCTTTACGTGGGTGCCGTGTAGACGCTTCACGTAGTACTGATCAAAAACCGCAGGCATCGGCTTGATGGTTTCTAAAAAGGGCTTGAGCTGTTCAATCAGGTCTTTATCGAGCACCTTGGCATGGGCTGCCGACTCGTAAACGTTGTCCTCAAAAATGTCCCAACCCGTAAAGACGATGTCGTTCAGATCGGCGATGGGAACGAAGTCCTTGATCTTTGGTGAATTGTTGTCGGTGCGCTTGCCGAGGCGAACGGTGCCCATTTGTGTGAGCGAGCCAATAGGCTTCGCGATTCCGCGACGCACGGCTTCAACGCCGGCGATAAATGTAGTGGCGACGGCACCCAGGCCGACAACCATCACTCCTAATTTGCCCTTCGCGGGCGCAATCGTAGACGCTCCGGCGGTCTTTGGGCCGCCTTGTTCCTGATTACTCATTATTTCCTAACCCTTCCTTTGATTGGCTTATGCTCAATCATTTCAAAATTGCATTTGCATAGACGAAACAGTGTACGCCAGCGAACAGATGATTTTCTGTTCCTGCCTGCTAGACGGTCGTCGGCTCTCTTCTTTTGCTGAGGTGTGACCAGACAAACCAGATGATGCCGGCTACCAGCGCAAGCTCAACCACCATGTGAAAACGATGGAAGGCTTCGTGAAAACGCGGATCGGTGTGCCACTTCTCGCCCAGCTTCATGCCGACGTAGGCGAGAGCGAAGCACCAGGGCCACGAGCCGAGAAACGTGTAAATGTGAAAGCGAAGCTGCGGCATTTTGGCTACGCCGGCCGGAAACGCGATAAAGGTGCGAACCACCGGCAAAAGGCGTCCGATCAAGACCATGATGGTGCCATATTTCTCAAAGAAGCCCGTCATGCGGTCCAGGTCGTGCCTGCTCATCAAGACAAATCTGCCGTAGCGCTCGACCATGGGACGTCCGCCCCACGCGCCGACCCAATAAGCGATGACAGACCCAAGATTGCAACCGATGGCGCCCGCAGTGGCCGCCCAGAATAGGCTAAAGCGGCCCGTGTACACGAGATATCCAGCAAAGGGCATGATGATTTCTGAGGGCAGTGGAATGCAGGCCGATTCGATCCCCATTAAAGTAGCGACGCCCGCGTACCCCCCGAAGCTGATGACCTGGGTTACGAAGTGAACAAGGTAAGACAAAATTCTTTCAGTCATGGACTCCCTCAGTATATAGGTCCACGGCCACGTCGCCGGGCCCAGTCACCAAAGCCGCCCGCGCAGAAACCCCCTACCCGCTACTTTGCTACGATGAGGGTTGTCCAAACGATATGCGAGGTGTTCCGTTGGCCGAGTTTCCTCCTGTTCCTCTGACCCTTGAAGGCTCCAGCATGCTGCACCAGTTTTTCCAATTTGATTGGAAGGCGTGGCGCTCCGTCGCGGAGGAAGATCGCGCCCGTATAGCCGGCGAGGCGGTCGCGGCGCTCAAAGGCCTGGAGCGGAGGGTAACCGCCGAGGGCGCGCAGATGGGGCTCGGTGTCCAGGAGTGGCCGGTGCGCACGGCGCTTTATTCGCAGCTAGGGCACAAAGGCGATTTGATACTGGTGCATTTTCGCGAATCGTTTGAGGCGCTCAACCAGGTTGAACTCGACCTCGCACAGACGCAGATTTACGACTTTTTCGAACTAAAGCATTCGTACGTTTCAGTCGTGGAATTGGGCCTCTACGAATCGACCCGGAAGACCTATGAGGCGGCTGCGGCAAAGGGGTTTGAGGCGCATTCGCCGCAGTGGAATGAGGAAATCGCCGCATCGCTCAAGCGCGGGTCGGATGCAATGGCGTCGCGCCTCTTCCCTTCTGTGCCGGAAGCGAAGTACATGTGTTTTTATCCCATGGATCGCAAGCGCAGTGATCAGGCGAACTGGTATTCAGTGCCGTTTGCTGAGCGGCAGCGCATGATGCATTTGCATGGGCTGATCGGGCGGCGCTATGGCGACGTGGTCAAGCAGATTATTTCCGGCTCGATTGGAATGGATGATTGGGAATGGGGCGTCGACCTGTTTGCCGAGGATCCGGTGATTTTCAAGAAGCTGATTTACGAGATGCGTTTTGATGAAGTGAGCGCGGTGTATGCGTTGTTTGGGCAATTCTTTTTAGGGGTACGGCTGCCGCTCGAGAGGCTGGGCGGATGGCTGGAAGGCAAGCTGTAGCGATGTTCGCAGTTGGTTCCATAGCGAATCTCAGGTTGCGGCATTAAAAATGGAAAAACTAAAAGTCAAACAGATCATGACTGCGACCAAGGCGTCTGCGAAAAAATCTACCAAGATTTCGCAGCGCGGCGATCTTGCCCCCGACCGCATCGCTGCGATTCTCAAAGCTCTCGACGAAGCCTACCCCAACGCCGTTTGCGCCCTGCATCATCGCTCACCCTGGGAGCTGCTCGTAGCGACAATTCTTTCGGCGCAGTGTACCGACGTACGCGTAAATATGGTGACGCCGGAATTATTTCGCCGATTCCCTACCCCTGAGGCAATGACCAAGGCCACGCAGCCGGAGCTTGAGGACCTGATTCGCACCACGGGATTTTTTCGCAACAAGTCGAAGTCGATCATCGGCGCGGCTAAAGCTATCACCGGGCAATTTGGCGGCAAGGTGCCGCGGACACTGGCGGAATTGATCACGGTTCCCGGCGCGGCGCGAAAGACCGCCAACGTGGTGCTCGGCGTTGCTTATGGGTTGGCAGAGGGTGTGGTCGTCGATACCCATGTGTTTCGCATAGCGCACCGGCTTGGGTTAGCGAAAAGCGACACCGCACCGGGAGTGGAGTTGGAGTTGATGAAGGTGATTCCGCCGCTGCGGTGGATCGATTTTTCGCACCAGATCATTCATCATGGGCGTCAGGTTTGCGTCGCACGCAAGCCGAAATGCGACCAGTGCAACCTCGAGCCGCTTTGCCATTCAAAGGACAAAACCTGGTGGTCGTGAGGTACTCAGGGCTGCGAGGAGAAGTAGAGTCGTACGGCTGCGACCAAGCCGGCGATGTCTGAAACTTTGGCTTCAGCGGACGGCGTCCAGCCCGCGCGCATCAAAGCGTCTGTCGTGATGGGGCCAATGGAGATGGCGATCACTCCGGCGAGTGGATACGCGATTTTTGCCTGCCGCGACACCTCGGCAAGATGTGTAACACCAGAGGCACTGGCAAAGGCCGCAGCATCGATTCCATCCAAGAGTGCTTTCGCGAGTTGTTCGGGCGAAGCGGCGGGAATCATGTTGCGATAGCAATCCACCACGGTTAGGTTAGCGCCCGCTGCGCGCAGGCCTTCGGGAATGAGGTCACGAGCGACCGCGGCGCGCGCAAGCAGCACACGCTGACCACTGATGCGCCCCGCAAGCGCCTCCACCAGGCTCTCGGCGACGTAGTGCTCGGGAACCAACTTTACCGCCAGCCCGGCTTGGCGCGCAGCTTGTGCCGTCGATTCGCCGATCGCCGCGACATGCAAAAAGCGTTGCGCAATAGAGACATTCAATTTTTCCGCTCGTTCGACCAGGGCGCGCACGGTATTGCTGCTGGTTAAAATGAGCCAGTCGAAACTGTAGAGCTGCAGCAGCGCCTGATCGAGAGCGTCGTAGCTGTCCGGCGGTTGAATCTCGATGACCGGCACTTCGACAGGCTCCGCTCCCAGAGCACGCAGACCGTCGCTAAGTTTCCCTGCCTGATGCGTGGCTCGGGTCACCAGAACGCGGCGTCCAACCAAGGGGAGGGCGGTCACTTGGCGCCTGCGGATGCCAAGGAAAGGAAGCGGCCTGCTCCTGCTTCCATCAGCATGTGCGCCATCAGCTTTCCGAGACTCTCTGGACCGGAACCGTCACGCGGCGCGGCATGATGTATGCGCACCGCCTCACCACTGGCAGGATCGGCGACAACGCCAAAAATCTCATCCCAGTCGCCATCCCATTTGTCTGACGCTTCCTGTTGTTTGGGGCGGCAGTGAATGCCGATCGGCACCTGGCACCCGCCGCCCAGTGCGGCGAGTGCGGCGCGTTCGGCAGTCACCGCAAAGCGCGTTGCAGTGTCGTCAAGAAAGGCTACAGCGGCAATGGTGGCGGCATCGCCTTTGCGCGTTTCAATGCCCAGTGAACCCTGGCCCGCAGCGGGACAAAAATCTTTCGGTTCAAGCCGTTCGCGCACCCATTCAGTCTTTTCAAGCCGATCAAGACCGGCCGCCGCGAGCAGAATGGCGTCGACATGGCCCTCGCCAAGTTTGCGCAGACGCGTGTCGACGTTGCCACGAAATTCGACCGCTTCAATATCAGAGCGCAGTGCGAGCAACTGCGAGCGACGACGCGGGCTGCTCGTGCCCACTTTCGATCCGAGAGGGAGAGAGGCGAGATTCGCAAATCGGACTGAGACCAGCACATCCCTGGGATCGACCCGCGGTGGAGTCGCGGCCAGCACAAACGGCTCAGGCAATGCCGTTGGCAAATCCTTGAGTGAATGGACCGCAAGGTCTACCTGCCCCGCGGCAAGAGCTTCCTCAATTTCTTTGGTAAACATGCCCTTTGAGCCGACCGCGGCAAAAGTGACTTCCTGCTGCTTGTCGCCCGTGGTCTTGATGATTTTAATCTCGACGGAGTGGTCTTGTCCGCGAAGCAAAGCTGCAATGTGATTGGCCTGCCAGAGAGCCAGTTGCGAGCCGCGACTTCCGATGCGTAGATTCATTTGCGGCCTATTGCGCTTGCCTCTTTTACTGGCGAAGCTGTTGGCTGCTCTGCTGATGAAATATCCGCCATCTCCGACGGTCGGGCTTCTGTTTGCACGTCTGGATCGCCAGACGTAGGCAGCGCCCAAGTATCGCACAAGGCTTCGAGGCGCGCAGAATCATTGTCACGCGCGGCCTGCTTCAGAGCCTGCATGGGCGGATGGAGGAACTTGTTAACCAGCCCGCGCGTGAGCGCCTCGATGGCGGCGATTTGCTCGGGGCTCAGCAGCCCGAGTCGCGCATGAATGCGGCGCAGCTCAGATTGGCGGATCTCTTCTGCCTGTCGCTGCAAGGTAACGATGGCCGGCGCGACGTTGACGGTGCGCTGCCGCTGTTTGAACCGCTCAACTTCCGAAGCCACCAGGGTTTCAGCATCGGTCGCCTGAGCGCTGCGTTCGGCCATGTGCGATGCGGCTACGGCCTGCAAGTCGTCGATGTCGTAAACAAAGATTCCGTCGACCTTGTTCATCGCCGGATCGACGTCGCGTGGCACCGCGATATCGATAAAGAACATGGGCCGGTTACGGCGTCGCTGCATGAAAGCCTGGCCGTGTTCGCGCCGAAAAATCGGGTGCGGCGCTCCGGTCGAAGTAATAACGATGTCGGCTTCCGTGGCGGCTTCATAGAGCTTGTCGAAAGGGATGACCCGGCCCTCGAATGGCTCGGCCAACTGACGCGCCCGCTCGAGAGTACGATTGGTGACGAGAATGGCTCCCGCTCCCTGATGGACGAGGTGGCGCGCAGCCAATTCACTCATTTTGCCGGCACCGACGAGAAAAACGGTTCGACCGTTGAGCGAGCCGAAGATCTTGCGCGCCAGATCGACGGCAACCGAGGCGATCGAAACGGAATTGGAGCCAATGGCGGTTTCGGTGCGAACGCGTTTGGCGGCTGCGAAGGCGCTCTGCAGCAGATGGTCAAGCTGGCCGGAAATGGTGCCGCTAGCGCGTGCGACCGCGAACGCCTCTTTGACCTGGCCCAGAATCTGCGGCTCGCCGACCACCATTGAATCGAGACTCGCTGCTACGCGAAACAGATGGCGCACCGCTTCCTGATCGCGGTGGATATAAACGTGCGGCGCCAAAACAGCCGGATCGAGAGCGAAGTGCCGATGAAGGAAATCGGTCAGGTCGACGCCGGATGATTCAACCGAGGCCAGAAGCTCAACGCGATTGCATGTTGAGACGATCATGCATTCTGAAACCCCGGCAACTGCGGCGAGAGCACGCGTAGCGTCAGGCAGGTCTTCACGAGAAATCGCGATGCGCTCGCGCAGCTCGATGGGCGCGGTCTTATGGTTGACCCCGATGAGGACGATGGAGGCGGGCGCCGTACTCATGGGGCACCATACCTGTGAACGTGGCTGAAGAGGTTTGAGGCCCAGACGGCCAGCATCACAACCAGCACCGCTCCGGAGAGATATGCGGCTTTGCGGCCCCGCAGTCCCGCGGTGCGGCGAATGAAAAGCAGGAGCACGTAGACTACCCACATCAAGAACGAGGCCAGTACCTTGGGGTCAAGGAAGTAGGCGGCTCCGAGGGGCGTTTCCTGCACTAGAACAGCGCCGATGATCAGCCCCACGGTCATGCAAGGAAAGCCGAACAGCAGCATGGCGTGGGCGATGCGTTCAAGAGTGTCGAGCGGGGGCAGCCAATCGAGGGGCACCCACCATGAGTCGCGTTCTGGGGTTACTTTGGCCTTGAGGCGGCGTTCCTGCAAGAGATACAAAATTGAGGCAAGCAGGCTGAATCCGAGAGCTGCATAGGCGGCCAGCAGGGCTGCGATGTGCGCCACCAGCCAACTTGTGCGGACGCCTTGCGAGGGGAAAGTGTAACGCTCCTGGCCCAGCGCAGGAACAAAGACAAGGAAGAAGGTGATTGGCAGGGCAAAAATTCCAAGGGAGATGGCGTCATAGAGCCACCAGGCCAGAAAGAACAGGCCGCAAACCACCAGCCCAAGCAGCGATTCCGCTTCACGAGCGCCGACCGGCATCCAGTGATGGGCCTGCACCAGCATTTCTACCGAGGAAACGAAGTGGAAGAAAAACGCCATCCCGCCCAGATGCACGCAGTATCTTCGCCAGCGATCGACTCTGTAGAGTACGGCCGGGAAGATCGCTACACTTGCCGCAGCGTAGAGCATAGCCGCGACTCTGAGCCAGAGGAGATGCATTCCGTGTTCAACCTTAAGGCCTTAGGTCTCAGTATACTGTGATCCAAATCACGTGAGCGGCATGCGGTTGGAGGGTGAGTCGGGCGAATAGTGCGCTGCCTCTCATCGCCTTGAGGAGGGTAAGTAACGGCTTATGGGCACTCATAAGGAGCACTTGTGGGGCGGGTAGATGGGGTGAGGGTGAAAAGGCGCAGAGTCTGTGGAGGCTCTGCGCCTCGGGGAACGGCTTTAGTGCTACTTCTTGTTGGCAGTGTAGGTGTTTGTGCGGTCAGTCAGCTTGTTGGTTGAGACGACCGTCATCTTCTTACCGTCAGGGGAAACAGTCATTTTTGAAACCTCAATCACCGTCCCATCGCGTTTGTCGGTCTCCTCGAGGGTGCGCGCATCAACGCGCTTAAGCGAGACGGCATTGAAGATATATGCGCCCTTGACGGGATAATCCTTCCCATCGATTTTTGCGGTAAAGCTCTCCCCCGTAGGGGAAGACATGGTCAACTCATCCCCGTTGGTCTTGTAGGTGTTGAGGAGGCCATTTTCGCTTTGCTCAACCTTGGTGAGTTGCCAAGATCCTGACGTGGCATGAACGCCAGAAGGCAACGCGCCAAGGCGCTTGGCTGTCGCCTGGGAGGTTATCGTCTGGTCGCTGTTCATGGGGTGCGAAGTCGTCTTGACGACCAAAGTTTTACCGTCGGCCGACACCGTGCGCGTCTGCTCGAAGTCAACTTTGCCCCCTTTCTTGGTGATGAAAGAAAGCGACTTTGAGTCAGAATCGCGGATGCTGATGGTGTCGTAGGACTGGCCGGTTACAGCCTGATCGGTGCCATCCGCCTTTGCATCAATTTTGGGACTGCAACTGGTGCAGTGATACCACCCTTGGCTTAGGTAAAACTCGTTAGGCTTGGGCGAGAGCTTGGTTTGCGCCATGTTGGTGCGCCAGGTTCCGTCGAACGGCGACTGCGCTAAAGACTGTGCGGGGATCCAAGATGCGCCTATCAAAAACAGCGCGCAAGCAACGGACCGCTCTATTTTGTTCATCTGGAATTTCCTCCAAGGGAAATGGGTTTTTGCCGATCTGGCAGGTGAATGTGGAAACAAAGTGCAGCCGAATAGGCCGTTAGCGATTGTACAGCGGCGAGAATAGCGCCTGGGCGGATTTATTTGGGAGGCCACCCTCGTTTCGGCGTTTGCAGTTGAGACAGGACGTATCTCTCTTTCGGTGCCGGTCGCTACCGCTGCCCATGCAGCCGCGATAATCTAAGAGGCAACGTGATTCCAGAAGAACTCCATCCCCCACCCGCGCCCATACAGTCCCTGGAGCAAGGATTTTCTGAGGCGCCTTCGACTGAAGCAGTCTTAGAGACCATCGCTTCGCAAAAGGCGACCCTCGTGTCCCAACCCGATGAAGATAATGGAACACAGGCGGCAACCGTTGCTGCGCGATCCACAGAAAAGATCGCCGAGCTCACCCCCTTTATGCGGCAATGGACGACCGCTAAGCGGCAGAATCCGGATGCGCTGCTGTTCTTCAGGATGGGCGATTTTTACGAGCTGTTCTATGACGATGCCGTAATCGTCAGCCGCGAACTGCAGTTGACGTTGACCGCACGCGACCGGGAGCGAAACCAGCCGATGTGCGGAGTTCCCTACCACGCGGTCGATAATTATTTGACCCGACTGCTGCGCAAGGGCTACCGCATTGCAATTTGCGAGCAGATGGAAGATCCAAAGCTCACCAAAAAGATCGTGCGCCGAGAAGTGACAAAGGTCCTCTCGCCGGGCACGGCCCTGGACGCGAGCCTGGAGCAGGAGCAAAACAACTTCCTGGCCGCATATTTTGAAAGCGGGCCGGCAAAAGAGCCGGTATGCGCGATAGCATTGCTCGACGTTTCTACGGGGGAGTTCAGGACGGCGGAGTTTCAGGGCGCGGCGGCGCGTCAGCAGGCGGCTGACCACTTACTCATGGCGGCGCCGAGCGAGGTCCTGCTGGCAGTGAGCGCGGAGGTGACGGCGGGACTGGAGCGCATTCAAACTCAGACTCGTGTGGACGATTGGGTTTGGACGCGCGACTTCGCGGTGCCGCTGGTTGAACGGCAATTGAATGTGCGGTCCCTCGAAGGATACGGCCTGGTTGGACATGAGGCGGCGGCGATTGCAGCCGGCGTGGTGCTGCACTATGTGCGCACGACGCAGAAGAACGAGGCTCTGCACATTGATTCACTCAAGTTTCAAGAGCACTCGACAGCGCTTGAACTTGACCAGGTGACGGTACGCAATCTCGAACTGGTCGAGCCGTTGTTTGCGAGCCAGTCCACGAGCGCTCAAGACGCGCGGACGACTTTGTTTTGCACGCTCGATGCATGCTTGACCCCGATGGGCAAACGCTTGCTGCGCGCGACGATTCTGCGGCCCCTGATGGATGCGTCTACGATCGAGGCTCGCTATGAGGCTGTAGCTGAGGCGCTTTCGGACCTGCTCAAGCGTGAGGAAATTCGCCGCGCTTTTGCTGGGCTTCTAGATTTGGAGCGGCTTCTGGCAAGGCTATCTTTGGATTCGGCCGGGCCGCGCGATGTGCGGGCGCTGGCCACAAGTCTCTCGCGCTTGCCTGCATTAAAAGTTGCGGCTGATGCAATGCGTTCCCCACTGTGGCGCGATCTTGTTTCAAGACTTGATTCGCTTGAAGACATCACAGCGCGCATCGAAAAAACTCTCGTTGCGGAACCGCCCTTAACTTTGTTTGACGGAAACGCAATCGCAGCCGGTGTTGATGCCGAGTTGGATGAGTTACGGTCGATTTCGACAACCGGCCGTCAATCCATCGCGGCTATTGAAGAGCGAGAGCGAGCCCGCACCGGGATCCATTCATTGAAGGTGCGGTATAACTCGGTGTTTGGCTATTACATCGAGATAACTAAAGCTAACAAGTCACTGGCTCCTGCCGATTACGAACGCAAGCAAACGCTTGTAAATGCAGAGCGCTTCACCACTCCTGAATTGAAGGAGTACGAAGTAAAGATTCTAACGGCGCATGACCGTTCGATTGAAATCGAAAAGCGTATCTGCGCCGAGTTAAGGCAGACGGTGTTGCAGGCAGCAGGACGTATAAGGCAGACTTCGGCATGCGTCGCGGAAGTGGATCTGCTCTCGAATTTCGCCCATCTCGCGGCTTTGCGCCGCTACGTTCGGCCCAGGCTTGTCGATGAAGGCGTGATGGAGGCGGTGGCGGCACGGCATCCCGTAATAGAGCAGCGAATGGAAGAGATGCGTGAAGGCCGCTTCATCGCTAACGACCTGTATCTCAGCTCGGAGGATGCAGGACCTAACCTACTGCTGATTACCGGGCCTAACATGGGCGGCAAGAGTACTTATCTGCGGCAAGCGGCGATGTTAGTGCTGATGGCGCAGATGGGCTGTTTTGTGCCCGCCGACAGCTTGCGCCTAGGATTAGTTGATCGCATCTATACGCGCATCGGGGCAAGCGATAATGTTGCACGCGGGCGGTCAACCTTTATGGTTGAGATGACTGAGACTGCCACAATTTTGAATACAGCAACGCGGCGCTCCCTGATTTTGCTGGATGAGATGGGGCGCGGCACGGCGACTTTTGACGGCCTCTCACTGGCCTGGGCTACGGTTGAATATTTGCACGCAGAGACTGGCGCGCGCACCCTCTTCGCAACGCATTATCACGAGTTGACAATGCTGGCGGAAAAGTTGGCGCGTGTGCGGAACCTACGCGTCGCTGTTAAGGAAACGCCGAGCGGTATCATCTTCCTGCATAACATCGAGCCCGGCGCGGCAAGTAAAAGTTACGGCATTGAAGTAGCACGCTTGGCTGGATTGCCGTCGGCAGTCATTGAGCGAGCCAAACGCATTCTTCGTCAGCATGAAAAGCAAGAGCGGCAAAGCGTGCAGATTGAAACCGAGCCTGACCCTGTACAGCTAACCATGTTTACGCCTCTTTCGCAGCGCATAGTCGATCGTATCGAAGCGCTAGACGTGAATGCGTTGACTCCGATGCAGGCCCTCAATCTGCTTGAAGAATTGCAGCAGGAACTGAAAGAAAAGGCGTGAACACTCGAATCGATCAGGCGGCCGCATGACAACACTGCGCGAGGCTGCGGGGAGTCTGTTGGTCGTCGGTCTCGCAGGCACGGAACTGACGGGCCTGGAGCGGGCGTGGCTGAAGCTGGTTCGGCCCGCAGGCGTGATTCTGTTTCGACGCAACATCACCGACGCCATACAAACGCGCTCGCTGCTACTCGAGACGGCGGGCTTTTGTGTTGATCGCGGTTTCAAGTGCATCGATGTTGAGGGGGGCACGGTCGATCGGCTCCGGGATGCGCTGGCCCCGATGCCTTCCGCGCAGGCCGTGGCGACAGCAGCCAAGGCCGCTGGAAAAACGGCGCTCATTCGCGAGCAGGGTGAATTGGTAGCGCGAGGCATAGGCGCGTTTGGCTTCAACACTACCTTGGCGCCTGTGTTGGATCTTGCATTGCCGTCGTCCGCCAACGTGATGGGAACGCGATCTGTTTCGTCCGATCCCGGCGCTGTAATCGAGTATGCGCGAAATTTCCTTGCCGGTCTGGCCGCTCATGGTGTTGTGGGATGCGGAAAACATTTCCCAGGCCTTGGCGGCGGCACCCGCGATTCGCATTTCGAGACCCCTGCTATTCGCCGCACTTGGCTGGACCTATGGCAAACCGACCTGCTGCCTTATCGCACGCTGCGCGATGCGCTGCCTATGGTGATGGTCAATCATGCGGCTTATCCTGATACCAAGGGAAAACATCTGCCCGCGAGCGCTTCTCCGTTTTGGATCACCACCGTGCTGCGCAAACGCATTGGCTACGGCGGCATCATCTTCTCTGACGACCTTGAGATGGGCGGAATTCTAAAGTTCATGTCGATCGAGGAGGCCGCAGTCGCGGCAGTTCGTGCCGGGATGGATCTGCTCGAGATTTGCCATAGCCCTGAACTGATCTTGCGCGCCTATGAAGCCCTGATTGCAGAAGCGGAGAAATCGCGTTCGTTCAATGCCCTGCTGCTCGCTAGGTCTCGAGTGACGACGCGCAAGAGAAGGAAATTGTTTACGATGGAATTCTCACGTGCGCTCACCGAGCGACAATTTGAAGCGCTCCGTACTCGCATCATACGTTTCGGCAAGACGATCGAGAGAGACGCAAACATGACTGCTCCTCAGCGCGCGACTTCAGCGCCAATCGTGGAGACCGCATGACAGCGAAGCCAATGATCGTGGCGGGAATCATGAGTGGCACGTCGGCCGACGGAGTCGATGTGGCAGTAGTACGGATCGCGCCCGGCAAGTTGCAGCCTAAGTTGACGCTGCTGGCACACGAGGGATTCAAGTACCCGTTACCCCTGCGCCGCGCGGTGCTGGCAGCAATGAATGCCACTGCGATTTCAACGGCGGAACTCGCGCGTCTGCAATGGCGGCTGGGCCTGGCATATGCAGAATCGGTTGCCGCAACGTTAAAAAAGCACAAATTTACATTGGATCTGATCGGCAGCCACGGACAGACGCTCTATCATCAGGCGCAACCCGCCGTGTACGCTCAGAGGAAATTTGCCTGTACCTGGCAGGCCGGTGAAGCGGCGGTGATCGCAGCAGAGATTGGCGTACCGGTGGTCTCGAATTTCAGACCGGCAGACATGCTTGCGGGCGGGCAGGGGGCACCCCTGGTTCCACTGCTCGACTATGTACTTTTTGCCGATGCGCGGCGCAATCGCGTGTTGCAGAATATCGGCGGCATCGCCAACTTGACGGCTATCCCTGCAGGCGCGAGTGCCAACAAGGTTGTGGCCTTTGACACGGGGCCCGGCAACATGGTGATGGATGCGCTGACCCAAACGCTTTTTGATCGACCCTATGATCGCAACGGAGCGATTGCGGCACAGGGCGTGGTGCTTGATACGGTTTTGAAATCAATGCTGCGCAATGCCTACTTTCGACTTAGGCCGCCGCGTACGGCTGGCCGCGAGCAGTTTGGGCGCGAGTACGCTGAGAAATTTTTGAGAACGTGCCATGAGGTGAGTACGAAGCCTGAAGATGCGCTGGCCACCGCCACTGCACTGACGGCAGAGACGATTGCGATGAGCTACAGGCAATTTGTGCAGCCGCTGTTTAAAGATCGCGGCATTGACTACGTTGTCTCCGGCGGCGGCGCACGAAACGCAACCTTGATGGCGATGCTCTGTGCACGCCTTGAGCCCCTCGGCTGCGAACTAGCGACGAGCGAGGACTTCGGGCTTCCCGCAGAGGCGAAAGAGGCTGCGGCCTTTGCGCTGCTGGCGTGGCAGACTTGGCATCGTCTGCCCGGCAATGTGCCTGCTGCTACGGGTGCGCGTTGGCCTGCGATCCTTGGGCAAATCACGTATGTGTAAGAGCAGCGACGTCATAGTTACGCGCGAGTCTATACCGGCGGTTCGCAAATCGAGTCATAGGCGAAGCGACTGGCATCAGGTCTTGCTCGCCTTTCTTTTCTTCGGCACAATCATTGCGCTAGTGAGTTGCCGTTCGGCGCAGAGAGATCCGCGTACCGTTGTTTTTCTCATTGAAAGCAGTCCCACAAATCTTGATCCGCGCGTTGGCATCGATGGGCAGTCTGAGCATATCGACGAACTGCTCTTTGACGGCTTGGTAGCGCGTGACGCGCAATTTCATTACACGCCAGCGCTGGCCGAGCGTTGGGAATTGCTCGATCCCCTTACACTGGTGTTTCATCTACGCGATGGAGTGCGTTTCACCGACGGCAGGCCCATGACGGCGCGAGACGTGGTTTGGACCGTGAATTCAACACGCAACGGTTCGATCATCTCACCCAAGGCGACCACTTACGCCTCAGTTGACAAGGTCGAAGCAGCGAATGCAATGACCGTAGTTTTTCACCTGAAACAGCCGGACAATTTCCTTTTGACAAATCTCTCTACGGGCGCTATCGGCATCGTTCCCGAGGGCAGCGGAAAAGATTTCTGGCAGCATCCGGTGGGCACAGGCCCCTTCCGCTTTATCAGTCAGCAGATCGATCAAGACGTTGTCATTGAGCGTAATCCCATGAGCTGGCACACGGTTGCAAAAGTAGAACGTGTGCGCTTCGCCGTCGTGCCCGATGCCATCACTGAATCGCTTGAGTTAGAGAAGGGCTCGGCCGACGTGGCCGTCAATTCCCTGCCCCCTGATTCGCTGCCGGTGCTCGCGCAGCAACCGCATTTGCAAGTCGAAGATACATACGGTACTCAAATCCAGTATCTTGCTTTCAATATGCGTGATCCGTTGCTAAGCGATGTGCGCGTACGCCAGGCGATTGCGTGTGCTATCGATCGTGATCTCATTATTCAAACCCTGTTGCATGGCTACGCGCAGCCTGCGCAGAGTCTGTTGCCGGCACACCATTGGGCATGGACAGCTGATGTGGAGCACTTCGATTACAATCCGTCGCGCGCGAAACAGTTGCTCGACCAGAGCGGACACCCAACAGGCTCAGATGGAATTCGTTTTCACGTTACGATGAAAACCAGCAACGTTGAAGATGTGCGCCTGCTCGCCGCCGTGTTGCAACAGCAATTGGCAAAGGTGGGAATCGCTCTCGATATTCGCACCTATGAATTCGCCACATTCTATGCCGACGTTACGCGTGGCGCATTCCAAATGTATTCACTGCGCTGGATAGGCGGCAATGAGCAGCCGGATATTTTCAGCTACGCTTTTTCGACGGCGCGATTCTCCCCCAAAGGCGCGAATCGCGCGCATTATTCAAATGCCCGGCTCGATGTTTTGCTCGATGATGCATCTGCGAGCAGCGATCCAGCAAAGCGGCGCACTGACTATGTTGAGGCGCAGCAGATACTCGCGCGCGACCTACCGGCCATCAATCTTTGGTATCGAGACACGGTTGTCGTGCACAACAAACGTCTGACCCATGTTGAGCCAACGCCATCCGGTAGCTTCACATTTCTAGAATCCGCGGAACTCCATCCTTAAAGTCTTTCTGGGCTGAATCGCCAAAGGTCCGCATCTAGAACTCTCTCGTCGCGGCTAAGGGCCTTACTCGTCATCGATCCATCCCTGGGAACCAAATACCTTAAGATTCGCTTAACACTTCAACTCTAAGTTCCGCAATGCGATCAAGTTGCATCAATCTGCGCAACATCCGTGACACGCAACACAGTTTGATGTCATTCGCTCAACCTTTTGATGCGTTCACTCGTCTACCGAAATAGAAACCGTTTACGCCTCGACTCTATGCAAGGCTCGCGGAGAAAAGATAAATGAACAGCAAATTCAGACAGACCGTGCTTGCGCAACTTGCCTTGTTCATAGCGCTGGCAATCGCCTCTCCCCTGCTGCGCTCTCAGGCGCCATCCCGCTTTCTAGGTACTATTACTGCCATCAACAACGATACGTTGACGGTGAAAACCGATGCCGGGGATACGCGGCAGGTGCAGGTTCCGGCCACCGCGACTCTCAAGCGCATCGCTCCCGGACAAAAAGATTTAACCACGGCAGAGACGATCAAGTTTAGCGATCTTGAAAGCGGAGACCGCGTACTGGTGAAGCTAGACACGGCGGCGGCAGGCGCGACCCCGCAAGCGCTTCAGGTCGTTGCGGTGAAGCAGGCGGACGTGGCACTCAAGCAGCAGAAAGATCGCTACGACTGGCAGCACAATGGTATTGGAGGCCTTGTTAAGGGCGTCGATGCAGGTGCGGGATCGGTTCAGGTAACGAGCGGCGCAGGGCCTACCGCAAAGACCGTGACAGTGCACGTGACAAAAGAAACTGTACTAAAGCGCTATGCCCCTGCTTCGGTTCGCTACGACGAAGCGCAGGTTGCGGCCATCGATACGATTCACGCTGGCGATCAACTCCGCGCTCGCGGCACGAAGAACGCTGACGCGACGGAAATCAATGCAGAAGAAATTATTTCCGGGAGTTTCCGAAACATTTCAGGAACGATCCTCTCCTTAGACACAACCGCGGCAACCCTGACTTTAAAAGACCTGATTACCAAAAAGTCCATCACCGTTCACATCGGGGCCGAAACCCAGATGCGGCGCTTGCCTGACACGATGGCAAGGATGATAGCCGCGCGGTTAAAGAGCGGAGTAACGGGCACCGGAACAACGAGGCAAAAACCAGCGGGCCAGTCAGCAGCCAGCAACGCAACAACAGGTGCGGAGACACGTCCGCAATCGACCGCGGGTGCAAGTGAACAACACGGCGGTTACGGGCAGCAAAGCGGCGGCGCAGCCATGGAACAACCGGGCTCTGCTGGGACGCGTGGAGCAGGCAGTAATGGAGACATGCAACAGGTGTTGAGCCGCGCTCCCACTATTCAACTCAACACGCTGCAAAAGGGCGAAGCCGTAATGCTGGTTGCCACGCAAGGTGCGGCTGATGTTACAGCCATCACCCTTTTGGCAGGGGTCGAGCCACTGCTCGAAGCACCAGAGGCCAGCCAGAATCTGCTTTCAAATTGGAGTATGGGGTCGGGTTCGCCAGAGGCAGCAGCTCAATAAGTCATCTGAAATTTCATAGCAGGATAAGCGAGGGGATACGTGTATTCAAGATTTCATTGCTTCATTCATTTTTTGATTGCGCTGGCATTGGGCTTAGCTAATTTGATTGTGGCCAGCGGGCAGACCGCCGCGCCTATAACAGCGCCGGTCACCGCTGGGCCGACAGTAACGATCCGCGGTCACATCGCAGATCAAACGGGCGCATTGATTCCCGGAGCGAAGGTTACAATTTCGACTCCAGCCGGCGTTGCCGCAGGCACGGCCACAGCAGATGCCTCGGGAGCGTACGCTGTCACTGGCCTTAATCCTGGTATATATATTGTCAACGCAGACGTCGCAGGGTTTGCCTCGTTTCAATCGCAACCGATCACCATCGCAGCCGGCCAGGTGAAGCGGGTCGATATTGCAATGGCTATCGAGATTGAGCAGCAAAGCATAACGGTCAGCGACGAATCACCCACCGTCAATGTTGAGGCATCGGGTAACGCGAACTCAATTGTGCTCAAGGATAAAGACCTCGATGCCCTGTCTGACGATCCTGACGAACTCTCTAATGAACTAGCTGCGTTGGCCGGTCCCTCTGCTGGCCCAAACGGCGGACAGATATATATCGATGGATTCAGCGGCGGACAACTGCCACCAAAGTCTGCGATACGTGAGATTCGTATCAATCAGAATCCCTTCTCGGCTGAATATGACCGTTTGGGTTACGGGCGAATCGAGATTCTCACGAAGCCAGGAACCGACAAGCTTCACGGCCAATTCTTCATCCAGGGCAACCACAAAGACTTCAACACCGGCAATCCTTTCACCAAGACAATTCCCTCTTACTACAGCTACCAATTCAACGGAACATTGAATGGGTCAATCTCCAAGACAGCTTCATTTTTTGTAAGTGCAGAACAGCGCAATACTGAAAGCGTGAATGCATGGCGAATTCTCGACGCTGTGGTTAACGACGGTTCAAATTTCGTGAATATTCCGGATTACGCGGTGAACCTTATCAATCGGCGCATTCGCGACAATGCCTCGGCGCGCGTCGATTGGCAATTGGGAGCAAAGAATACCTTTACCGCGCGCTACGGTTTTTGGTTAGAGGCGGAGCACGGCAATTTGAATACAAACGCATTGCCCAGCGCATCGACGCACGAGGCCAACACCGACCACACGGTGCAGTTGAGTGATTCTTTAATCTTGAGCGATCACGCAGTCAATGAGACTCGCTTTCAATACGAGCGGCAAAACGAAAATCATTATCCAGACTCGACGGCACGCACCATCAACGTGCAAGGCGACTTCACGGGAGGCGGATATTCCGGCCAGCAGAGCCGCGATCATGCGACCCGGCTTGAGTTCTGGAACATCACGACACTGAGTCATGGGTCGCAGGCAATAAAATTTGGAACGCGCGTGCGGGATACGCGCGATGCAAATCTGACGAACGCAAATTTCAACGGGTCTTTTACGTTCGATTCACCCACCAGCTACCTCAACATGGCGAATGGGCTCGCGGCCGGCACGCCCTTCGACCAATTAGTTAGCGAAGGATATGGCCCAACGGCGGCCAACTACGCCACGGGCGGACAGTCTGCATTAGCAAATATGTTTGACGTCGCGCTATTTGCGCAAGATGACTGGAAAGTGAATCCGCGCCTATCGGTCTCGGGCGGGCTGCGCTGGGAATCGCAGAATCACATTACAGATCACAACGACTGGGCCCCTCGAGTCTCGATGGCCTACGCACTCGATGGTGGAAAAAATAACAAAAAAACCAAGACCGTATTGCGCGGCGGTTATGGGCTTTTTTATGATCGCTTTCAGAGCAATAACCTGCTCACCATCAATCGAGCCAACATTCAGAATCGGATTGTAGTCAATAATCCCAATTGCGGTTCAACTACCTCCTCTGGCACTCAAGCTACATCTCTCGATCAAATCGACCTTAGCTCATGCACCAGCACGATTGGCTCATCGACGACCTCGGTTCCAGTGAAGTACGAAGTTGCACCGCATTTCCACTCGCCGTACACAGGGCAAGCAGGTGTCGGCCTCGAAAGGCAGCTTACCGCCGGCACCAGCCTCACACTCACATACTTGCATTCTTTTGGAGTGCACCAACTTGTAACGCGCAACGCAAATCAGGCTGTAGGCGGAACACCGCAGACCCAATCGGGCGGATACCTATATGAGTATTTCCCCGAGGCGGTGTTCAAACAGGATCAATTGATTGCAAGCGTCAACGCGAAGATCACAAAAAACCTCAATCTGACCGGCTTCTATACGCTTGCATCGGCCAACACAAATAGCGCCGGCGGCAGTGTGTCGAATGCATACGATCTCGGCCAGGATTACGGACCCGCGGCGTTTGTGTCGCGCAACACACTCTTTATGATGGGCAATTACAACGGGCCGTGGGGCGTTCGATTCAGTCCGTTTATGTTGGCGCAATCCGGACGACCGTTCAATATCGTGTTGGCGACCGACCCCCTGAATAACCTCTACAATCAGCGTCCCACCTACGCCACTGCTTCGACGCCAATCGCCGATCAGGTCGATACGCCCTATGGCATTTTCGACGCTGCGGCACTCCCTGGTGAAAAGTTGATCCCCGCCAATCTTGGGAATGGTCCAGCGGCAGTCGCGGTGAATCTGCGTGTCAGTCGCGGCTTTGGATTTGGGCCAAAGGTCGGCTCAGCAGCAGGCGCTAATCAAAATGGCGGACCTCCCGGCGGCGGACCCGGAGGCGGCGGGCGTGGCGGACCCCCGGGCGGTGGTCTTGGGCCGGGCGGCCTGGGCGGTGGCGGCGGACACGGTGGACCTGGCGGCATGTTTGGCCCCACCAGCAGCGGCAAAAAGTACACGTTGAACTTCAGCGTGCAAGCGCTGAATCTATTCAACAACATTGACTACGGCCAGCCGGGAGGAGTTCTCACGAGCCCATCGTTCAACCACTCAACCAGCTTGGCGCAAGGCATGTTCAGCACAGGGTCTGCAGCACGTCGCGTGTTTGCGCAGGTAGTATTTTCGTTCTAAACAAATTCACCACAACTAGTAAAGGCCGAGGCATACGCTTCGGCTTTTTATTGTCAATGCGCGATGCGGCCATCGCACTCTTAGAACTAGAACGGTCGCGCAACCAGCGAGACGTAAAGTGACTCCATCTCATCGGCCTTCGAGTCGATGCTAAATAAAGCCTCAATGCGTGCGCGTGCCGCCCATCCCTTCGCGTGCAAACCATCAACTGGCGAACCCAAGACGGCCAGCATCGCGGCAGCAAGTGCATCGGCGTCTCCAGGGGGAACGATAAATGCAGTTTCTCCGGTGAGTTCGCGCACACCGCCAACATCGGTGGCGATGACGGGCTTTCTCATTGCCATCGCCTCCCCTACTACCAGAGGCATGCCTTCCCAAGCGGAGCTGAGCACGAACGCATCGGCGGCATCGAGCAGGGATGGGATGTCGCGGCGCAGACCGAGCCAATGCACGTCCGCGTCAACGTCACGCTCGCTCGCGTTGCTAACCCAGCGTACCGGTGGCGCATTTCTGCCCGGCTCGCCTGCGATCCATAATTTCGTCTGCGGAAATGTGCTGTGAACTTGGTCGAAGGCGTGTAACAGGCTCGGATAGTCTTTTGCTGGGACGATGCGGCCGACGGCGAGGAACACAAACGATTCTCCAGCCCGCATCGTGCTCCTTGTGGCTGACCGACGCTCTGGTTGTGCAGAAAATTCCAGTGTATCGATGCCATTTGTTATAACGCTGCATTTGCTCTGGGGGACGGCACGCACATTGATTGATCGCATTGCCACTGCCTGGCTGACTGCGGTGGTATGTAAACTCATCCTGTCGGTGAGTCTGTATGCATAGGTGCGCCACTTTGGCCCTTCACAAATATTGTGAACGGTGGACAGGACGCGCGGTGCGGCACCAATTACGTTGAGAGCGCGCGCGAACATATTGGCATAGAACGTGTGGCTATGTAATATTTCCGGTCGGAACGATTGCAGGAATTGGCGCGCCCGAATCAGCGCTGCGAGAAGACTGATCGCATTTTTTTGCATGTTGAGGTAGACGACTTCAATGTCGGTGCGCCATTCCTCGACGCCGCGCGGTCTGAGAACGAGGATCGCTACCGCATGTCCCCGAGCAGCCGTGCGCTCGGCCAGTGCAATGACTTGACGCTCGGCCCCGCCGACGCCGAGCGAAGTTAGCATGTAGGCAATGCGCATCGATCTCCGAGCTGGTTTGAATGTTGGTGAGACGATGATAGCGCGAGTTATCAGCCCAGGCTGTGTGCGCGCACTCGGTCTAGAGCAGACCCTTTGCTGCGAGAGTGTATCCACCGCAAACCACCCCGGCCCGCAATACCAATCACGAATGCCGCAACCCTGCCGCCGGCTTAGGACGCGATAAATCCAAATGAAGTTACTCGATGATCTCGCTGACTTAAATTCTCTTTCCTTTGCACACGGTGACAGCAGAACCTTCGGCAATGAAAGCCGATCGCGCTGGCTGACTTAGGGCCGTCGCGAATTCGGACCCGTAGTAACGGCCCGCGTCTCCACTGAGACCAAAATTATCCGCGTCTCTTACCAGCCATCGCGGATGTTGGACCTCGTATTCGAGGCAGCCACCATCTTTTTGCGACGCATAGCCCCAGTAATGCTCGGTGATGAATTGGCCGAGCGACTGTTCAGGCGGCAGATAACCGCGTTGCGCAGTTTCAATCCAGATCGAGCAGCGATTCGTTTGAGGTCCCCAGAAATATTCAGCCTCGAGCACGTCGTCAACAGGGCGCGTTTGGACGTGGTGCGCCATCGGGACCCTGGAATATTTTTCACCGAAGGCATACCGTGCAATTGCGGCAACAGCAAATTTGGGAACGAGTTCGCTGATGAAGACAGCCCCGCGTTTTGAGCCGCGACGAACGTAGAAGCGAAGGTTCACCTCTTCAAACGCCTGATGGAATGGAATTGCGATTCCAGCGATGCGTGTGCGATTGAAGTTGAAGCCGACAAGGCTCGCGTAGGTCTGCCCTTCAAACGAATCGAGCTCCGTGCCAGCCGGAACGAACGGCTCCAGCAGCGACGGCTCAAGCGCGTAGTTGAGCATGACGAGGTCGCGCCATTCGGCAGTAAGGAACGTGCGCGTTGACATATTCAGGAGGCCTTAACGATCCGGTGCGCCAATGTAACCGAGTTCCGCCCACGATTAAAGCACTGGCCTGTGCATTCCGCTTCAAACTCTGGGTTAGCTGCCGTCATACCGCCGATGCAGCCACCGACATTGATTCTCGCAACGCAGTTGGTCTGACAAACCACTATAGCGCGGCATCAGGCTCAACCGAAAGGATGACAGAGAGACACGATGCCGAATGACTTTCTGGTCCGCGTAATATTCTTATACAAAAATCACAGACCGGGCTGTACAATCGCCACGAGGAGACCCACGAGGAAGCCATGGCCGGAGATATTCAACTTACTTGCAGTGATTGTGGACAAGACTTTACGTTTACCGCTGCTGATCAAACGTTCTTTCAGGAACGCGGTTATTCGACACCTAAGCGCTGCAAACCGTGCCGTCAGGCAAAGAAGACCGAGCAAGGTGGTGCCGGTGGTGGTGCAGGTTACCGCCCGGCTCCTTCCCATGGGACTCCCGTGATTTGCTCTGGCTGCGGCCAGCCCACTACCGTTCCTTTCGAACCGCGTGGCGATCGTCCAGTTTTTTGTCGCGATTGCTACCAGGCGCGTAAAGGCAGCGGTGGCGGCGGATCGCGCGGCGGCGGTCGCTTTTAGCCCTAACGCGCAGGTGTTGCACTACGTAGGTGCAACGCCCCACACAAGCCACAGCGTTTGAGATTCATTCAAGCAACAGGGGGATCCGCAAAGCGGCTCGTGCACGTTTGCGGTTTTTTTCCGGGTCCGTTCCCCGTCTGCTGTCTAACCTGTTATTCACCTGAATCGGTCACAAGTCTAAGGCAGCCACATTGACCCGTGGCTGCCTTAGCTTTGCATTGTCATCTCGTGCGAAGGTCGCCCAACCGAGAGCATCGTTCTCTTGAGCGAAGGTCGCATGGCGTCGGAATCCCGACGAACGGGTCTTCGTTCGTTGGGTGATTGACCGAAGTCGAAAGACCAGCGTGTGCCTCTAAGGCTGTAGCGTGTTCCTACACCTCAAAACAGACAGATCTGAAATAGCGCTTTGTATCAGGGCATAGCCTTCAGCCCTGCCGGCTAGCTATTTCAAAATCAAAGCGACTTCATCCGCCGAGTGAATGTTTCTGTTGAACCATAAACAGACGCACGGCAGCTGTGCCCGTCCGCCTTCATCTAGGCATTCAGTTAGAGCGAGCGGAGTCGCGAGCCTTCATTTGCCGGCAGCGTCGGACGCCTTCTTTTTCTGCATCTGTACGGTCCAAGGGGGTACGATGCCATTCTGCCGTGCGTAAGCGATGAGTTGGCCGAGGTGTTCGTGCGCGTCCGCAACGAGGATATAAACAACGTCGCCCTCGTTAGCCTGCGGGCCGAGCTTTGGCACCAGCTTTGCGAAATCCGCGTTGCTCATGCCATTGATCGTCTTGGTCGTGAACTCCCAGGACTGATTCAGGTCCTCCACGATGCGATCTTTCTCGGTTGTGGACTTTTCGAATTCGCCCGCTTTAAACCCCGCCGGAGGGTTTGCACCCATCATGCTCAGGATTCCGTAGCGCTCTCCAGCAACATGCAGAAACACTTCAGCAAAGGACCGGGTGTTGAGCGCAGGACGCCAGGTGAGCTTGTCTTTTGGAAGTGCCTCGGCGAGATCGATGCACTTCTTATTCACGGCCTGCAAGTCAACAAGGGCTTGGGCTTTCATGTCATAGCTAGGTGCAGTTTTGTCAGTAGACATGTCGGGAGTTTGCGCGTGCATTGCGACATCGCTTGCATTCAGGATGCATGCCAGACAAATCAAAGACAGAATCGGCGTTTTCATTGCGGTCTCCGCTGGAATCGAAGGTCTTGTAATCGACCCGAGGCTAGAACACAGGCCGGAAAGATGCAACCAGTTTGTGACCGCCCGGATGTTTCGGGGGATGAGTGGTCTACGAAATTGATCATTCCGGATACGGCGACCCGCCTTCGGATGCTGACTCAGCGTGGGGTCGCGCGTTCGGCGAACGATCGTACGCGATTTCTTTACATTCCGGGTACATCGTGGTCCACCGTCCTTTACCCCATAGGTCAGCGCGCATCTAATTTACAGGCCACTGTCTGGCTCAATCGTCGAATCAGAGGATTCATTGATGAAGAAGTTTTGTGGCCTTGTCGCTGCAGTGTTCCTGTTTCCTTTTCTCGCCCAAGCAGCGGCTGTTGACGCCGTGCTGGCGGTGCCGCGACAGCGCATCGAGACAGCGGATTATCGCGTGTCTGGTCGCATGGTGCGAATCGATGCAAAAGGGGCGCACACCAACTACGGAATCACCATCAAGGCACATTGGTTTGGCGACGTGCTGCGCGTATTGGTAGAGGTAGGCTCGCCTCAGGAAGCGCGTTCCCACATCCTGCTCGAAATGCGGCCCAACGGTCAGACCATCGCTAAAATTGCTCACCCCGGTGACAAAGCTGCGAGCACGTTGCCGCTCGGCAAGTGGAGCGACACCCCCTTTGGACCTGGCTTCAGCTACGAAGATTTTCTTGAGCCGGAAGTTTATTGGCCGGGACAAGCCGCGCTCGAGCCAACCAAGTACGGCGCGCGTCAGTGCGACGTGTTAAAAAGCACGCCGGGCACATCCGACCGAACCCATTACTCTGAGGTCCGCACCTGGCTCGATCACAGCATCGGGTTTCCGGTTTATGTCGAGAAGACAGAGAAAGGCACCGGAGCGGTAAAGCAATTCACGTATATCGGATTGCGGAAAGAGGCTGGAGTGTGGTCGGCTAGCCAGATTGAAGGCAAGGTCCGCGGGCAGGAGGGTTCGACGCTGCTCATCATTGAACGCGGGACTGCTAAAGCAAATTTGAAGGTCGATGACTTCAGCAATGAACGTATGACCAAGTTTTAAGCGAGTCTTACTGCGAGCATAGCAGCGAACAAATTATTCGAGCTATCTATGAAAAAGGCTCAGCGCTTCTTGCTTGGTTTTCCGCTCGTCTTTTTTGCAGCAGATTTGACCGGTTTCGCTGGCGCATGCGGCTTCGCGGGCGGATGCGACTTCGCACCTTTGGCTCGAAGAGCCAGCTTTTTCGGCGCTGGAGCTGCCTTGGTCTTGACCACCGGTTTCGGATGCGCCTTCACAACTCCCTTTACCTGTACCTTGGGCGCAGGTTTTGCCGGACCTTTAACCGTATGATTGCTCGGCGTGGACTTCGCTGAATGAGACTTTCCCATTGGAGCCGGCTTGTGCGCGGCGCTCGGAGCCTTAGCCGTTGCCGCCGAGCCTGATTTGTTCGCGACCGTAGTAGCCTTTACCGCCGCCGGTGCTGCCTTGAGACTTGCGGGTTTGGGCGCAGGTTTGACTTCCGCCTTAGCAATCGGCTCGGGCTTTCCTTTCGCGATTGCAGCGGGCGCAGGCTTCGATTCGGCCATAACTTTCTCGGCCTTGGCTGACTTTGCACTAGGCGTCTTTTGACCTACTGACTTTGCTTCGCCAACCTCAGCCTCCGCTTTGCCAGGTTTCGCCGCGATAGGCTGCTTGCCGGGACGCTTGGGCGGTTCCGGCTCGTCGTCCTCAGAATCTTCTTCATCCGACTCGCTTTCGTCGGCGGGATCGGGTTCAAGATCGATTTTTGGAATGCTCAGGCCAAGGTCGGCTTCTTCATCGTCGCCGCCGACATCGTTTACATCCTCGTCCTCGTCATCGCCGTCTTCAGAATCCTCATCGTCGTCAAAGGACTTCTCTTTGATCTTCGGCTCAGCGCCGCGTTTGGCGCGAGTTCGTTTGATGGTGACCTGTGGTGGCGGAGCGGGTGGAGAAAACGGCTCAAGAAATGCCTTGATTTCTTCCGGCGTGGTAAGCCGCCCATCGATCAATTCGAGGAAAACCTTGCGCACGATTTCGTTGTAGGTGGCAAGTTCAGGAGTTATGCGCATTTCCTGCATCAGCGTGTGCGGAATGCGCTGACGCGACTCCGGCCACGTTTTCACAAAGAGCTCGAATCGGTCTTTGACAGCCTGATCTTTGCTGGTGAAACCAAGCCATAGAACTGACTCTGGATCGTAGCTGGTAAAAATCTTGTAGCTGGTCGACGGTGTAGCGTTTTCCTTAGCCAGCAGAACCTTGGCAAATCCTGACGCCAGCGAGTCGAGCGAATTCCACTCCTCGACAAATCCGGGACGAAGCATCAGCTTTTTGAGAGCCGACAAATCTTTTGCTGCCAGCTTGGCCGTAAGCAATTGCATCTGCGCCGCTGACAGGTCTGGGTGCACACCCTGCATTTGCAGGCTTACTGACAATTCATGCAGCGTCTTGAGCTTGTCTTCGTCAGCCTTGGCTGCGGTCCACGCTGGAAACAGCGCGTTCATCCAGCCCTCGGCTTCGAGCGCGCGTACAATCTTCAATCCATCTTCCTCGTGGCCGATTTGCTCCAATTCCTGGCTACGAGCATGCATCGAAAGACTCTCAATAACCGATTCTGCCTTGGCATTCTCATAGCGGGTCAGGGTCTTCGGGTCGAGGTCCCAACCCAGGCGGGCCAGGTAGCGAGTTGCGCGAATGAGCAGCGTCGGCTCCTCAAGGAAGCCGTAATTCGACACCAGGCGCAGGGTGCGGGCCTCAATGTCCGCCGCCCCGTTCAGCGGATCCATCAACAGGCCAAACGATCCCTCGTTGAGCGAAATTGCCATCGCGTTGACGGTAAAGTCACGCCGCCGCAGGTCTTCTTGAATAGAAGCGGGATGAAAAACCGGTTTGCCGGGCTTGGGATATTCGCGGCGGTGAGCACTGATCAGATCGACGCGGACGGTGCCAGGAAAGCAGAGATAAAGTGAGCGCGATGCCTCGTCCTCACCCCACACTTTGCCGCCCATCTTTTCGACGATCTTCTTTAGTTTTAGGGCGTTGCCGTGAACGGCGACCTCAAGGTCACGCACTGCCTGACCGCTGGTAAGGTCACGCACCGCGTCCCCGGTAAGAAACAGGAGCATGCTGCTTTCGCGAGCCGCATCACGTAGCTGATTAAGGGCATTGCGTTGATCAACCGACAGCCGGTGCTCAAGAAGGTAAATGTAATCGGGCATTCCGTCCCTGCTCCCACGATGCCTGCCTCTGCCAAGTACCTGATGGTGTTAAGCTTACAGCGCACCATGGTTGAGGTTGCAAAGGGTACCTTAACACAATCGAGGCCCGTTGACTAGTGCAAATAGCACTGACTTTGCGACTTTCGGGGTATGCATCGCACGTGCTCCATGCGACAATCCAGAGCTAATGGCCTTTCTGCGTAAGCTGGTGATAGTGCGGAAGTTCTCGCGAGACTGGGTAGCGGGATATGCCGGGGCAAGCTTTGGCCAGGATTGCCCACAACTTGAGCTGCTCGACCTCACCGGAAAAGTGCTCACCATCCCCTGGGAATCCGTGAAATGGGTATGCTACATCCGCGACTTTCCCGCCTCCGCGATGGACCACGCCAACCCCGAACGCCTTTTGCATAAAAGATTCGCCGTACGGCCACGGGTTGCCGGATTGTGGCTGCACATGACTCTCACCGACGGCGATGAACTTGAGGGGTTGGCGGCAAACGACCGTTCGTTGATCGAGGGGGCAGGGATCATGCTCACGCCTCCCGATACCCGCTCCAACACCCAGCGGATATATGTGCCCCGTCAGTCCATCCAAACACTCGAGATTGTGAGTCTGATTGGTTCCGCTGGTAGAAAAAAGAAAGTTGAAACCGCGCCTATGGAAACTCAGCCCGACCTTTTCGCCGATCAGGGTCAGGCCGACCACCCTGAGTGAGCGGCCGGTCTATCCGAGCGGCTTCCGGTACAATCCTTGCGATGAAACTTGGTGAATTGGCGGCACGCCTGGGTGCAGAACTGCGCGGCGACCCTGACCTTGAAATCACGGGGGTTAAAGGAATCGAGGAAGCCGGTCCGACGGAGATCACCTTCGTAGCCAATCCCAAATATGGCGGCCTGGCCAGAAAAACCAAAGCTGCGGCAGTGCTCGTCGAGCCGGGATTCCCCGACATTCAGCCAGCAACCCTTCGCATCAAAAATCCATACTTCGCTTTTTCGCGCGCTCTCGGCTTTTTTTATCAGCCGCCCGTCTACGCGCCCCAGATCCACTCTACCGCCGTCATCGATCCGTCAGCGCAGATTGGGGCTGGCGCGCACATTGGAGCCTATGTCGTAATCGGCAAAGGTGTGCGGATCGGCGACCATGCCACGTTGCTGCCTCACGTCGTGATCTATCAGGATGTGCAGGCTGGCAGTCATTTATTTGTCCATGCCCACGCTGTGATTCGCGAAGGCTGCATTCTTGGCGATCATGTGACACTTGAGAACGGCGTAATCGTTGGTGCGGACGGCTTCGGATTTGCCAAAAATGATCTCGGTCAGTGGGAGAAGATTCCCCAGTCCGGCCCCGTGCGCATCGGCAACCGTGTGGACGTGCAGGCCAACGCTTGCATCGACCGCGCAACTGTAGGCGCGACGGAAGTTGGAGACGGAAGCAAAGTCGACAACCTGGTCCAGATCGGACATGGCTCGCGCGTTGGCCGCGACACCCTCGTCTGCGCCCAGACTGGCCTCGCTGGTTCGTCGATCATCGGCAACAACGTAATCCTTGCCGGGCAGGCTGGAGTGGCCGGTCACTGCAGCGTGGGGGACGGGGTCATTCTCACGGCTCAATCGGCGGTCTCTCATAATGTTCCGGCCGGCAAAATGATTTCCGGGTCGCCGGGATTTGATAACCGCTTGTGGTTGCGCGCCGTCACTATCTTTCAGCGGCTTCCGGAAATGCTCAAGCGCCTTGATCGCGTTGAGAAGAAGCTAGCCGCGCAAACTCCGGCCTCGGAGAATCAAGTCCTGGTCCCGGCGAGTGAAGAAGAGCGCGGGGACAGCGCATGAAGACCCATCTCGCGCGTTCGATCTTTCTCTCGACTCTCATCCCTTTGATTTTGTACTCAACTCTTATTCTCTGCGCCGGGTGCCACTCATACCACATTGAAGCTACGGTGCAAAACCACACCGGCCAGCCGATTACTCTGCTTGAGGTGGCCTATCCCAGTGCCAGTTTCGGCGCCAACAGCCTGGCAACGAATGCATCCTTTCACTACCGCTTTCAAGTGCGCGGCAATGGCCCTTTGTCGGTGCAGTACACCGCAGGTAACGGGCACCAGGTGCAGATCAACGGCCCCCAATTTTATGAGCGCCAGCAAGGGGCTCTCGACATCGTGTTACTGCCCGACGGCAAGGCAGAATTCCACCCTCACCTGAGCGATGCCCACTGACACCCCCCTCTAATCGAGCCAATTTAAGCACTCTCTTCACGGTCAATTTGAAACGGCATGGCTTTCAGCCGCGCCAGCTCGCCGTTCGAATCAACCAGATCCCATTTGCAGACTATTTGCCCGCAATCACTATCCTTAATTGTGAGGCGATATGAGTCGACACAAAACAGACGCCGAAGATTTATGGCTAATAACACAAACCATCGATCTTTGCGCAGACTTACGGTAACCCCTTTGTGCAGAGGACTCTGCGGCGAACTCTTTTGATTAGACGACTTTACAACTTGAGGCTAACCGCAACCATCTCGAAACAAATGACTTCCATCCAGAGTACGGGTGGGGGTGGGCACCGGATACAGCCGAGCATTTGATATAGAGGTCGATCATGTCGCCGGGGTGGTCGCGCTCATCGCGGATCACAGGGGGCGGCGGATCGCCGACGGGAGCCCGGAGCGACGCAATCCCGGCCGACTTACAAAGGTGCGAGACGATGACTTTACCCTGACCAGCGCGATCCCACCCGCATGCTTTACACTTGCATGCCGTTGGCGCACATCGGTCAAGTCAAACGCTTAACTGGTCGCCCTGCGCCCGCTCGCGGATCGGATTGGCCCATGCGCCAATCCGCCGACGCACTTATTCCAACGCCTAGGGGACCTGACGCAATGCCATTGAAGTCACAAAACAAATTGAAAAAACTTCGCGCGGCACATCGAGTCGTGCTCGCAACCGTATCTCTCGTGCTCGGCGCAGCCAGTGCGCTCACACAAACCGTGCCGTTGATCACCGTTCAATCCCGGGTCGACAAGCTACTCAGCCAGATGACCCTGGAGGAAAAGCTCAAGCTGATTCACGGCACCCAGGAAGACCCCGCCGTTTATCAAGGTCAAGCCGGCTACCTCGGTGGCGTTCCGCGTCTCGGCATTCCGGGTCTGCGCTATGCCGACGGGCCGCCCGGGGTGCTTACACGCCATCCATCCCAGGGCGAAACCGCAACCATGGGTGTCGCCGCCACATTCAGCGTTAAAGATGCTGCAGACAACGGCATCGTCATCGGTCGCGAGGCCCGATCCCTGGGAATTGATGTTGCGCTGCAGCCATTCGTCAACATCGACCGCGACCTCGAGTTCGGGCGCGGCTATAACACCTTTGGCGAAGATCCATTCCTCACCAGCCAGATCGGCGCTGCTGAGATCAAGGGCATCCAATCGCAGCACGTCATGGCTCAGGTCAAGCATTACGTCGCCTACGACTCCAATAGTGGAAACATTTTCGTCGACGAACAGACCCTGCACGAGGTCTACGTTGCGCCCTTCGATGCCGCCATCAAGGCCGGCGTGTCGTCCATCATGTGTTCCTATAATCGCGTCAACGGCACCTTCGCCTGCGGCAACAAAGACACGCTCACCGGCATTCTTCGCGACCAGATTGGATTCAAAGGCTTCGTCACTTCTGATTGGGGCGCGGTCCATGCCGTCGACTTCATCAACGCCGGCCTCGATATGGAAATGCCCGGCGAGCCCGACCCCAAGGCTGGCGGCTTCTCCCTTCCATCCTTCTTCGATGCGAAGCCTTCCCCGCCACCGCCAGCGCCCCACGCTATGGACGACGCAATGGGCATGTTTGGCGGACACATTCCCGAGGAACCCAACCCGAAACGCGAAGGCGGCGGCGATTTCGGCCTCAAACTCGATCAGAAAAAAATGACGGAAGCCCTCAAAGACGGCACGGTCGCTGAGGCTGCCATTACCCGCGCTGCCGGCCGCGTGCTCTACGAGATCATTGAATTCGGCTACATGAACGGGAAACAGAAACACGAATTCACCAAACAGGCCATTGAAGACAACGCCAAGATCATCGAGAAGACCGGCGAAGACGCAGCCGTCCTTCTCAAGAACGAAGGCGCCACTCTGCCTCTGAAATCTGCTGAATTAGACTCCGTCGTGTTCATTGGCCCCACTGCCGCGCAAGTCGACTCCATTGGCATCAACGGCGAGCGCTCCGTCGGCCTGCCAGAACGCCAGGTCGGTCCCCTCGATGCGATCAAGAAAATCTCCGGCAATGCGAAAATTAAATTCGCAGTGAACGACGACATGACCGGATCGCCGGTCCCCGCCAGTGTGTTCACACACGACGGCAAGCCCGGCCTGGAGCGCACCGGCTCCGGCAATTCGAAGATCGACGCAGACCTGAACTTCACAGTTAAAGGCGGCAATGCCTTGCCTCCCAGTTCAACCGTCACGTGGAAAGGCACACTCACCCCGCCGCATGCCGGCACCTACTGGCTCTATCTTCAAGCCATGGGTACCAACGCGAACATCTCGCTCGATGGGAAGCGCCTCGCCGCCACCGGCGCATTTCAGGGCGGAGTGCACGGCGACATTCTCCAGGCGAACCAGGACAACGCCGTCCCCACGACTGATCATCTCGACAATGTACGTCGTGCCGTCGAACTCACAGCGGGTCCGCACACTATCGAAGTAAAAACAAGCACCGACACATCCAAATCGCCCGTACAGGTGCGCCTCAACTGGTACACACCCGAACAGCGCCAGTCGGACCATGAAGCCGCCATCGCTGCAGCGAAAGCCGCCAAAGTTGCCGTCGTATTTCTCTGGACACGTCTCGAGCCCGTCTTCGGCCTGCCGGGCGAGCAGGACAAGCTTGTTGAAGAAATCGCCGCCGTCAATCCCAACACTGTAGTGGTACTCAACACCAGTCAACCCGTCGCCCTTCCATGGGCCGACAAGGTCAAAGCCATTCTTGAGATGTGGTGGCCGGGCGATGAAGGCGGCTGGTCCACTGCAAACCTGCTACTTGGCAAAACGAGTCCCGCGGGCCGTCTGCCAGTAACCTGGGGCAAGAGCCTGGGGGATTATCCTGCCACCGACCCAAAGCATCCCGAGCGCTCGCACCAAGGCGTCGATGGTAAAACCACGTACAGTGAAGGCGTGAACGTAGGCTATCGCTGGTTCGATAAAGAGAAGATTGAACCGCAATTCGCTTTCGGTCACGGCCTGAGCTACACCACCTTTGCCTACTCCAACCTGCAAGTCGCCAAAGCGGCGGATGGCGGCCTCGACATCAAGGTCACCATCAAAAACAGCGGCGGGATGGCATCCGATGAAGTGCCTCAGGTCTACCTTGGCGCGCCCAGTGAAGTACCTTCCGGCGTACAATTCCCGATTCGTTCGCTGGTCGCCTTCGACCGCATTCATCTGGGCGCGGGTGAATCGAAAACCGTCGAGCTTCACGTCGCGCAGCGCCAATTGCAGTATTGGTCTACTGCCGACACAAAGTGGATCACAGCGGCAGGCAAGCGCACCGTGAGCGTAGGCGGATCGTCGCGTAACTTGCCTTTGGAACAATCTATCAACTAGAAGCCAAAACAAAAGGGCCTGGGCTCAAAGCATCGAGTCCAGGCCTTTCCATTTCTGCATCTCAGTTCCAACGCGCCGCATCATTGGTCGCTAAAGCGCCCCCATTGCCGTTATCTCATGTGCGTGAATGCCCATCTCCCTCGCGCCTCCGCGACGCATGATCTGCTTGCTTGCGTCTGCCTCTGCGCCGCGCCCATTACACTTCTCACATGGCCTTACGCCTCTATGCCGCAACCACCAGCGAGGGCAAGCTGCGCGATTTTCGCACCGCCGCACAAGCATTTTCTGTGGCTATCGATCCCTTGCCCGCCATCTCCACTATCCCTGCTCCTGAAGAAAACGGGCCCACCTTCGCCGCCAACGCCCAACTCAAGGGCGTCTACTACTCGCGCTTCGCTCCCGGCGAAATCGTATTAGCCGACGACTCTGGTCTTGAAGTAGACGCGCTTGACGGCGCCCCGGGCGTCCGCTCTGCGCGCTTCGCCGCTGACACGGGCCTGGTTGATTCCCCTGATGCCAACGACAATACCGACATCTGGAACAACATGGTCTTGCTGCAGCGTCTTGCCAGTGTTCCCGCGCCGCGCCGCACCGCACGCTATCGCTGCGCTCTGGTAGCCGCCCGCGACGGCCAGCCTCTCCACACCGCGGAGGGCTCCGTCGAAGGCCTGATCCTTGAGGCGCCTCGTGGTACCGGCGGTTTTGGCTACGATCCGCTCTTTTACCTGTCCGAGCTCAAGCGCACCATGGCAGAAATCGACCTCGAAACAAAACTCTCCCTCAGTCATCGCGGCCGCGCCTTGGCCGCGCTGCTTCATATCTTGAGATCCTGACTCACTGTTCCCGCCCACATTCATCGCATCGCAACACACCGCCCACTTGCCTTGACGGTCTTGCCAGCGGAGTCGAATAATGCAATAGACACAATTCGCAAATTCTCTTCTTCGCTTCTCGCGAAGCCGCCTCAATCCAAAGCACTTGAGGAGTCAATCGAACATGGCAACTGTTCAAAATCCCTCGACAACCCCACTACGTCAGGGTGTCCAGCCACTGCGCGCGGGCCAGGGGACAAGCTTTCTATGGCGCAAGCTTCATTCGCTGCTTGGCATCATCCCCATCGGCGCATTTTTCATTGAGCATCTACTGTCGAACTTCGAGGCTCTCAAAGGACCAGCCGCGTATGGCGCGCAAGTAAAGTTCCTCAATGCGCTTCCCCTTGTCCGCGTGCTGGAGTGGACATTTATTTTCCTGCCCATCCTCTATCACGGCCTTTACGGCATGTACATCTGGATACGCGGCAAATCAAACGTCGTTTATTACCCGTGGGCCGGCAATTGGATGTACGCAGCGCAGCGCTGGACCGGCCTGATCGCTATCCTTTACATCGGCCAGCACGTCTGGCGGCAGCGTTTCGCGGGCGTCAGCCTGCCGGAAAATCCCGGCGCCGCATTCGCCAAAGTTCAGCACGAACTCGCCAGTCCAATCATGCTTGCCGTCTACGTCATCGCCATGATCGCCATCTGCTGGCACTTCTCGTACGGCATCTGGCTTTTCGCCGCCAAGTGGGGCATCACGCCCGGCACCATCGCCCGCCGACGCTTTGGCTATGCCTGTGGCGCCCTCGGCTTTGTGCTGTTGATCATGGGGCTCGCCAGCATCTGGGCATTCATCAGCCCGAAGTATCGCAACGCACCTGAGAACGTAACTCCCGTGGTCGCGTATCTTCACTCCACGGCTCCGCCCTACGCTGCTATAGCCGGTTAGCAGTTATGCAGTTCTGAGGAAAGGACTCGATAGATAATGGCAGCACCCAAAATCATTGTGGTTGGCGGAGGACTTGCCGGCCTCGCAGCGGTCATCAAGATCGCCGAGGCAGGCGGCAGCGTTGACCTTTTCTCGATCGTCCCGGTCAAGCGTTCACATTCGGTTTGCGCGCAGGGCGGCATCAACGCCGCGAAAGATCTCAAAGGTGAGGGTGACACCACCGATAAGCACTTCGACGACACAATCTATGGTGGCGACTTCCTCGCCAATCAGACCCCCGTTAAAGCCATGTGTGAAGCGGCGCCCGCCATCATCGACTTGCTCGATCGCATGGGCGTGCCCTTTAACCGCACTCCAGAGGGCCTGCTCGACTTCCGCCGCTTTGGCGGCACTCTCTACCAGCGCACTGCTTTTGCCGGAGCCACAACCGGCCAGCAACTTCTCTACGCCCTCGACGAACAGGTCCGCCGTTACGAAGCCGAAGGCAAAGTCAAAAAGTTCGAGGGCTGGGAATTCCTCTCCGCCGTAATCGACTCCAAAGGGCAGGCCCGAGGCATCACCGCGCTCGACCTTCGCACCATGGAACTCCGCTCCTTTTCCGCCGACGCCATCATCCTCGCCACCGGTGGCATCGGCGCGATCTTCGGCAAGAGCACTAACTCGGTCGTCTGCACCGGCTCTGCGCAGTCCGCGCTCTTTCAGCAAGGTGCCTATTACGCCAATGGTGAATTTATTCAGGTGCACCCTACCTGCATTCCCGGCGAAGATAAACTACGCCTGATGTCTGAATCCGCACGCGGTGAGGGCGGCCGTGTCTGGGTGCCCCGCAACGCCGGTGAGAAGCGTCCCATCAAGCAAATTCCCGAGTCCGACCGCTTTTATTTCCTTGAAGAGTGGTATCCGAAATACGGCAACCTCGTGCCTCGCGATGTCGCCACCCGCGCCATTCACAAAGTTGTCTATGAGCTTGGTCTGGGCCTCGATGGACAGCCCATGGTCTATCTCGACCTTACCCACATCGATCGCGCAACCCTTAATCGCAAGCTCGAAGGCATTCTCGAAATCTACGAGAAATTTGTGGGTGACGATCCGCGCGATGTGCCGATGAAAATCTTCCCCGGCATGCACTACACCATGGGCGGCATGTGGGTCGACTTCAACCAGATGACCAACATCCCGGGCATCTTCGCTGCCGGCGAGTGCGAATACCAGTACCACGGCGCTAATCGCCTTGGCGCAAACTCCCTCGTCAGTTGCATCTTCGGGGGCTTCCGTTCCGGCCCCATTGCCCTGGCCTACGCCAAGAGCCTGGCCGCAGCAGAAGGGGATGGCGGCCACGGTGCAGAGTTGGCTCGTCAGGCCGAGATGAACAAGAGATTGCTCAATAACGAAGGCACTGAGAACCCTTTCAAGCTGTGGCGCGAACTGGGGGCAACCATGACCGAACACGCCACCGTCATCCGCTACAACAAGGGCCTCAAGCGAGCCGATGAAAAGATCGTTGAATTACTCGACCGTTTTCAGAAGGTCAACCTCGCGGATCGTACTCAGTGGGCTAACACCAGCTTCGCCTTTGCGCGTCAACTCTACAACATGCTCGAACTTTCACGCGCCGTGGTCCAGGGCGCGCTTCTCCGCGACGAATCGCGCGGCGCGCACTATAAGCCCGATTTCCCAGAACGCAATGACGAGAAGTTTTTGAAGACTACCAAGGCCAGTTTCACGGGATCAATAGAAGGCCCGCGCTTCGAATTCGAAGAAGTAGACACGCAATTCATCAAGCCGCGCGCACGCAGTTACACCGCAAAATAGCCGCCACGTATTTGTTTGAGGGGAGGGTTTCGACCCCGCCGAACTGAAGCATAAAAGTATGGGGCGTTAGCACCTGAGAGAACGTCAAACAAGCGCAGACTTTCTACGAAAGGGATCATGGCAAACAAAACCGTAGCTTTTGAAATCAAGCGCCAGGCCAGCCCCAACGCCCCATCTGTCTGGGAAAACTTCGAGCTTGAATGGCGTCCAGGCATGAATGTCATCTCCGCTATGATGGAGATCGCCGCCAACCCGGTCACTGCCGACGGCCGCGGCACCACGCCTATCACCTACGACTCCAATTGCCTTGAAGAAATCTGCGGCTCCTGCGCGATGCGCATCAACGGCAAGGCCCGCATGGCCTGTTCCGCGCTGGTTGACAATCTTGAACAACCCATCAAGGTAGAGCCGCTCTCGAAGTTCCCTCTCGTGCGCGATCTTCAGGTCGACCGCTCAGTGCTCTTTGAAAACTTGAAGGCGGTCAAAGCCTGGGTCCCCGTCGATGGCACCTATGCCCTCGGCTCCGGGCCGCGCGTTTTCCCTCAGCAGCAGGAAGCAAATTATCCGCTCTCGAACTGCATCAGTTGTTGCTGCTGCATGGAAGTCTGCCCGCAGTTCAACGACGTCACGAACTTCGTCGGCGCAGCCACCATCGCGCAGGTCAAGCTGTTCAATAACCACCCGACCGGTAACGTCTTCAAAGAAGATCGCCTGCGCGCTCTCGCAGGCGATGGTGGCATTCAAGAGTGCGGATTCGCGCAGAACTGCGTGGAGGCCTGCCCCAAGCAGCTTCCGCTCACCGAAGCCATCTCCGACATGAGCCGCGACGTCCTCATCCAAAAGGCCAAGGACTTCCTCCGCGGTTAGTGGTGCTCCGTCGTGATCGTGCAACGTTTAGGACCCGGGACGAAAGAGAATGGAAGGAATGCCTATCGGCATGCTATAAGGTGCGGGCAAAGTGGCGGCAGTCTAAAGGCATGTGAGTTGGTGACGCTGTGAAGGACTCAGTGCACCATGCTCTGAAACAGCGATGACTTGAGCAGACTGTTGAAGTCGTTGTCTGATGTCGCGAAGTGAATCGACAACATGCCGCCGCTGGAACTGATGTCGGTCGCCGACAGCGCTTGCTTTTCCGCTTCGCTGCCGCTCAACTTCTTGTAGAGCACGGCCGCGGTGAGCAACGACGAGACAGTTGCCGCTGCGAAGGTATCTCCGGTCGCGATGGTCAAATTGAATTTGACGCCATGCTGAAAGTTCATGCCATACCAGGAGGACTCGAGGCGCTTCCGCACGGATTCAAAATCAGTGACAGAGCCGGCTTCACCCAGCACCTGCTTCATCATGATCTCGGTGCCCTTTTTATCGAGAATGCTCCATAGGGGTTCGTTGTCCACAATATGCATCGCATCCATCATCGGCTGGTTCGTCAGCAAACCGGGGCGAAGACCGTCACGCACATTGAGTGCCTGCTTAACCGACTCGGGGCTGCCAAAAACCATGGTTGATGCATCCACGAAGCACAACACCATTCCCGTCTTCGACAGGGGATACATCTTGTTGATACGTACCAGCTTTGGCACCACCTTTTGCTTGCGAAAGTTCGCCATGATGTCGCTCACTGGAAACTGCCCCTGTGCAATTCCTACCGTCTCAAGTTGATCGCCGGAAGTTGAGGTGCGATAGAGAGCGAATGCGAGTTGGTCGACGTCGTGATTGTCGTTGAGGCCCGACTTGCGGAGAGCCTCATCAAATTGCTTAAGGTCGGGCGGCATGACCCTATCGCGCAGTTCCATCGCAGAATTTGAGTTTTGCATGGCCCGGTAATCGATCACTACCAACTGCTGCACATCGTGAGGTATGGCTGCACGCGCATCGCCGGATAACTGGGCCGCTTGGGCCGAAGAAACTACCATCCCTAGAAATAAGGCGGAAACTGAAACCTGAACAAAATTTCTCAACACTTCACCCTCAATTTCATGCGCTGCAAGCCAAGAATGGCGCTTATGCTGCTTGTCATTTTACTCCGGAAATCATGTGTGTCAGCCACCTCAGCGGTCCAGTGCTATTACCTTGGTGAGTCGCCGCTATGGGTTGCCGGGCCACGCCAACGGAGTATCCAGCCGCCGCTCAAGGACCTTGGTTTGATCATCGAACCCAATTAACTGACGCATCCACTCGCTGTCGCGCTCACAGGCCGCTTCCGGGACGAGGCCAATGATCTCGCTTTCAACCGGAGCCGTTTTATGACGAAGTGCCAGCCTTGAAACGGCACTGTAAACCTGGGAAACAGGAGTGCGCACGAAATCAGTAATGTTCATTGATAGTTGCGCGCGCCCATGCGCGAGGACGCCCATGGCCTTCACGCCTTTCAAAGTTCCGGAATCGCGAATCTCCCGCGCAATAGCCCGCACCATGGCCACGTCGGCAGAGTCGAAGTAGACGTTGTATGTAACCAGAAATCTGCGCGCTCCCACGGCGCATGCGCCCGCTGTTGGATGCAGGCCGGGACCGCCCAGGTCAGGCCTGCGCGCTGCCTCTTTGCGCACCGAATCGCGCAGTCCCTCAAATTGGCCTCTGCGCACGTCTTCAAGGTTCGCGCGGTCAGGGCGAGCTGCGGCGCTCTCGTAGAAGTACACGGGCAGCCCATACCGCCGCCATATTTCCAAGCCCGCCTGGCGAGCCAGCATGACGCACTGCTCCAGCTTGATATTGACGATGGGAACGAAGGGAATGACGTCAGCTGCGCCGATGCGCGGGTGCACACCCTGTTGCGTGGTGAGATCGATGAGTTCTACGGCTTTGCCGACTCCGCGCACCGCCGATTCAACTACAGCGCCGGGCTCACCGGCAATCGTTACGACGGAGCGGTTGTGATCGGCGTCCATCGACCAGTCGAGCAGCCGCACCCCATCCATCCGCATCGCGGCCACAATCGCTTCAACGCGACGGGCATCCCGCCCCTCTGAGAAATTGGGAACGCACTCGACAACCGCATCTTGATTGGTCAAATTTCCGCCTCACTTTGGCGTGAGTCGAGCGAGGCTTGAGAACTCAGCATCATTTCCAAAACGTATAACCCAACTGCACTTGAATGCTGGCGTTCACACCCGGGTTGCGATCGCCAAGCGAAGCGGACGAGATGTGCACGGCATTCAATCCCAGGTCTATCGACCGTTTCTGGCTGGTGAAATAGTGCATGCCGATTCCGCCTTGCGGTGAGAAGTTAAAAACCGATGTAGCGCCCGGGATTCCATGCGGAACCAGAATGTCGGGGGGAAATTTATGCGTGGTGTATATCAGTCCACCCGCACCTTGAAACCACGGTTGCACGTGGCGCGAATGAGTCAAAAAGTTCCAGCGAAAGATTACAGGCGTGAGACTGAAGCCAGTGTACGTGCCTCCGCCCACCCGCTCGCTGTAGGTTGCTCCGTGGAAGGTGAAAGTCTGCACATGGGCTGCCGGAGTGTACGCCTGCCACAACGGCATTACGTTGACGCCCAATGCAAATTGTCCGCTCAGGATTCCAGCATGCAGCACCGGTGTGATTGGCTTTACCACCTCCAAGCCGACCGCTAAGAACTTGAAGTGGGAGCGATCTCCCACCCCGGTTCCCCAGTTAACGAAGGGTCCGTAGGACAGGCTTCGGGCATTGCGCGCCTCCACTATGGGAGATTCCGCGATTTCATGACTATCTTTCGCCGCGCTGGTCGGCGTTTCAGCAGCACCTAATGTGCCGCAAATCAGAAGCAGCAGAACAAGTTTCGCGATCTGGGTCAACATCTTCTCTTTTCGTGTACTGAGTTCTCATCCCGCAAAAAAGCCGCCACAGTAGGGCGGCCTCTTTGGATCACAGCAGCCTGTTTCAGCCTGCAACTTGTTCCATTTGCTGGGCGTCCATTTCGAAGTTTGAATAAACGTTCTGCGTATCGTCGAAATCTTCGAGCGCCTCAAGCAGGCGGATCATTTGATTGCCCGCCGAACCTTCGAGCTTGGTGTAGGTTGACGCCAGCATGGTCACCTCGTTCATCGTGGTGGCAATGCCTGCGGTTTTGACAGCCGTCGAAACATTCTCGTAAGAACCGGGATCGCTGATCATCTCCCAGACGTCGCCTTCGTCGCGCAGGTCTTCGCCGCCGTGCTCGAGCACAATGTCCATAAGCGTCTCTTCGGTCGCTGCGGACTTCTCGATCGCAATAATCCCTTTTTTAGCGAACATGAACCGAACTGACCCAGTCTCACCAAGGTTGCCGCCGTTCTTCGAGAAGGCATGACGAATTTCACTGACCGAGCGATTGCGATTGTCAGTTAATACTTCGACGATGACTGCGACACCGCCGGGACCGTATCCCTCAAATGTGATTTCTTCGTAGTTGACGCCCTCAAGTTCGCCGGTGCCGCGCTGTATGGCGCGCTTGATATTTTCGGCTGGCATGTTCTCCGCTTTGGCTGCCAGAACTGCGGTGCGCAAACGAGGATTGCCGTCAGGATCTCCACCGCCACTTTTGGCAGCTATGGTTATTTCCCTAATCAGTCGGGTGAATGTCTTGCCGCGCTTGGCATCGAGCGCGCCCTTCTTGTGCTTGATGGTGGCCCATTTAGAATGGCCGGACATGAGAACCTCAAAGAAATCAGAATGTACGCACGGACCCGCGCTTGACGTTGTGAGTATAGCACTGGCGCTCCGTGCTAAGCGCCGTCGTCATCGGTCCGGGATCGCCTTTTCTTGCCACCGAATGGTCTCACCTTTTTGATCCACGAGTAGTACTTACGGTCTTCGCGCATGGTGTGGGTCGCGACTATATCGTGAATGATGAAGCCAAACAAAGCGCCAGCAGTGATCTCCTTGTTGCGGTAGCGCGTGGCAAAATCATTGGCGAGCGCCAGCAGGTTGCGGTGGCTTTGCTGGTGCGCCTCGAATTGAGGGTACGCGATGGCTTCGAGAAACGCCTCTTCGTGCTTGAAGTGCTCTTCTATATGAGTAAGCAGTTGTTCAAATAACGGGCCGACTGCGGCCCCCTCTGGATCTGAACTCATTGCCGCTAGAATTCGGTTGGCGATTTTGAACTTCTGCTGGTGCTCAGCGTCAATCTGGGGATTTCCACAAGCGTAAACCTTGCGCCAATGCATCTCAAGGCGGCCCAGACGATCTGGCCGACGTACAGATTCGCGCCGCAAATCATCAAGACTGATGTAGACGCGGTTGCGTCCATCCCGCTTGGCTTGATACATCGCTGCATCTGCGCGGTCGAGAAGAGAGGAGAAGTTTTCGCCGGCGCGACGCGATGCAACTCCGAGGCTGGTCGTAACTTTGAACCCACCTGGAAAATCGTGCGCCTCAAGCGCGCTTCGGATCCGTTCGCATACCCGTTTGGCGCCGGATGGGCCGGTGTCGGGCAGTAGGATCAGAAATTCCTCTCCTCCCCAGCGACCAAACAAATCCATGGTGCGCAAACAACTCCGCGTGATCTCGCCGAACACGCTTAGAACGTGATCCCCGGCGGTATGCCCGTAGTTGTCGTTTACCGCTTTGAACAGATCGAGATCCGCCATCACCAGCGAAAGTTTGTAACCATGGCGGCCTGAGCGCTGTAATTCCCCATGAGCCCGGTCGTCGAAACTCAATCGGTTAAGGGCTGTCGTCAAGGAGTCGACGGAAGCCTGCTTCTCGAGCGCATTTTGCAAGAACTTTCGTTCCGTAATGTCGTGAAAACTGGCGACTAAGAATTCCGGGCTCTCGGTGGATCCGCCTCCTGGACGGCAAGAAACCTCTGCCCAAATGACCTTTCCGTTCGCGGAGAGGAACCGCTTCTCAAAAACCAACTGCCCAAAGCTGCAGTTTGTTGCAGTCTTTGTAGGATTGAGCGCGCGGCTATCTCCTTCCGGAACCGACAAATTACCTAGCGATGTTCCAACCAATTGGGACTTGGGAATGCCGAACATTTCGGCTAGGTGCCCGTTGACTTCGAAGAATCTTCCATGCTGGTCAACCAGACCGATACCAACGCCGGCAAGTTCGAACGCCACTCGGAACCGCTCATGCTCACTAAACAACTTACGCTTAGCATTAACGGTTCGAGCTACGTGTCTGCGACGGGTAAGCGGCATCCTTCGAATGACCTCGACAGTGTCTCCACCGAAGCCGATTTCGCGGCGTTCGGCTTCTCATTAATATGCCCACTCCGCTAACAAACTGTATAGGCATTGAGAGGATTAAGTTTATCGGTACGCAAAGATCTTTCATGACACGTCTGCCAGTCGGAAACGCAACTTTCGCTGGTGGACTGATTGATTTTTAGCTATGTGATTAGCTCAGATCGCCCCCACTGTCGCCCCCGAAATCTCCGCCGCCGTCAAAGCCCGCACCGCCATCATCCTGCCCCCCGTCGTCCATTGCGGACGTGTCATCTGCGCCAGAGTCGTTGAGGCTGCTGTCATCGAAGCCTGCCTGGTCATCGCTGGTCATGCCGTCGCCACCGACTGTGTCCTGGCCCGCACCGCCAAACTGCTGGTCGCCCTGATCGCCAAATTGGCCGAGGCCGTGATGTTCGCTCGAGCCGGTGTCGAAACCCTGCATACCGTCGTGCTGCGAGCCCGGCTTGTCGTCGTAGTAATTGTTCACGATGGTCTCTCCGCCAGGACCGCCCCCCATCATTCCCGAACCCATGCCGTGGCCGCCAAAGCCGTGCAGGATAGACTCAACGCCTTCGAAAGCCAGTGCGCCGGCAGCGACGCCCGCAGCAGTTTGCATGGCTCCACGAAGGAAGCTAGGCGGGCCGCCCACAGGCACATACTGCGTTTGCTGAAACTGCGGCTGACCGTATTGCGGCGGGTTGTAGGACGGTTGGCCATACGGGGGCTGGCCGTATTGAGGCACTGGTTGATAAGGAGGCGGCTGCTGGGTTGGCGGCACGGGTGCGTGTTCGCCGAGCAGGCGACCCAGGAAACTGGTGGCGTGTGCCGGCTGACGGGCCTGCTGCAGTTGCTGCTGCAGTTGCGAAACCTGCGCCTTGGCCTGGCTGAGGGCGATGTCCTGCACCAGCACGGTTTGCGCGAGAATGTAAATGGCGTCCGGGTTGGAGCCCAAAGACCGGTTCAAGAGCGCTTCTGCCTCTGGGTCTTTTTCCTGGAGTTGGGTTTGGTTGATGCGCTCGGTGAGCGAATTGAGAAGCTGTTCTTCCTGGGGAGTCAAGGTGTAACCTCCGGCGGCCCTCACTACATATGGGGCAGGCCACCTCTCAACAATGAGACGCGATCCTGCGGGCAAGGTTGCTCCGCCGGAAGCAGATACGTTCAGGAGCAGTTAGTGGTTCCCGCGACGCAGCCGTTGCCTTGGGCTCACGCCATCGCGAAGGCGCTGATCGTTTCTTTACGTACGGTGAGGCGATCTATCAATTCGGTACGCACCGCGTAGCCGCGACCCGGGGTGTTGGGAATGATGATTTCGCCGGCCGGCGTAACTTCGACCTCGGGCTCGATGATGTCTTCAGCCCAGTAGCGAGCCGAGGCGGAGACGTCACCCGGTAAGGTGAAGTTCTCTAATGACGAGAGAGCGATGTTGTGCGAACGCCCGATGCCGGACTCAAGCATGCCGCCGCACCAGACGGGGATGCCGCGTTCCTGTGCAGCGTTGTGCACGGCGATGGCTTCTGAAAAGCCGCCGACGCGGCCGAGCTTAATATTGATGATCTTGCACGATTCCATCTCGATGGCGGCGAGGGTATCGCGGCGGTTGCGAATGGATTCGTCGAGGCAGATCGGGGTCGACAGGCGCTTCTGCAGCATTGAGTGGTAGTAGAAGTCGTCGTACCACAGGGGCTGTTCGATCATAAGCAAGTCGAAAGCGTCAAAACTGGTGAGGTGATCGGCGTCGCGCAGCTTATACGCCGAGTTAGCGTCGCAACTGAGCATGATCGCGGGCCAGCGGCTGCGCACCTGCTCGAATACTTCGACGTCCCAGCCAAGCTTGCACTTGAGCTTGATGCGCTGATATCCAGCTTCGAGTTCCTTCTCGATGATTTCAAGCAATTCGGGAATAGATTTCTGAATGCCCAGGGACACGCCGCAAGCGATCGATTCGCGAACACCGCCAATCAGTTGCGACAGCGAAACCCCCTCGCGCTGCGCTTCGAGGTCCCAGACTGCGTTTTCTAACGCGGCCTTGGCCATGGGATTGCCCCGAACCAGGCGGAAGATTTTCGGGCACTTTCCGCCGTGCTCGGGCGTTGCGTTGATCAGGGTGGGCCCAAGTTCGTTGACGATGATTTGCCATGCCGTGTCGGTGGATTCGCTGGAGAAATAAGGCCGCTCGCCAGCCGTACATTCACCCCAGCCGATCAGGCCCTCTGAGCGCACCTCGACGACCAGGATGCGCCGGTTGCGCGTGACGCCAAAGCTGGTTTCAAAAGGTTTCACCAGGGGCAGGTGCAGTTCGCGCAAAATAATTCCGTCGATTTTCATAAAATTTCAAGTCCTTGGGTATCAAGCCCACGAAGAGTTGTTGCTTAATTCGGCAAAGGCGTTGAGCGTGCATGTTAAGTTTGCGCAGGTTGAGTCCAGTGACCCAGTTCGAAGACTCCGTTTCCTTCTGAATCGCGGGTGAAGGCTATTACAACCAATCCGTGGGAGAACGCTAGCTGAAATCTGCGCCGGTTTTCAACCTGAACGGCCAGAGCCTGTTCGCGACCTTTGGAAGATGCTTTCCATTGGTAAATTGAGGCCGGCACCTGAATCCGTTCTAGTACGCCCTCCTCGGAATCCGGCATTGGTTGGCCCGCCAAGGTCGAGACGACACGTGGCGAATCGAGAAACCACTCTGCCACGAGTCGATCCGTGGGAAGCCCACCTTGCAGTCGAGAAGAGGATACACCATAAAAATTCACGTGATAGCAGCGAACGACCGCACCGAGCTTGTGGATATTGAGATGCGCATTCTTTATTTCCAGGGGATCGAAGGTCCATTCCATGCGACGAATGCCCCGGGAAAGAGCTTCACGACGCTGCTCCAATTTAATCTCTGCGCCGAGGCCGCGGTTGCGGTAGCTTTCTCGCACCGCGAGCATGTGCGAGTGAAGATAGGGCTGGGGCTGTGCGCCGCCGGTCTTGATGCCAGGCCAGGCCATGGCAAATCCAACCATCGATTCGGGACTGCCCTCTGAAGTGGCGCCGGGCAGGTCAGTATCGAATGCACCTAGCACCTGGCCGCCAATTTTTTGCGATACGAGAAACGCCTTTCGCGGGATAACGTCACTGTCGTCGTAGCCCCAGGTCTCAATCTGGAGCTGAACGCAGGCTTCTAACTCATCCAATCCGGAGCAGTTGCGAATCACGATCATGGCAGGGGCTCCGATTGTGGCTGGCGGGGCATGGATGGCGCGGGATGCAGGGCTTTTTCGTCGGCCAGTTTGCGCTTTGCCGCTGTCCAGAGGGCTTCGAGTTCAGCCGGCGGAAGCTGTTCGAGAGGGGTAACTGACGCCAACTCCATCTCGCGGAAACGCTGGCGGAAGCGCTGGTTGCAGCCGCGAAGGGCCATCTCAGCGTCGACGCCGAGATGGCGACCAAGGTTGACGACCGTAAAGAGCAGATCGCCCAATTCAGACTCGACAGCTTCCCTAAGCTCTGTGTCGCCTGGGTGCTGCTCAGAGGCGATGGCCTCAGCTTCAAGTTCGGCGGTCTCTTCGACGAGCTTGGGCAACAGATCACGCCATTCCGGCCAGTCAAATCCAGATTTAGCGGCTTTGGAACCCAGGTTCGCAGCCTCGGCGAGGGCCGGCATCGCCCGCTGAATGCTATCGAGGCGGGAGGGCTCAGGGCCGGCTTCACTGACCGTGCCTCGTGACCTCTTTTCGGCCTGCTTGATCTCGTCCCAATTGCGCAGGACGGCAGCCGCGGAGCCTTCGACGGCGGAGTCAACGTCGGCCAGATTACCGGCGGCGCGAGAAGCCTCTTCACCGAAGACGTGCGGGTGGCGACGAATCAACTTCCGATTCAGATGATCGAGCACGTCTGCGATGGTGAAAAAACCTTCGTTGGCTGCCATTTCGCCATAAAAAAGCACTTGGAGCAGCAGGTCGCCCAGTTCCTCGGCAAGGTGCGGAAAATCGCGCCGTTCGATAGCGTCGAAGACTTCGTAAGTCTCCTCAAGCGTGTACTTGCGGACGGAATCAAAGGATTGTTCGCGGTCCCAAGGGCAACCGCCGGGAGCGCGCAGGCGGGTCATGATGGCGACCGACTCTTGGAACAAGGCTGCGGCCCGCGCCGAATCCGTTGGAACGGCAGCGGTAAGCGAGATTTGAGGACTGTGTGCGTCGCGAGCAACGTCCATCTACTCCAGTTTAGCCTGTTGGGCGGCGTCAACGAGGTGATCGGCACCAAAAGGTGAATGCAAAGCGAGGTGAGTCGCCTGCACCTGCGATTGGGGTCGCCCGCATCTTAGGAACCGTATACTCAACTTCAAAGATGATTCGAATGGGCTTGACGGTGTTCGCAGGGCTTTTGGGTCTGGCCTTTGGCAGCTTTATGAACGTGTGTCTGAGCCGCTGGCCAGAGGGCGAAAGCGTGGTCAAGCCGCGTTCGCATTGCCGGGATTGCGAGCGGTCGCTGAGTTGGTGGGAGAATGTGCCGCTGCTGAGTTGGGTGGTGCTGCGCGGGCGTTGCCGAGGTTGTGGGACGCGCATTGGATGGCGCTATCCGCTGGTGGAACTGGCGGTCGGCGCGCTTTGGGCCTCGGTGGGATGGCGGTTTACGGCGTGGTCTTTCGATCCCGACCGTCCGACTTCGGTTTGGATTTATTTGGGGATCTCCTCGGTTGGGCTGATGTTGTTTTACTGGCTGATGGTGGCCCTCGCAGTGCTCGATGCGGAGCACCTCTGGTTGCCCGATTGGCTAACTCTGCCGGGAGCGGCGCTGGGGCTGGCGTTTGCGGTGCTGAACCCAATCTGGCAGGTCAGTCTGGACCTTGCGGGGCGGCCGAACACATACAGCGACGAGTATTTTCGGTCCGGCGTTTGGAAAACGGCCCTGTTGTCGCTGCTAGGCATGGTGGCGGCCGGCGGCGTGGTGATGCTGATTCGGCGGGTGTATTGGCTGGTGCGACGGCGCGAAGGAATCGGGCTGGGCGACGCCAAACTGATGGCTCTGCTTGCGGCCTGGCTCGGCTTGCCGGGAGCGTTGGTGGCGTTTGGTTTCGGCACGGTGATTGGCGCGGTAGTGGCGCTGGGGTTGTTGGTGGTTGTGCGTGATGAGGCGAAGACCGCAAGTTGGGCTACTACGGCGCTGCCCATGGGGACGTTCTTGTGCATTGGCGGAATCGTGAGCGCGATTTGGGGACCGGAGATTGTGACGGCTTATCTACGATGGGCGCGGTTTTGAAGGGCGCCTGCATAAAGATTTAGAGCCCCAATCCATTGCGAGCATCGTCGGCACGAATAAAGCCATGCCCTGATAGAGGGCGAGCACCTTTCGCAAGACACAGTGGAGCCTCTGCGAGGATTCAGAGCGTGACTTCTTTGCCGGCGATGAAGACGCGGGGACGAAACGGCGCGGCGATGAAGTAGGCGAGTTCGCGATAGTCGGTGCATTCATGGATGAGGAAGTCGGCCTGCTTGCGGGGTTCGAGCGAGCCGGTGTCACTGCCTAGGTCGAGGCTGTGAGCGGCGTTTATCGTCGCGGCGGTGAGCGCCTCGGCGGGCGAGAGGCCCATGTGAAGACAGGCGAGAGAAAGCATGAACGGCATCGACGGCACAGGCGATGATCCGGGATTGAAGTCGGTCGCGAGCACGATGGCAAGGCCAGCATCGATCATCTTGCGCGCAGGCGGATATTGGGTGCGCGCGAGGGCGAAGACGGAGCCCGGCAGAAGCACCGGCTGGACTGATGCGACCTGGAGACGGCGGAGGTTTTCATCGGTGATGGTCTCAAGATGATCGGCTGTTGCCGCACCCAGCTCAGCGGCGATGTCTGCACCGGTGCCTGATCGAAATTGCTCGGCGTGAATGCGAAGGCGCAGGCCGTGCGCGCGAGCGGCGGTGAGCACGGTCCGCGTTTCTTCTGCCGTGAAAGCGTGGTCATCGCAGAAGGCGTCGCAGTATTTCGCGAGGTTGGCGGCGGCAACTTCAGGGATAAGTTCATCGCAGACGAAGCGGATGTATTCGGCGCGCCGATCGGCGAATTCAGGTGGGACAGTGTGCGCGGCGAGCAAGGTCGGAACAATGCGCGCAGGGCCCTCTTCGTTGAGGCGCGCAATCACCCGGAGCATCTTCAGTTCTGTGTCACGGTCGAGGCCGTAGCCGGATTTGGCTTCGATGGTGGTGGTGCCGGAGCGCAGCATCCAGTCGCGATGGCGGCTGGTAGAGGCCATGAGTTCGTCTTCGGTAGCGGCGCGGGTGAACGCTACGGTGCGCAGGATGCCTCCGCCGACAGCGGCGATTTGCTGATAGGTTGCGCCAGCGATGCGCTGTTCAAACTCGGCGGCGCGGTTGCCGGCGAAGACGAGATGGGTGTGAGCGTCGATGAAGCCGGGGGTGACGCAACTGCGTTCGGCGTCGATTTCGGTTGAGTGTGGTGGAATCTTGCTTTTGAGTTCGGCGTAAGTTCCGACCGCAGCAATGCGGCCGTCTTCGATGAGGAGTGCCGCGTCGTTGATGATTGCGAGGTCGCGGAGTTCGATGCCGACTCGCGGGCGCTGTGCGCCGGCGAGGGTAACGAGCTGACCGATGTTGACGATGGCTGTGGTCATAATTTATGGGATTAGCGAATTGGGAGAACTCATCTCTCAGCCTTTCGGTGCTTGGGGTTTTGCAGCATGAATTTATAAAACGACTGCTTACCTTGCTCTGTTGCGATCAGATCGAAACCGAGTTTTTCAAGAATATGTACCGAGGCTCCATTGCCAACTTGAACAGTGGACACGATACGGGACAGTTGCAATTGCTTCCATCCAAATTCGACAAATGCACCCGCAGCTTCACTCGCCAATCCCTGACCCCAATATTCGCGCGCAATATAAAACGACAGCGTGGCTTCGCCGGCGACGACGCCTCCACTTTGTCTGAAGTGCGGGTAGAGACCGCAGCGGCCCACATACTGTTCTGTCGACTTTAGGATAGTGGCCCAGACGCCAAGCCGGTCGCTGGACACCTGCAACGGCCCTTCAAGGAACCTACGTTTGGCCTCATCGCGAGAACGCGGAGAACCGCCTACGTAGCGCCGCACTTCTGCGTCCATCTCCATAGCACAAAAGGCATCGACGTCGGCCGTGTCATGCTGACGAAAGAGAAGCCTCTCTGATTCAAGAACGATCACTGTCTGCGACCTTGAAGCGAACGTAAAGTCTCGGCATTGCCCTGTTGGACGAACTTCAAAGCTTCCGTCCGCCAACCAGGCGACTTGAGGGGCGGTGACGATGCTACTTCCCTGCCATCGGGATGTGGATGCCTTTTTCCTTAGCGGTTTGTTGGGCTAAGTCGTAGCCAGCATCTGCGTGGCGGGCTACGCCGATCCCGGGATCATTAGAAAGCACGCGGGCGAGGCGGCGGGCAGCGTTATCGGTGCCGTCGGCGACGGTGACCTGGCCGGCGTGGAGCGAGAAGCCCATGCCAACCCCGCCGCCGTGATGGAAGCTGACCCAGGTGGCGCCCGACGCGGTGTTGAGCAGCGCATTGAGAATAGGCCAGTCGGCAACGGCATCGGAGCCGTCGAGCATCTTTTCGGTTTCGCGATAAGGGCTGGCGACGGAGCCGGTGTCAAGGTGATCGCGGCCGATGGCGACGGGCGCGGATATTTCTCCCTTGCGTACGAGTTCGTTGATGGCGAGGCCCATGCGTGCGCGTTCACCATAGCCGAGCCAGCAGATGCGTGCGGGCAGGCCTTGAAACGCGAAGCGCCCGCGGGCAAGATGCAACCAGCGCGTGAGAATTTCGTTATCGGGAAAAAGCTCGAGCGCCAATTCGTCGGTGCGATCGATGTCTCTGGGATCACCCGAGAGCGCGACCCAGCGGAAGGGCCCCTGACCGGTGCAGAAGAGCGGGCGAATGTATTCAGGAACGAAGCCGGGAATGAGAAACGCATCGGCGCATCCGGCGTCGAAGGCGAAGCGGCGAATGTTGTTGCCGTAGTCGAAGGTGATCGCTCCGGCGCGCTGCAGGGCGAGCATGGCGTTGACGTGAATGACCATGGTGGCGGTCGAGCGGCGCACGTACTCCTCGGGATCGCGCTGGCGCAACTCCGTTGCCTCACTCAATGAAAGGCCTTGTGGCACATAACCGTTGAGCGGATCGTGGGCGCTGGTCTGATCGGTGACGACGTCAACTTGCACGCCTCGACGAACGATCTCAGGCAGGACGTCGGCGCAGTTTCCGATGAGGCCGACGGAGAGGGCGCGGCCCTCGCGACGAGCGGATTCGCAGAGTGAGAGCGCTTCGTCGAGGCTGTCGGTCACGGTGTCGCAGTACCGCGTGTCGACGCGACGCTGTATGCGGGTGCGATCAACGTCGATGGCGAGAACCACTCCATCATTGAGGGTGACAGAAAGAGGCTGCGCGCCACCCATGCCACCAACGCCGCCGGTGACAACGAGCTTGCCTTTGAGCGATCCGCCAAAGTGCCGCTCGGCCAGCGCGGCGAAGGTCTGGAATGTGCCCTGCAAAATTCCTTGGGTGCCGATGTAGATCCACGAGCCGGCGGTCATCTGGCCGTACATCATGAGGCCTTTACGATCAAGCTCGTTGAAGTGTTCCCAGTTGGCCCATTTGCCAACCAGATTGCTATTGGCGATGATCACGCGCGGCGCCATGTCGTGCGTAGGAAACACGGCGACGGGCTTGCCGGATTGAACAAGCAGGGTCTCTTCATTGCCAAGATGCTCGAGTTCGCGAACGATAGCGTGGTAGCACTCCCAGTTGCGGGCAGCACGGCCAATGCCGCCATAGACGACGAGGTCGGCGGGGCGTTCGGCGACGTCGGGATCGAGGTTGTTCATGAGGCAGCGGAGAGCGGCCTCCTGCTGCCACCCTTTGCAGCGGAGGGTGTTGCCGTGAGGGGCGCGAATGACGGGGGATGCGGTGGTGGTGGTCATGTAAAGCTCCAGCGGTATGCCAACTTGAGGATACTACCGGAGAGGAGCGCATATTGTGTGCGGATGATGGTTTGAGTGGAGGCCAGATGGCTAGGTTTTGGCGGAGACCTGACGATTGTAATCGGCGCTGTCGAAGCGGCCATTTGAGGATGCGATGAGACCGTGGGGGCTGAACTGCCAGCGCTCCACTCCACTAACACGGACGGAATTGCCGGTGCCGCCGGGGCCAGTGTTGGTGCCGATGAGCGTCCAGTAATATTCGGCTTGATCGCCCCGTCAATGATGCTATCCAGGATGACTTGCAGGTCGGGAAATGCGGTCATGAAGGATTGGGCGGCTGCAGTAATCTTTTCGCGGCCGACAGAAGGGGTGCCATGGTTGATGGTGAGCGAGCCGTCGGGTGCAAAGAATGCGGCGACGCTTGCGGCGTTTTGGCTGCACCATGCAGCGGTGTAGCGGGTTGCGAAATCTTCCAGGTCGAGCACTGGTGCTCCTGGTCAATAGTAACGAGAAGAATTTGGGGTGGGCCGGTAGAGGGGGGCTAAAGCCGGATTCATCTTTGTGGCGTTTTGCACAGTTGAACTGCTCGATGAATCGGTCCGTTTGAGGCTAAACATCGGCTCGCTTTGCAAGCACGTCGCCCACCCCCACCCGTACTCTGGATGGAAGTCTCTTGTTTCGAGCTAGTTGCGGTTAGCCTCACGCTGTAAAGTCGTCTAATTAAAAGAGTTGGCCGCAGAGTCCTCTGCTTAAAGGGCTTACAGTGGGTCTGCACTATAGTGGGTCTGCGCAAAGCGCGATGGTGGGTACTATCACCAATCGACCTTCCGCTTTCTGTTTTTGTGTCTACTCACAATGGCTTCACAATTAAGGATAATGATTGCGGCGAAATAGTCTGCAAAATGGCGTGAGTCAGGTGTGGTTTTTGCGCAGCCTAAAAAGCTCAACGACTTATCAGGATTTATCGGCACGACCGAAGTCGTGCCCTCATACAAAGTTTGGCGCCAACAGCGGCGCGTTCAGAGCAACCGCAGGTTCTTCGACTTCGGTCAGGACGACAACTAAAAATAGTGGGCTCTCTCATCCTTGATTGCTGCGCGGTTGGGGACACAATTCCGCGACTGAAGTCGTGCGCGGATACGGACCTGACAATGCCCTGCTGATTTATTCTTTTTCCGTGCCGAACACTTTGGTTGAATGCGTACCGAATTTCTCTGAAGGCCGCGATGCGTCTAAAGTCGATGCCATCGTCGCAGCGATGAAGTTGCCGGGCGTCTACCTGCTCGACCGCGAGATGGATGCGGACCATAACCGTTGCGTGATCACGCTGGTCGGCGAGCGCGAGGCGATTGAAGAAGCGGCCATTCGCGGTGTCGGCAAGGCTGTGGAGTTGATCGACCTCACCCAGCATCAAGGCGCGCATCCCCGTATGGGTGCCGCGGACGTAGTGCCGTTCATCCCCATCGACGGCGTGACACTCGAGGACTGCGTGACGATGGCGAAGCACGTGGGCGCGGAAATCGCCAAGCGCTATGGCGTGCCGGTCTACCTCTACGAAGCGGCGGCAACCACGCCGGAGCGGCAGAATCTGGAGAATATTCGGCGCGGGCAGTTTGAAGGCATTCGCGCAGAGATGGAGACGAACCCGGCGCGCAAGCCGGATTTTGGCGAGCCCCGCGTGCATCCGACGGCCGGCGCGACGGCGGTGGGTGCGCGCAAGGCGCTGATCGCTTACAACGTTTTTTTGAACACGGCCGACGTTGACATTGCGAAGAAGATTGCGAAGGCGGTGCGGGCTTCTTCTGGCGGTTTTAGGTTTGTGAAGGGTGCTGGATTTTTAGTCAGGGGCATGGCGCAGGTTTCGATGAACCTGACGGATTTTGAGCAGACGCCGATTCATCGCGTGTTTGAATTTGTGCGGCGCGAGGCGGCGCGCTACGGCGTGATGCTGGTCTCGAGCGAAATTGTCGGTCTGATTCCCAAGCAGGCATTGGAGCAGGCGGCAGAATGGTTTTTGCAGGTTGAGAATTTTGATTCGTCTTTGATTTTGGAGAATCGGTTGGCGGCGGTAATGAGCGGCAAGATGGCCGCGGGCGGGCCGACCGCAGGATTGCGCGCAGGGGTTGAGCCCTTTATCGAACAACTGGCGGCAGCGACGGCTACTCCGGGAGGGGGCAGCGCATCGGCGGCAAGTGGAGCGATGGCTGCAGGCCTGGCTACGATGGTTGCGACCATGTCGCGCGGCAAAAAAGCTTACGTGCAATTTGAGAGCCAACTCAGCGAGGCCATCGCCACGCTGGCGCGGCTCAAGGAAGATTTGAAGTTCGCTATTGATGCTGACGCTGCGTCGTACAACCTGGTGATGAAGGCGTACAAGGTGGCAAAGGAAACGTCGGACGGTGGCCAGGCTATCAACACGGCGCTCAAGCAGGCGACCAGAGTTCCGCTGGGTGTGGCCGAGGCCGCGACGGAGGTTGCGGAGATTGCCGAGAAGCTGAGGCCGATCACCAATCCCAACATGGCGTCGGATCTGACGACAGCGATTGCGCTGGCGCGGGCTGCGGTGACGGGGGCGCTCTCCAATGTGGCGATCAATCTTGACTCTATTGAACCGGCGTCGGTTGGCGAGGAAGCATTTGTGAGCCAGACGCGAAAGCGGGCGGAGGAGTTGACGGGACGGGGTTGATGCCGAGCTTTTGCTCGGCATGACTTTGGATTTAGCTACGAGGATGAAGAACAACCGCAGGGGCTTCGACTACGCTCAGCATGACAAGGCTTTTGAGTGGTTCCAGGCGCATTAACGACTCACTCGCCAGAAGGCGTTTGGGAATAGCTGCGCCTAATTCGACAGAATGACTTTGCATTTAGGTACGAGGATCGAAGAACAACCGCAGGTGCTTCGACTACGCTCAGCATGACAAGGCTTTTGGGTCGCTGAAGGCGACGAATGGTGTCTGGTCACGATTCTGGGGCGAAGCGGTATGCTTCTGACGACCACAAATTAGCTCCCTAGAGGTGCTGAGTGAATCGGGCAGGACATTTTTTGTTTGTTGTATTTGGAGTCGTGTTTTTAGCCGCAACGTCCCAAGCGAATTCAGCCGTCGATAACCAGAAGAAATCGGGTTTCGCACGGCTTGACCGGGTCACCGCTTCCCGGGCAACCGCCAATGGAATTGAAATCAAGTCGGGCTCGGCCGTGCTGCACATTACGGCACTGCGCGAGGACGTGATTCGCGTGCGCGTTGGTGCTGCGGGTCAACTTCCCGAAGACGCTTCGTGGGCGGTGCTGGCGACGGCACGCACCGCGACTGTAAATGTATCTCCCGAATCGAATGCGGCGACGGTGGGATTCAAGACAGCCAAGCTGCATATTGCTATTCACAAAGACCCGTTGGGCATCATGGTGACGGACATGGCGGGCCACGTGATTGCCGAGACTCTGCCGGAGCGGCCGATTGAGTTTCACGGCGCTTCGTTTCGTGTATATATGAGGTCGCCGGCGGACGAGCACTACTTCGGGCTGGGCGACAAGCCGGGACCCCTCGATCGGCGCAATGAGGCGTTCACTGATTGGAACACCGACGCCTTCGGCTGGCAGGAAACGACCGACCCGATTTACAAATCGATTCCCTACTTCATTGCGTTTCACAAAGGAGTGTCGGCAGGGATTTTTCTCGACAACACCTGGCGCGCGAGCTTTGACTTTAACAAGGAATATCGCGACGCCTATTCATTTGGCTCGGAGGCAGGCCCGCTCGACTTTTACATCCTCTACGGTCCTGAGCCGAAGACCGTGGTCGAGACGTGGGCGTGGCTGACGGGTACGACGCCGATGCCTCCCATGTGGTCGTTTGGCTATCAGCAATCGCGCTACAGCTACTATCCCGAAGCGGAGGTGCGGCGTATTGCGGACCGGCTGCGCAGTGAACGGATTCCTGCGGACGTGATCTGGCTCGACATCGACTACCAGCTAAAGAATCGACCGTTCACCGTGGACCCAGAGCGCTTTCCGCACTTTGACCAGATGATCAAGGATTTGAAGGCACAGCATCTGCATACCGTGGTGATCACAGATCTGCATATTGCCGATCTGCCGAACGCCGGGTACAAGCCGTACGACGAGGGCACGGCGGGCGATCACTTCGTCAAGAATCCCGATGGGTCGACGTTTGTGGGCGTGGTGTGGCCGGGCAAATCGGTGTTTCCCGACTTCACGCAAAAGACTTCGCGCGATTGGTGGGGCACGCTCTATTCGGATTTTGTGGCAAAGGGAGTCGCGGGCTTCTGGAACGACATGAATGAGCCGGCAGTTTTCGAAGTGGCCTCAAAGACCATGCCTGACAATGTGCAGCACCGCATCGATGAGCCGGGATTCGCACCGCGCGTGGCGAGTCATCTCGAGATTCACAACGTGTTTGGGATGGAGAACACCAGGGGCACGTTTGAGGGTGTGCTCAAGCTGCAGCCGAACGTGCGGCCCTTTGTGATGACGCGCGCCAGCTATGCGGGCGGGCAGCGCTACTCGTCGACGTGGTCGGGCGACAACTCGGCGACTTGGAATCACCTGCGGCAGACCACTCCGCAACTACTGAACCTGGGCCTGAGCGGGTTTGCGATGGCCGGTGCGGATGTGGGCGGCTTTGCCGGTTCGCCGCAGCCGGAATTGCTGACGCGCTGGCTCGAGGTGGCGGCATTTCACCCCATCGATCGGGATCATACGGCGATCGGCACAAATCCGCAGGAGCCGTGGGAGAACGGCACTCCTGAGGATGTAACCCTACGCCGCAAATATATCGAGGAACGCTATCGGTTGCTGCCCTACATTTACACCACGGCGGAGGAGATGAGCCGGACCGGGCTGCCGATTATGCGGCCGCTGTTTATGGAGTTTCCCAATGGCGCGCCCGACGGCACACCGATGGATTTAGCCAACACGAACTCGTTCCTCCTGGGGCCGAATCTGCTGGTGGCCCAAAGTCCGTTTCCTGATGAGATGGACGATTATTCAATAGCTCTGCCACCGCAGGGTTGGTATGACTATTGGGACGGTTCAAGGATTGAAGGAAGTTCCGGGCGTAAAGCTATTGATAATGAATTGGTTGGACAAACCGAGGTTCATCTTCATCGATCGGTCGGGACGCTGCCGGTATTTGCTCGCGCCGGGACGATTGTGCCGGAACAACCGCTGGTGCAGAGTACGGACGAGACGCCGCAGGGACCACTTACGCTGCGCGTCTATCCGCCGACAGCAAGCGGCAATGCCTGCGAGGGAAGCATGTACTTGGATGACGGACTTACCTACAACTTCGAAAAGGGTGAGTTTCTGCGGATGAAGTTCTCATGCAAGCTGACGGCGCAGGGACTCAGCGTGATGGTTGCGCCGCGGGAGGGATCGTTCGCACCGTGGTGGAAGATGCTGTCGGTTGAAGTGTATGGCGCGAAGAAGCCGGCTGCGAGCGCAACAATTGCGATGGGCGGGCATTCCGCTGCGCTGGCGACGGGCTTCGATGCTGAACATCACCGCGTCACGACGCTGGTGAGCGACGATGGCAAAGGGCTGGAATTGCAGTTGACGTACTAACCGGGTGGAGCGCGGAAGAAGGCTTTCGCGCTTCATTCACCTGGTGAACGGGGTAGGAATGAGAGCGTTCACTGGTAAATGGAAGTATTGGAAAGTCACATCGCTAAGCGGCGTCTTCGCAGGAGTTGCCCTAGGTTTGTTCTTCCGACTTTTTCCGGTCTCGCCTGTCGCTGAAAGGATTTCGCCAAAGTTCACGCTCATTATGACTGTTGCGTTCTTAGCCTTTGTGCCGTTGGCAATGGGTTACTTGAGCGTGCGCGAATATATGCGGGCCACACCGGCTGAGTCGGTGCGATGGTATGCGCTGATCCCTCTGCCGATGGCTTCGATTCTGCTGGCAATGCTGATGGCCGTGCTGGTGGGATGGGAGGGGCGCATCTGTATTATTTTTGCGGCACCGATCATGCTGCTGTTTTCATTGCTGGGCGGCTTCTGCGCATGGATCGCATGGCTGGAAATGGGAGACAGGTCTCCGGGAAAGTTCAGCGCCATCGCCTTTCCGTTAGTGCTCCTGTTGATTGAATCGCATATTCCAAACCCGTACGAGGTGCGCACCGTTCGCACAGAGGTCCTGATTCACGCTCCGGCAAACCTGGTGTGGAACAACATCAAAAGCGTGCGTGCGATCGAGCCGGCGGAGTTGCCAGAGTCGTGGGTCGGGAAGGCCGGATTTCCCCGTCCTATCGCGGCCACTCTTTCCCATGAAGGCATTGGTGGAGTAAGGCAAGCAAGCTTTACCGGCGGCCTTTTGTTCACTGAAACGGTCAATGTGTGGAAGCCCGAAGCGAACCTTGCCTTCACTATCCACGCGGATACGGCATCGATTCCGAAAACAACGCTGGACGAGCATGTAGTCATTGGCGGCATTTTTTTCGATGTGCTCGACGGTGAATATCGACTGGAACAACGGCCGGATGGAATTCTGCTGCACCTTAGCAGCCGAGAGCGGCTATCGACGCATTTCAACGCCTATGCGGGGCAGTGGACCGACGCGGTGATGCGAGCGATTCAGGAGCAGATTCTCGCGGTGATTCAAAGGCGGTGCGAAGTAGAATCCGCCGCTTCTTAGAGTGCTGCAAATAGACCGCTCTCGCCTGCCACAACTGATAATCTGAAAGCATGAAATTCGGGGTATTGGTCTTTCCCGGTTCTAACTGCGATCACGATACCTACAACGTGATTGCCGAGATTGCCCATCAGCCGGTCACCTTTTTGTGGCATGACTCTGACGATCTGCAAGGCGTGGACGCTGTGCTTGTGCCGGGCGGGTTTGCTTACGGCGACTACCTGCGCACGGGTGCGATTGCGCGCTTCTCGCCGATGATGCAGGCGGTAAAGGAATTTGCCGAGGGCGGCGGACTGGTGCTGGGCATTTGCAATGGGTTTCAGATCCTTACCGAGGCGGGTTTGCTGCCTGGCGCCTTGATGAGGAATGCGGGGCTGAAATATATCTGCAAGCAAGTGCATCTGCGCGTCGAGACCGCGAACAGTCCGTTCACCAATCAACTCTCCGAGGGCGAGGTGGTGCAAATTCCCATTGGCCACATGGAAGGCAATTACTTCTGCAGTCCAGACGATTTGGAAAGGCTGGAAGGCGAAGATCGAATTGCTTTTCGCTATGCCACGCCCGAAGGCCAGATCACGCCAGAAGCCAATCCCAATGGGTCGCTCGCGAATATTGCAGGCATACTCAATGCCGGCAGAAACGTCTTAGGAATGATGCCGCATCCAGACCGTTCAAGCGAAAAACTGCTGGGATCGGCGGATGGCTTGAAGATATTTGCCTCAATGATCGAGGTTCTGGCTGCGCGCTAACTTTGTCGTGCCAGAAGAAACTGGGTCCCGATGATCGACGTTCATACACACCTTGTGTACGGGGTGGATGATGGTTCCCCTGACCTTGAAACTTCTTTGACGATGGCGCGGGGTGCCGCGAGTGAGGGCGTGACCCACATCGTTTGCTGTCCCCATGCGAGTGAGCGCTATCCATACCGCATCGAAGTGATCGAGCCACGGTTCATTGAGCTGCGCTCTGCGCTGGCCGGGCTTGTGGGGCTTAGCCTGGCATGCGACTTTCACATGAACGCGTCGAATGTGATGGACGCAGTAAAGAACCCGCTCCGCTACTCGATTGATGGCAAGGGCTACCTGCTGATTGAATTCCCCGACATGCTGATCACGCCGCAGTTGTCTGAGGGCGTGCGCATGCTGATTGGGGCGGGGTACACGCTCGTCATTACGCATCCGGAGCGCAATCCGGTATTGCAGCGCGACCCTGAATTGCTTGCGGAATGGATGCGCGAGGGCTGCCTGGTGCAGGTCACATCGGCATCGTTGTATGGGCGATTTGGCAAAGTTGCACAGGCGTTTGCGAATGCATTGCTTGACCGCAACTGGATTCACTTTCTGGCCAGCGACGCACATCATCCTGAGTGGAGGCCGCTGCACTTGAAAAAGGGTTACGACTATGTAGCGGTGCGGTCCGGCGAGGAGATGGCGCAACGGCTGTATGTGGGCAATCCGCGCGCGGCGGTCGACGGGGCCAAGATGCCTGCACTGCCTGAGCCGATCGGGCTGTGGGACAGGGTTCCGCTGGAATTCGATGTGAAGTCGTTTGGCAAAGAACGCGATGGAAACGGCAAGCCAGCGACGAGTCTGTGGCAGCGTTTATTTTCGCGCTGATGGAGGGGTCGACTTGCGTCTCGGTTCCAGGGTGACACGATTTGGGATGAGTCTAGCCTGAGAATTCACTGGCGCATAATGCCCACCCTAAGCCCGTGAGGGAGGGGTCCGCTTTCGCCTGAAACTAAAGGCAGCGCCAAGACCGGACCGCAACGAAATTCAAGCCCTGCGCCGCGCCACATCTTCATAGACCGCCACGTACTCGCGCGCGGGCTGCTCCCAACCGTAGTCGAGCGCCATGCCGTTCAACATGATCTGCTTCCACTCATCTTGACTTCTGAATGCCGCCAATGCTCGGTCGATCGCATCGAGGAACGCACTTGCGCTGTAGCCCTCGAATTTGAATCCGTTTCCGCTTCTCGACTGCGCGTTCCATTCCTCGATCGTATCGTCGAGGCCGCCGGTCGCGCGCACCACCGGCACCGTTCCATACTTCAGCGAATAAATCTGGTTCAGCCCACTCGGCTCGTAGCGCGAAGGCATCAAGAAAATGTCCGAACCCGCCTCGATCTTGTGTGCCAGCGCATCGTCCCGGCGAATCTGCACGGAGACCTTGCCGTTGTTCGACTCCGCCCACTCTTTCAGGAACTTCTCGTAAAACGGCTCGCCTGTTCCCAGTGCCACCACCACCACATCGCGCTCCGCCAACTTACCCGCGATCTGCTCAATAAAATCCAAACCTTTAGTCGTCGCAAAGCGCGAAACGATACCCAAGATCGGAGTCGACTCCGCGGCCTGACGCAAACCGAATGCATGCAGCAGATCTTCACGGCACGTGCGCTTTCCCGCCAGGTCCGCCGCCGTGTAATGCGCGGCAAGATTCCTGTCCGTCGCAGGATCCCACTCCGCATAGTCGACGCCATTCAGAATGCCGCGCAAGTCTGCAGAGCGCTGCTGAAACAACCCTTCCAGTCGATTGCCAAACTCAGGCGTCTGTATCTCTTCGGCATATTTGCGGCTCACCGTGGTCAGCAGGTCTGCATACACCAGTCCACCCTTGAGAAAGCTGAATGCATCAAAATGCTCCAGCTTCTCCGCCGTATAAATGTCCCTGGGAAGCAGAAGCTTATCCATCGTCGCCACCGCAAATCGGCCCTGATACCCCGCGTTGTGGATGGTCAAAACCACTCCGGCATTCTGCAACATTTGATCGGCCTTGTAGACAGTGCGTAGGTATACCGGAATCAGCGCAGTATGCCACTCATGCACATGGAACACTTCAGGAACGCCAAGCAGTTTGCTGGCCTCAAGCACCGCGCGCGAGAACAAGCCAAAGCGCTCCGCATTGTCTGCATACTCATCCCCGTTGGTCCCATAGATTCCCTGCCTGTCAAACAATTCTGGGCAATCGACGAAGTAATGCTTGACCCCATTGAGCACGCCGCCATCGACGATGCCTGCAAACCGGTTGTAGCCCGGAAAAGGAATGGTAATCGACCGTGCCGCATACTTCCATTCGCCTTCAATATGTGGCCGCACCATCGCATACAGCGGAAGATAAACCGTGACCTCATGGCCCAGTTTGACGAGTTCCGCGGGCAGGGTTCCCACAACGTCGGCAAGCCCGCCCGTCTTGGCAAACGGAGCGCATTCCGCCGCGGCAAACACAATGTGCATCTTTCCATCTCCCAGAGTTTTTGATGCGCCGTTCAATCGACGCGGCTCCATTCCATTCGTCTTCTTACCCCATTCTACCCACGTATTCGAACTGCGTTCGGCCGCTGCGCCTCAGCCTGCTCGGCTAACATCGGAGGAGTGCCCATGCCCGTCAAACCCAAGCTCGGCCAGAATTTCCTCACCGACCAACAGGCCGTCCAGCGCATCGCCGCTGCGATTGGGGACTGCGCGAATCGCACCGTCGTTGAAATCGGCCCAGGCAAAGGCGCAATCACTGGTGCGCTTTCCGCCCGTGCAGGTCACGTATTGGCGATTGAACTGGACATCGACCTCGCGACCCGATTGCGAATCGAATTTCCGCCGGACAAAGTATCAGTCGTGGGCCAGGATGTGCTGCGGTTCGATTTTGCCGCAGCAGCGGCAGCGGCCGGTGAGCGCTTACTTGTCGTAGGGAATCTGCCTTACTCCATCACCTCGCCAATTCTGTTCAAACTGGCAGAGAATCATGCTTTTCTCGACCGTGCCGTGCTCATGGTGCAGCGCGAAGTGGCCGACCGGCTGGCCGCCAGTCCAGGCTCGCGCGACTATGGTCTGCTCTCAGTTACAGTTCAACTCTATGGGCCTGTGGTGAGGCTGTTCACCTTGCCCCCAAGCGCCTTCTCACCGCCGCCCGACGTGCACTCGACGGTCATTCGCTGGCGATTTGCGCCGCGCTTCACCGAGCTGAGAGTCCAAGCCGAACCGTTTGGCCGCTTCTTGCGAACGGCGTTCGCGCAGAAACGCAAGACCCTCGCCAACAACCTTCGCGCAGCAGGGATTGCACCTGGGCTGACCGAAGCATCGCTCAGCGAGACGGGAATAGAACCGATGGCACGCGCCGAGAGCCTGACCGTGGAGCAATTTGCGGCCCTCTGGCGTTGCCTACAAACAGCAGGGGCCACTCCGCCTGACGAAGTGGCCCCTGCCGCCTATGATTCAGAATCTTAGTGGTGATTACCGCTAGGCGGCGGACTGGAACTACTACCGTGCGAAGCTCCGCCTCCACCGCCGCCACCACCGCTGCTGACGTGACCGCCGCCACCGCCTCCACTGCTCACGTGAGGTGCGCCCCCGCCACCGCCTCCGCCGACGTGGGCTCCGCCCCCGCCACCACCAGAAGCAGGACGGCTAGGTGAATTTCCACCGCTCGGCGGAGCATATCCACGGCTCGGGGCGGACGGACTGGGTGCGGACGGGCCCGGCGCATACGGATAATATCGACCGCTAGCCGGCGCCGTGGGACGGTACGTATTGCCCCCGGTTGGCGGCGGAGCGGCGGGCCAGCCAGTCTGTCCTTGACGCCCACTCTCCCCTGCCCGGGGGAAAACTGTATACCCGGGCCGCGAGCCCCCTGCCGGCATATGTCCGTATACCGGGCGGGGCGAAATGGGCTTCAAAGGCTGCACCACGTTTCCGGCGATCGTGACCGGTCCGCCCGCTCTGACATGCACCGGCTCAGGAAATCCGCGATCCTTCACGCGATTTACCGGTATAACCGGGTTGGGAGCAAACCGCTGCCCACCGCGCATCGGCGAGCCGCCGCCTCCCGGAGGTCTAATCGGTATCCCTCTCGGCCTATGTGGCGGTTGATATCGCACGGGCCTTGTGCCTAGATTGAAACCCCACCCGCCGCCGCACCACCAAGGATTGCTATAGCCCGGGTACCATCCCCAACCGAATCCGTCATAGTAATTCCAATTACCAGATGCGTAGGGCATGTACCCCCAGGATTCGCATGAAACCCAGATGTACCCAAAGCGTGGCGTCCATACCCAATGGCCGCACCCATAAGGATCCCATCCTGCATTTGTGGCCTGGTATGGGGACCATACATAACCCTGTCCAGGAACGTCATACCAATTGCCGTTGGCATCGAGGTCGCTCCAAGCCGGGTTGGCACTGTTGTTGATGCTAGTGCTGGTTGTCGCCGCTGTTCTTGCGGCCTCGCGCGACGTCAGCAGTTGATCGCGATCGGCATTCCATGTGTCCCATGAATCCGGCTCGATCGATTCAGATAGATTGTCTTGGCTGGCATCTGCCCCGTCGAGCGTGACACTCTGGCCGCCACGTAAATCGAGCGCCGTACCTTTGGACCGATCCAGGTGAGCGTTGCCAGAAAACACAGCAACTTTTCCTGCAGGGCTATCGAGGTCAATGCGGATCACGCTGAATCCACTCGCCGTTACAACGTTGTCTCCAAACCGCGCCCGAAAATGGCCTGCACCATTGTCGCCCTGCAGTTCGAAATACCCTAATCCACTCTCGAGTTGAACCTCGGCATCGCTTGCGCTACCCTGCTGGCGAAGGACACTCAGCTTGACAGAGCTGTTCGGCGATATGCGGACGATGCTGCCATCGTCAAATTGAATCTCTGCGCGTCCATCGTCAGCGGTTTTCAGTTCGCTGCCCTCAAAAAGAGGCGTGTTTTGGACCGCACTTTCGGCGAGTATCTGGTCCCCTTGCATCAGGCGAACCTGGCCATCGACGTTGCTAAGCCGGGCGGCTCGGGCTGTCGGATCTGCTTGCTGGCTGGCAACGACGCGGCCTGCGAGCAGGCTTAGAGACAAGATCGCTAAAAACAGCCTGAAATACTTGTTTAGACCGCGCACAGCCCGCCCTGCCTGCACAACCTCTCCGAATCGTTTCATTGAGCCCCCACCCTTTCCCTTTGCCTCCGGTGCCGAATGCATCGAGAGAAGCCCACACTCAGTAAGACATGGGAGCGGATGCAAAAGTCGCGACAAATTGGCGTTAGAGCCACTTTATTTGTCTCCGCGCGCGAGCAGCACTCGCGCCCTCTTCCTCACCCTATCCATCACGTGAGGGTCGTCCTGGAGCCGCTGCAGGGTGTCGCGAATGGCGCAAAGCTGCAGCAATCGCCCATCGGTAGCCGCCTCAGTTATATATTCCATTGCCTTATCCAGCCCCAGCGGATCGTGCTGCAGCAACATTTCGAGACGCGCGCCCTCAAGAATGGTAGCGCCAACAGCTACCAGACTGTCGCCAAACACCTGGATCTCCCTGTCTTTGGAGTAGTTGAATTCGCAGCTTCCCTGGCCGTCCGGCCCGGTGTAACTGATCTTTTTCAATCCTTGGAAAGCCACCTTCAGGTGACTCTCGCAATTTTCACGCAACAGGCGATGATGGTGGGCTGTTTCAAATAGATGCGTGGCAAAGGCCTCACTCACGTTAACGTCCCGGTCTACTTGGCCAGGACCAATCGTCTGCGCTCCACCTACCGCACGAGGGATGCCGTCGGCATGAAAATGGCCACTACCGTCGGGATGGATCAGCAGCGTCCAATGCGGTGGGTTCAACGCCGGATTAGAGAAATCCACAGTTAGCGTCGGAGCTTCTTCGCTATACAACGGCAGCGCAAGTGCCATACCAAGAAGCGCAAAACACAGTGGCTTCATTGCAAAGCCCCTTGCCGGGCCAGGGTTTGCGCTGTATGGATATGACAGATGGCGACGGCCAGGGCATCGGCGGCGTCGGCAGGTTGCGGCAACTCCGCCAGCTTTAACAGGCGCGCTACCATGAATTGCACCTGCTCCTTTTTTGCCAATCCATAGCCCACAACGCTCGACTTGATCTTCAATGGCGCATACTCTGCAACCGGTAGTCCCTGGTTGGCGGCAGCCAGCAGGGCCACGCCGCGCACCTCGCCAAGCTTCAAGGCTGATTTCGGGTTTACTGAATAAAAAACTTCTTCGATCGCCACCACATCCGGCTGCCAGCGGATTATTTCCTGGGTCAGCTCGGCATACACTTGTGCCAGCCGCACAGGCAGTGTTTTGGTTTTAACTAGACGAATCGACCCGATTGCTTTGCAGAGCAGTTGCGGCAGGGAGCCGGTGTCATCTGACTCTACAACGCCGAAACCCGTAATCTCAGTGCCGCAGTCGATGCCAAAAACCCGCATTGACCTGAGTGTAGCGCAGCAGCGCGTGATGGGGCATCCTCAAAGCATCGATGCCGCGATCGAGAGCAGCGTTGGGGTAACTATGAAAGCCGTTTCGGAATACGCGTGAACTTCTTGAGATTCGTCATGGGTGGCTTTTTCTGGATCGGAAATGCACTTAGTGCGTGCTCTCGGTTTACACCCATTCCGAAGCTGCGTTAGCTGAGTTAGTCAGCCAATTGGTTTGGACGCTAATCTAACGGTCGTGATTATGCTTCAAGCGTCCTGACATGCCGGATGAGATCACTCGGATGAATGGGCTTCTGTAACAGCTCGAAGTCATGTCCCTCCTCGTGTGCTGCTTTCTGCATATCGACACACCCTGCATGTCCCGAAACAAGCAAGATTTTGCAATCAGGGCAGCATCTCTTGATCTGAATAGCGAGATCGATTCCTGACAATTCCGGCATGAACACGTCTGATATGAGGAGGTCCGGTGAAAAAGTGCGAGCGCGCGTCAGAGCCTCGAGAGGATTGACAAATGAGGTGGCTGCGAAGCCGCTGACTTTGAGAATCATGGTAAGGCTCTCTGAAATAACAGCCTCGTTATCCACTACGAAAATACTCGATATTTGCTTTTTCCCCATTGCATGGTCTTTCTTATGAATCAGCGTCGTATTCGATATACCAAAGTCACCGCGTGCAATTGAGAAACCCGGCGCAAAGCTTCTGAAGTTAAGGCGGAGTTACGATTACGCTACTCAATGACGCCAGCTACGTCTGTCTGCTAGCTGACAGAAATTGTGTTCGGCCCTTTTTTGCTCGGCTGAAGCATTTCTCACCCACGAGTGAAGATTTAAAAGCCGGCTTACTGGCCGAGGAGACGAAGTTTGAATAACGCCAATAGTGCACCCTACAAAAACACCCTCTTGAAACGCCTACGTCCAGACGTGGTGAAGCGACTCAACCTTAAACCGGTCGAGTTTGAACTGGAACACGAGATTGAATATCCGGGCAAGACCATCGATCATCTCTTCTTCCTTGAAGAAGGCATGGCCTCGATGACCACGACTTTTCAAGATGGGTCGCAGGTCGAGGTAGGCATGTTCGGCTTTGAATCAGTGATCGGAATTTCAGCCCTGATGGGGTCAAAGCGCAGCCTCAACCGTGTGTACACCCAAATTGCAGGTCACGGTTTTTCGAGTCCCGTCGAAGCGGGCCGAGCAGAATTTTGCCGGGGAGAACAGTTTCAATCCCTCGCGTTGCGTTATGTCCAGGCGCAGCTTTTATTGGCCGCACAATCCGCCGGCTGCAATGCAAAGCATGAACTAGGGCAGCGCCTGGCGCGCTGGCTGCTCATCTGCTCTGATCGCGCGCACAACAATTCGTTCAAAATGTCGCACGAATATCTGGGCGAAATGCTCGGCGTCACGCGTCCCACGATCTCCGCGACGGCTGCCATTTTTAAAGAAAAAGGCATTCTCGACTACAGTCGCGGCCAGTTGCACATTCTCGATAGAGCGGCGCTTGAGAAGAACTGCTGCGAATGCTATCGAGTCATCAAAGATCATCTCGATAACTATGCCGAGTTCGACACTGGCTTTGTGGGGTGAGGGGTGCCTATCTTGCGCAGCGCCCTGACATTTTCCAACTGAGCTTGATCAGCGCGGCGGTTTTACCTGCGTGGGAGCTGAGCGGAGCGGGCTGATCAGCGCGTCTGCCCAAATGGCAACAGCGGCCTCGGGAACGTTCCCGAGGCCGCTGCCGGTGAACAGTTGGGATTGGACTGGAGGCCTTCGCGCTTCCGCGAGTGCCAGAGCCGTTAGCAGAAATATCCTCTGCCTGGTCTTACCTGGGGGCTGGGGCGCAAGGGCCTCAGGCCTCAGTCACCTCACGTGAGAAACAACTGGAACAGTCACTTTGCATTAGCTGGATCAACCTCCTTTCCCGTGTACCGATAAAATAAATTGCCGGCCGTCATCCGTCAAGTGTGATCCACAACACACAAAATCCAAGAATGTTTGCAAGCGCTGGATCGTCAAATCAACTATATTTTGACTCTGACTTTAGCTCTCGGTATACTCCACCCGGCTGAAGAATCATTCCCTTCTCTGCGCTCAAATTCTTGCCTGCCAACCTTCTACCCCAGAGGTTACCGATGCGTAAAGTTAACTTTCAGAAGCTGTCTATCCTCGCTCTCACCCTGGCGGTTCCGCCTTGTCTCTTCGCCGACTACAGCTATCAGCAGACGACTAAAATCACCGGCGGCTCGATCGTGAGCATGCTCAAGATGGTCGGAACCTTCAGTTCCCAAGCGCGAAAAGTCAGCGACCCGATCGTCTCGAGCATTTACATCAAGGGTAATCGCCTCGCCAACGTTTCACCCGAAACCATTGAGATCATCGATCTCGACAATGAAACCGTCACCAACATCGACGTGCAAAAGCGCACGTACTCCGTGGTGACGTTCGAGCAAATGAGGCAACAGGTGGTGGCGGCGAAAGCGCAGATGGAAAAGAAGATGGCGGAGCAACCTGCTGCGGCATCTCCTGCGAATCCAGATGCCAAAGACGTCAAGCTCAGCTTCGATGTGCAGGTACGCAATACCGGTGCTGAGAAAGAAGTCAGCGGCCTCGCTACCAAAGAAGCCATCATGACCATGACGATGAACGCAACCGACCAGAAGACGCAGCAGACTGGCGCCATGGCCATCACCAACGACATGTGGATGGTGCCGGAGATTCCGGGCTATACGCAGGTGCGCGATTTCTACATGCGCATGGGCGAAAAAATGGGGACGGTCACTGCCGGTGTTGGCGTGGATCTGAGCAAGATGCTTGCGCAAAACCCAGGCGCCAGCCAGGCTCTGGCAGACATGGGCAAAGAAATGCAAAAGCTTAAAGGAGTGCCGGTCATGCAGATCATGCGCATGGGCATCACTACAGACGGAAAGCCTTTGCCCGCAGCCTCTGAAGCTCCCTTGCCGGCAAGTCCCTCACCCACCATGCCCAGCGGGAGCGATATCGCCAAGCAGAGCGCGGCGTCAATGTTGACTAGCCGCATTCCGTTCGCTGGCGGCTTTGGCCGGAAGAAGAAAGTCGACCCCCCGCCGCCAGAGCAAAATACGAATGCCGTGCCGCCCACAAGCTCAGTGCTGATGGAGTCAGAAACCACGACGACCAATTTCTCTTCCGGACCGGTTGATTCGTCGCATTTCGCAGTCCCGGCAGGCTTCAAGCAAATTGAGTCGGCCATCGAAAAACAGGCCGGCGAAAAGCAAAAGTAAGCTGCACCGAAGCGCTCGCTGTGCAGCGGGCGCTTTGGTAATATCTTCCGGATCCAACTTCAATCATCCAGTTTAATTTTTTTGTTGACACAGCGGCATTGGTGCGTTAAAACTTACGGTTAGTGGACGCTTACCTACAAGCCGGACTCGATGCCCTTGGCGATGCCACAAGGATGGCCATCTTTCAAAAGCTGTCAGGCGGGCCGATCGCGGTGAATGAGCTCGCGCAGACTTTGCCCGTGAGCCGTCCCGCTGTTTCACAGCACCTCAAAGTGCTTAAGGACGCAGGCCTTGTGATCGACAGCAAGGACGGAACCCGCCGTCTCTATCGATTAAATCCTGAAGGAGTGGCCCGTCTGCGCGCACACTTCGATCAAATGTGGACCAAAGCAATGGGCGCCTTTCAGGCTGCCGCAGAAAAATCACCGAGTGGAGGGGATCATGGAAAAATTAGCGGAAGAAACCAGCGTGTCAGTGCTAAAAAGCGTGCGCGTGCAAGCGCCGATTGAGCGCGCATTCAGCGTATTTGTCGAGCAAATGGAGACGTGGTGGCCGGCGACGCATCACATCGGTAAAACGCCCTTTGAGGCGATCTTCGTTGAGCCGCGGGTAGGCGGCCGTTGGTACGAGCGCGACGTAGATGGCAAGCTTTGCGAGTGGGGCACTGTGCTGGGGTGGGACCCGCCGCATCGTGTGAAGTTCTCGTGGCACGTTGGGCCGGGGCACGATCAGCCTGATTGGGTCTGCGACCCAGACATCGCCAAAGCAAGCGAAGTGGAAATTCGATTCACGTCACAAGGACCGGGGATCACGCATGTCGAACTGGAGCACAGCAAACTAGAGCGTCATGGCGAAGGCTATGGGCAGTTGCGCGCCGTGTTTGATGGACCCGGAGCCTGGGCGCACATCTTGTCGCTCTTTGCCAAAATCGCCGAGGGAGAACGAGCGTCATGAAGCCCTTCCATTTTCTTCGCATCGCATCTCTGCTGACGTTACTTCACGCGGCGCTGCATACCATCGGCGGCGTTTTTGGCAAAGTGGATCCGGGACCAGCGGCCCTTGCAGTTTCGGCCATGATCGCCAATCAATTCCTCGTGTTTGGTCTGCAGCGAAGTTACTGGGACTTCTACATGGGCCTGGGTCTGGCCGTCACAATCTTGCTGACGGCAGAGGCAGTGGCTTTCTGGATGCTAGCCACTCTAGCGAAGAAAGATGCAATGGCGTTGCGTCCGATCCTCATGGTGTTTTTCTTCGGCTACCTAGCGCTCGCAGCTAACTCTTATTTCAACTTCTTCTTCGGCCCCGTCGTAGCAGAAGTGATGATCGCCGTGTGCCTTGGCTTCGCCATATTGAAAGCGGAGCCCATATATCTTTCTCAACCAATCGCTGCAGAGTAATCAGGCTTCTACCAACTGTGCAGCCATTCCTCGTCGCGTCCTATGCGGACCGTGGTGCTGAACAATTCGCTGAGCCTTTCGGCAGTCAGCAATTCGCAGCGCGGACCATCTGCGATAATGCGTCCGGCCCGCATCAGGATCACGCGCTCGATCTCGGGAAGGATGTCTCCGAGGTGATGCGTGACGAGCACCAGGCCAGTGCCCGCCGCGGCCAGACGGCGCAGTGTCTCACGTAAACCCCGCTGCGCGGCTAAATCAAGCGCATTCGATGGTTCGTCGAGCAGCAACTGTTCTGGTCGATGCACCAGTGCGCGCGCAATCAGGATGCGGCGCTTTTCACCGGCCGACATCTCGCCCACCAACTGATGGGCGAGGTGCTTTGCCTCAATGCGAACCAAGGATTCGGAGGCGCGCTCACGCATTTCGTCGGTGACGTGCAAATTGGGCCAGAGAGTCGAGGCCGAAAAAAAACCGGCAATCACCGCATCGAGGCCTGTGGTCACAGCGGTGCGTTCGCCTGGCATGTCCGACCCCATCACACCGGATGCAACTACGCCAAAATGACGGCGCAACTGGGTCAGGTCCCAGCGCTCGCGGCCAAAAATGCACACGCGCAACCCCGGCTTCACGATGGGATAGATCTGACATGTCATGGCGAGAATCAGGGTCGATTTTCCGCAGCCATTCGGACCGAGAATCGCTACATGTTCCCCCGCGCGAATCGTCAGGTTCACATCGTGCAGCACCACTTGATCGCCACGCGCAACATTTACGTTAGCCAATTCGAGAAACTGCTCTGATCTGATCGGCGTTGCTGCTTTCGATCCGATGTCCGTCATCCGTCCCCCGCCTGTTAGATTAAATGGGTTGCATCCCATCGCCCAAATGTCAGACCTTTCTCAATTTCTCATCCCGCGCGGCTTCAAATTTGGCGCCGCCAAGGCAGGCCTCAAGCAGAGCGGCCGCACTGACTTTGCGCTCATCGTCGCGGATGCCGCCGCCAGCGCAGCCGCTGCTTTCACTGCCAATCGCGTTACGGCTGCCCCGTTGACAGTGGATAAGGAACACTTGCGCGCCACGGACGGAAGAGTGCGGGTCGTTGCCATCAATGCGGGGAACGCGAACTGCGCTACGGGGCAGGCAGGTCTCGATGCCGCGCGCGCTACGTGCTCGGCAATCGCTGAAACATTCAACTGCAAGCCGGAAGAGGTATTTCCATCCTCGACAGGCGTGATCGGTGTGCCCCTACCGACTGAGAAACTGATCGCAGCTCTCCCCGATCTCGCTGTGTCGATAGGATCCGAGTTCGACCACTTTCAGCAGATTGCCTCCGCCATCCTCACCACCGACACCGTTGAAAAAACCGCATTCGCGCGACTCAAAATTACAATTTCTCAAATCGATGGTCCGGGCGAGATCGAACAGGAAGTCCGTATCGCCGCGCTTTGCAAGGGCTCGGGCATGATCCACCCGCAACTCGTTCCTCACGCGACCATGCTGGTTTATATTCTGACGGACGCGGCGATTGAGCCGCCTGCTCTCGACACGTATCTTCGCGATGCGATCGATGTAAGCTTTAACCGCATTTCGGTTGACGGGGATACATCGACCAACGACACGGTGCTACTGCTTGCGTCGGGCGCTAGTGGAGTAGCGATTGGCGCGCACCATGCGGAGTTTGCATCGGCGCTGACACAGGTATGTACCTCGCTCGCGCGCCAAATTGTTTCCGATGGCGAAGGCATCACGCATATAGTCGAACTGCGGATTCAAGGCGCGGCATCGGCAGCCGATGCCCTGCGCGTGGCGAAGGCCATTGCACATTCTCCCTTGGTAAAGACGGCATGGGCCGGATGCGATCCAAACTGGGGCCGCCTGCTAGCCGCAATTGGTTATTCAGGAGCGAACATTGATCCCAATCGCATCGATGTCTGGTTTGGCGAGTTACGCATCTGCTGCGACGGTAGCCGCGCTGCTGAGTTCGACGAGGTAGCCGCGCACGCTTACCTGCAGCAGCCGGAATTCTCAATCACCATCGACCTGCATCAAGGCGACGGCAGTTGTACATTCTGGACCACCGACCTGACCCACGAATACATCCGCATCAACGCCGACTACACCACCTGAGAGCTGATCGCAACGAAGGTTAACGCTTCGCACGAGCAAGAGTTCGGCAAATCAGGTTTACAATCGCATGAGCCCGTCCGAAACTACACTGGCCAGAATGCATAGAGTAAAAGAGAAAAACATCCCGTCAAAGCCGGTCCCTGCGAAGAAGGAATTTTCGCTGATCTCCGATCAGAAGCTGGTCAAGCTTTACACCACGATGGTGCAATGTCGCATGCTTGAGCAGCGAGCTACCAGCTTGTTTGAGCAAGGTAAACTCGCGGATGATCTCCGCGCATCTGCTGATAGAGAAGCGGCCGCCGCAGCCGTCGCTATCAACCTACTCCGCACAGACGCGCTCAGCCTGTCAATCGGTGACTTCGCGCCCGCCTTCGTACAGGGTTTGCCACTTGAACAGATATTCAAGCAGCTCGGGCACAAGTTCGAACTGAACGGTACGGCTTCAGCCACGCATTCGCAATATCAGGTTCTCAATATCTTCTTTCCTGTCTTGACTCTCCGTGATCAACTCGACCGCGTCGTTGAGGTTGCGCGCGCGCTTGGGACAAACAAGAAAAGCAGCATCGCTGTTGCATTCTTTGAAGCGGATCGGTCCACCGCAAATGCAGTTCATTGCGCGCTCAAGTCTGCGGGTACTGAAAATCTCCCTATCCTGTTCGTCAGTCATGGGCACGTCGAACGAGCAAAACGCAAGCCGAACAGTAGCATAAAGACTGCTGCGCCCGACGCCTTGCTCAATGGTGTTCCGACTATCGTAGTCGACGCCAGCGACGTGGTAGCTATTTATCGGGTAGTAACTGAGGCCATGGCGCGGGCTCGACAAGGTCGCGGACCGACCTTGCTCGAGTGCGTACCGGTTTTGCCCTCTGCCCCAACTGTGAACGCGACCATCGAAGATCGCATCAAAGATATGGATAGTATGAAAGATAGGGACTGTTCCGATGTTGTGGATTGCATTTCGAAAATGGAGACTTACCTCCAGCGTAAGGGTTTATTCAGCGAAAACCTCAAGCGGCGAATTGTTACCCACTTTAACGCTAAACTTGAGCTAGCTACCAGATTGTTAAACGATTAGTCCAAAGGGTACCGAGGGTTGTCCCGCACCTTAATTTTTATTCGACGCACCTCAGAGCGGTACGGGCCAGGACTAACCCACAATGATAAAGCGAGGAAAAAGAGCGTGAGCAGACGCGTGGCCATAGCTTCTGTCATCCAGTATGCGATTGCGGTGACAGGAATTTTAATTGCGACCGCCAAACCACTCACAGCTGAAACGCCGGCACCCCCTGAAGGATTCGGGCAAACGGCACGCGACAACAGCCGCCCGACGCCAGTCTGCGAACCGTCAAGTCTCGCTTCTCCCTACATCCCCGTCGATAGCTGGGTTTATCCTGCCGTGCTGCGACTCTACGGGCTCGGTTATATCGATAGCGCGTTTCTAGGGATGAGACCTTGGACGCGCGCCAGCGTTGACCACATGCTTGAAGACGCCGGCGTGCGTATCGACGATGCGGACGCCGGGCCAGCCTTGGACGAGGCACAGGAAATCTACGAGGCGCTCAACCGCGAACTGCACCAGGACATGGAAGGACCCTGCCTGGCCCATCAAGGAAACATGCGCCTCGAGTCGGTTTACTCCGTACAACGGGCGATTAGAGGAACTTCGCTTCGCGACAGCTTCCATCTCGGCGAAACGATTACCAACGACTACGGTAGGCCCTACGCGAACGGTTTTGACAACTACACAGGTGCCAGTGGCTATGCTTCGGCTGGTAGATTTTTGTTTTACGCGCGTGGTGAATTTCAAGGCGCGCCATCGGCCACAGGGTATTCCCCTGCATTAGCGCTAACGCTTTCAAACCAAGACACCGTGCCGTTCATCAATCCGGTCACACTGCTGCCCTACAATCAGGCGACCATTCCCTTAGGACCTGTACCGTCTGCCACCAACGGCCGCCTGCTCGAGGCCTATGTGTCGGCGCACCTGCTCAATCACGAAATCTCTTTTGGCAAGCAAGACAGTTGGCTGGGGCCCGGACTCGGCGGCGGAATGGCCTACTCAAACAATGCTGAAAACATATACTCGTTTCGCATCAACCGCATCGAGCCGCTGCATGTTCCAGGGCTCTCGTATCTCACCGGCCCCTTTCGCTACGACTTTATGGTTGGGTCGTTGAAAGGTCACGTGGCACCCAATGATCCCTGGGTACATGTTGAGAAGATCAGCTTCAGGCCCACTGAGAATCTCGAAATGGGATTCGAACGGACTGTGATCTGGGGCGGCAAGGGGCATGCGCCCATCACCATTCACTCGTTTCTCAAAAGCTTTTTCAGTTTCACCGCCGGCACCGCAGCAGAAAAGTTCAGTCGCAACGATCCCGGCGCTCGGTTCGGTGCGTTCGACTTTTCGTACCGGCTTCCCTTCGTCCGCAATTGGCTCACACTCTACACCGACTCTGAAGTGCACGATGATGTCTCGCCGATCGATGCGCCCCGCCGTGCTTCGTGGCGACCCGGTCTCTATCTCTCGCATGTACCTGGCATTCCAAAGCTGGATATGCGCGTCGAAGCTGTTACAACCGATCCGCCAGTTTCGACCAGCCAGGACGGTCGATTTATGTATTGGGAAGCCGTACAGAAGCAGGGATACACCAACAAGGGCGTGCTCTTTGGCGACTGGAACGGTCGCGAGGCCAAAGGCGGTCAAGCCTGGCTCACATATCATCTCAGCGGCAATGAATGGCTCAAGGTCGGCATGAGGAATCAGAAAGCAGCGAAGGACTTCATCTTCGGCGGAACCACTTTGAACGACATCGATTTTCAAGCGGTGAAACGCATTGGCAAGGACTTTGAAGTCAACGGCAACTTCAGTTACGAACGCTGGAAAGCTCCCATCTATCTTCCCGGTCAGCAGACTGTGACTACAACGACTATCCAGCTGACATGGTTTCCAGATCGCAAGGTCAGTTTCTAATTTGCATTAGTGTGCGCGCGGGTGGGTGTTGTCATAGACCTTCTCAAGCTGTGCAGTCGTCAGCTGCGTGTATCGCTGTGTCGTAGACAGGCGTTCGTGTCCCAGCAACTCCTGGATCGCGCGCAAGTCTGCGCCCTCTTCCAACAGGTGTGTTCCGAAAGCATGTCGCAGTGTGTGCGGATGCACGTCCGCTGATAGTCCCCGCGTAACCGCAATCCGCTTGACGATGCGGCCGACACTGCGCGTCGTCAGCCGGGCCTGCCCCCCCACCTTACCCAACCCGCGCATCTGCAGATTAATGAGCAATGCTGGAGTAACAGGACCCCTCGATTTGCTATTCGCCGAGAGTCGCGCAGAACGTTCCGCAAGATAGGCCCGCAATGCATGCGCGGCGGCGTCTCCCAGCGGAACCAGCCGCTGCTTCTGCCCCTTGCCGCGAATCAGGATCGCTTCGTTGGCCCAGTGAATGTCTTCAAGGTTTAAGTTGGTCAGCTCTGCGTTGCGAATACCGCATCCGTAGAGCAATTCGAGAATTGTCTTATCGCGCGCAGGCCAGCTTGCGACGTCCTCAGTGACCGAGTCCACCACGCGATTCATCTGCTCGATGGATGGCACGCGAGGTAGATGCTTCGGCAGGCGCGGCGTAGATACCAGCGAGGCTGGATTCTGTTGCACGTAGCCCGCACGCGCCAGCCACTTAAACCAGCTGCGAATAGCAGCAAGCGCACGGGCCGTTGATGCTTTTGTGAGCCCGCGCTCTAAGAGCGTTCCAAGATATGCGCGGATCTGCGTATGCTCTATTTGTTCTACCGTCTGCTGTGCGCCCTGCTGCTCCGCAATGAAAGCTGCAAAGTTGTGTAACTCTCGATCGTATGCTCGCAGCGTGTGCATCGACGATCCGCGCTCGTTGGCTAACATGCGGAGGAATTCCGCGACAAGTTCGCCAAGGGGCGTTGTGTTATCGACGGGCGTGGCCCTCATGACCTTGCCTTGACGAGGTGCAGGCCGAAGTTAGATACCGGACTCGGAATCGGCTCACGGCTTGAATCAGCGGAGGCCGTTTCCTCTGGCCGCACGGCGGCGCGCGGATGGTGCTCGCGATGAACCGCTTTGAGGCGGCCCAGTGCCAGGTGCGTATAAATCTGTGTCGTCGAGATGTCCGCGTGCCCCAACAGCAGTTGAACACTGCGCAGGTCGGCTCCGTGCTCAACCATGTGCGTGGCACAGCTATGCCGCAGGCGATGCGGACTCGCAGTGGAGTTGGCGAGCTTCACCAGGTGCCAAATCCATTGCCGCGTAAGAGGCATCCCGCGCAAAGACAGGAAGAGGCGCGTCGCATCCTGGCGCGCTACAGCAATTTTTCGCGTAGTGCTGATGCGCGCCAGATGCGGACGGCCCTCGCGCAAGTAATGCTCGATTGCCTGGATTGCGCTGCGACCGAGGGGCACAATGCGCTCCTTGTCTCCTTTGCCGCGCACTTGAACGCGTCCCGCATCAAGAGACAAGTCGCCAGTCGACAGCGACGTCACCTCGGATACCCGCAGGCCCGCCGCATACAGCAACTCTAGAATTGCGCAGTCGCGCAATGCCGTGGCATTGGCCTGCGGATGCGATGCGGCCATCGCGGCTCGCTCCAGCATCTCTGTCACTTCCGGCTCCGCAAGCGACTTAGGCAAAACTTTCCATGACTTCGGCGACTCAATGTTGACGGTAGGATCGTGATGAATGCGCGCGTCAAGCAAAAGCCACTTGTAAAATCCGCGCAAACAACTTAGCTTGCGTGCAATTGAACGCGCGTCAATGCCGTGGTCGCGCAGATGTTCGAGAAGCGCTGCCACATCCTGCTGCACCGCAGTGAGTAAGACGCCCTGACGCCCCTCGAGAAACTCGGCAAAGGTTTTTAAATCGCTGTTATAGGCTTCACAGGTGAGCGGCCGCAAGCCTTTCTCCACGCGCAGATAGGCTTGGTAATCTTTGATCAGCGCCAGATTGCCTTGAGCGTTCACACTTTCGATTATCCGCGTAGAGTGGTCGTGATGCTGGCGGTCAGAGGTTCACCGAACCTCCTTCATCAAGGACTCAAAATGGTCAACAAGACCACGTTGAGAAGTTGCGATTGTTTGAAACCTTCGCTCGGGTCTGCTGTTCGGGTCAGCGTCTTCTCAGAAGAGCCTGGATTTTATTCTCCATCGCATCAAGGTCAGCCTCTCCCTCGAAACGCGCCAAGGCCTTACCGTCACGGCCGATCAGGTAGGTGATTGGAAGGCCGAGGATTCCGCCATACAGAGTGCCCAATCGTTCGTCACCCATAATGACGGGGAAATTCAGATCGAGCCTGCGCTCTGTTGTTCGGACCATTGCCTGATCGTCGTCCATCGCCACAGAAATGATTTGCAGCCCAGCCGGTCCATATTGCTTCTGCCATGCGGCAAAGTGGGGCAATTCCTGCTGACACGGAGCGCACCAGGTAGCCCAGAAATTCAACAAGACCACTCTCCCGCGGAATGTTCGCAGATCGACTTGCTTGCCGCTGAGATCCTTTCGAGCGAATTGAGGTGCCGGCTTATGTAAAAGAGACCTTCCCGGCTGCTCTGCGCGCAGTGGTCCAACACCGAGAAGCACCGTGAATACAAAGCCTGCGAGGATGCCGCGATGGCGAATGAATGAGAAACGAGTGAGATAGTTGCTGATCACAACCTGCTCGCGTCTGAGCTATTCGCCCTTCTCAATTGGATAACCTTTCGCGACCCAATCGGTTCCGAAATTATGCGCAAAATATAAGACCTTCACATTGGTGAAACCGAGCTCATGCAACTTGGCGTAGGCCGGTCCAACATTGGGACAGCGATCCCACGGGCAGCACCCACAATAGAGAATAATCAACTTGTCTTTGGGCGACGAAGACACCATGTTCTCGAAGGTGTGCAATCCCGCTGGCTGCGCCGCAGCACCGGCATAAACGGAGCCCGGAATGTGCGCCTCCGCATAAAAAATGTGCGACCCGACCTGCAGCAACAGCGGCGGGTAGGTATCGCGAACGTGCAGCGTCTTGACCAGTTCAGCGGGCTGCATCACATCGGATCGAGGAATTGAGGAAGCGGCGGGACCCTGCGCCCTGCCAATATTCGCTCCGTTGGAACAAGCGAGTACAGCCGGGCAGCAAAAAAGAACGGTGCGGATAAACTCTCTTCGTCGCATACTTCCCTTTCCAAAAAATAACGGTCGCTTAATTCTACGTCCGCCTGCTGGACGACCCGGTCAAGACCATGCAGATTGTTGAACGCAGACCGTTTTTCAGCTGCCGGAAGGTGCAAAGACTGGGTGGGTTGAACGAAAATAGGATTGGACTATTAAAGAGGATTGAGGGACGCGTGGCAGGATCGCAGAATGTAATTATCAGATGGACCACAGAAGAATTTGAGCGGCTTGTTCTGGACGGAAAACCTGAAGTCGCAGTTTTCGACTGTGATGGAACGCTTTGGAGCGGCGACTCGGGCTACGGCTTCATGGTCTGGTCGCTTGAGCAGGGGCTGGTATCGCGCTCAACCAGCGATTGGATCGACACCCGCTATCGCGCTTATCTCGCGGGTAGCGTAACCGAGGCACAAATCTGCGGCGAGATGGTGCAGATCTACGCCGGGCTTCGCGAACAGGAAGTGCGCGCCGCATCTGCCCGCTACTTCGATGAATTGATCCGCCCCCATATCTTTGTCGAGATGTCGTCCCTTATCGAAAAACTACGTGGGGCCCGCGTCGAACTGTGGGCAGTGAGTTCGACAAATCGGTGGGTCGTCGCAGAAGGAGTACGCGACTTTGGGATTGCAGCGGACCATGTACTCGCTGCCGATGTTGTCGTGTCCAAAGGCCTGCTCACCAGCGAAATCATAGACGTGCCAACCGGCGAGGCCAAGGCAGTTGCACTGGCCCGCGCCAACCTTCCCCATCCCGACGCGGTCTTCGGCAACTCTATTCACGACCTCGCGATGCTTGAAACTGCCGTCCGTGCATTTCCTGTGAATCCCTCGCAAGCATTATTAGAAGCGGCTGCACAGCGAGGATGGGGCTATTTCCGCCCGCATTCGGCTGAGGAAATCGAGCCTGCGGTGAAGGGCAAATAGGTCGGATTCGTTAGACTAAGGGGCCAGTGGAGGCTTTATATTTCATCCCGCCAAATCAATCGGGGAGCCGTCTCAGACTCATCCCTTCAAGGGCATTTACACTTGGAGTGTGGATGAACCGCAATCGAACCCAAGTCTTCGGCCTGTCGGTGCTGCGCTCAGGTTTGTTGCGGCAGGTCTGATTGTAAAAGGCGGTGAGATTCTCATCTGTCAACGCCGTCCAGACCAGCCGATGGCGCTGCAGTGGGAGTTCCCCGGTGGAAAAATTGAGTCCGGCGAAAGTCCGGAACAGGCCCTTGCGCGCGAGCTTGATGAGGAACTCGGCATCCAGGCGAGCGTCGGCCCCCGCATCACCCGCATCCGCCACAACTATCGTCACGGCGGCGCGGTGGACTTGCAGTTTTTTGCAGTACATGCCTTCGAGGGCGAACTTAAAAACAGGATCTTCCAGCAGTTCAAATGGGTTCGCTTAGAAGACCTGCCCAACTACGACTTTCTCGCGGCTGACCGGGGGTTGATAAGAGATTTAGCGGCCGGGAAACTGCTCTAGCCGCCGCAACCGGCTTCCCTGGCATGCTTACTTCATAAAAAGATCAATGCCCGGGAATCATACCCCAGAGCATCACCATCGTCATCCCGATCACGATCAGGCTCGTACCCCAGGCAATTAGGTTCCAAAGCGCCGTGTTCTTGTGTTCGCCCATCAGGTCTTTGCGGTTGATGAGCAGCAGCATAAGTATGATCACGACCGGCAGCAGGACGCCATTGAGCACCTGCGAGAGGATAGCGACGTTGATGAGTTGAGCGTCGGGCAGCAACAGTACGGTGATGCCTCCGCCAACGATCAATAGCGTGTAGAGCCAGTAGAAAAACGGCGCTTCAGCAAAATGCTTATCTACGCCCGACTCAAGACCCAGGCCTTCGCACACCGTGTACGACGTCGACAACGGCAAAATCGACGCAGCAAACAGCGATGCATTGAACAATCCAAAAGAAAACAAGATGAAAGCGTAATCGCCAGCCAGCGGCCGCATCGCGTCAGCCGCGTCCGCAGCTACTTGAATTGCGCCCATGCCGTGTACGTAGAGGGTCGCCGCGCACGCCACCACGATGAACCACGCAACAATGTCGGTAAACAGGCTGCCGATGATCACGTCAAGCCGCGACGCCGCGTAGTCTTTGACCCGAATGCCCTTCTCGACGATCGACGACTGCAAATAAAACTGCATCCAGGGTGCGATAGTGGTACCCACGACGCCGATTGCCATGTAGATATAAGCCTTGTCGCGCCACACCGACTTGGGCGGCAGTTTTATTGTGGCGTGCAGGGCCTCGCTCCAGCTTGGCTGCGACAGCACACCGGCAAAGATATACGCGATATAGACGACCGAGGCGACGAGGAAGATTTTCTCGGTGCTTTTGTAATTGCCGCGCACCACCATGTACCAGACCAATGCCGCACAGAGTGGAACCGAAACGAACTTGCTCACGTGAAACAGATGCAGTGAGCCCGCGATCCCGATAAATTCCGTGACCACGTTGGTGTAGTTCACCACCACCAGCAGCAGCATCAGCACAAACGTCAGCCTTAATCCGAATTCCTCGCGGATCAAATCGCTGAGACCTTTGCCCGTGACCACGCCCATACGGGCGCACATCTCCTGCACCACGATCAACGCGATGGTAATCGGGATCATGGTCCACAGCAGGCTGTAGCCGTACTGCGCGCCTGCCTGGGAATAGGTGAGGATGCCGCCGGAATCGTTATCGACGTTGGCGGTAATAAATCCGGGGCCGAGAACGGCCAAAAACAGAAGTATCCGGATTCGCCAACGCTTGCCCATACTCGCCGGTTCCTAAGGGGGGTTCATACAGATTTCCTCCTGACCATATCAGGCGAGACGAGGGTTGGCCTATTCGTACCGTGTTCGGTCCACCCGTTGTGCACTTTTCGATGATGAGTATCTATGTACCGTGGTACATTGATAACTATGTCACAGGAAAAAGTAAACCATCCACCCGTCGAAGTCGAGCGCGTTCAAACCGGGGTTCGCCTCGAGAAACGCATGTTGAAAGTGCTTAAAGCCCTCGCCGAACAGAAAGACATGAGCCTCGGCGACCTGCTCGAAGGAATCGTGCTCCACGCATTCGAAGGCAAGGTGCCATTCTCAACCCAGACGCTCAAAGAGATCGAACAATTCAAATCCCTTTACGGGATGACCCTGAGAGCGGTCGACAGCCATCACTTCAAGGAGCGCAAGCGATGAATGCTCATCTTTCATTGGCTACCGCCATGGCTCTCGCCTTACCGCTGTCTTCACAAGCGCGGCCAACTCAGCCGAAATCGACGCTCCGCCTGAGCACCAGTTTTGATCTGATCATCCACGCTTCGTACGCCGAGACCGCTCCGTTATTTGGCCCTGAGGGGGAACGCGCGTGGGCCGGCAAACAATGGGACCCG
>JANXYB010000020.1 GCA_025350325.1 Acidobacteriaceae bacterium
ACACAGAACAGGAGCGACCATAAGAAGGCCAGCGATGGAAAAAACCAATAACGCACAGCGCTCGCACCTGCAAGTTGCTGCCACTTTGTCGTTCCCGGAGGCGCATACGACGCGGGAGACGCGAGGGATGCCAGAAAAGTCACGTATGCAAAGACAATGAAAAGCTTCATCTCCAATGCCGAGTTCGCGAGAGAACTCGCAATGACTACCGCTCCAATCAGAGCAACGGGAATAAGAAACAAAAACAGCTTGAAACTTGGAGAAGCGGCGAGATCGTTGGTGCCGAGCAACGCGCCTATGAATACATTTCCTGCGAGAATTCTTACAAAGAGAGCAGGGGTTGCACCAAGTACGCCCCAGGAAGAGCGCCCAGATGGACTGACGAGGAGCAGCCCCCACGCCTGGACGACACTGCAAATTGCAAACACTGAAACGGGCATCCACCGCCAAGAGCCTCGGCGACGGATGGCAAGAAACAACGCGATAGGGGCCAAGAACACGCAAAATGGGCCCGTGAGCCCGCATATCAAAAAGACGAGAATATTGAATTGCAGTACCGCAAAGCTTACCGGCGGCGCGGCTACCAGAACTAGGAATGCGCAAAAAGCCATTGCCCACTGAGCGTTAGTAATGTTGGCGCATATCTCTGGGCAATTTGGCAGTGCAATGTAGATGCCGGCGAGCATCGTACGGAATCGCAGCGTGCCCCAAGCCGTGGATCGGGAAGCAAGCAATATATTCACTGGCAACGCCTGCGCCGCCAGCGCAATGAGATTCAGTACCAGCGGAGCCAGCGATAACGGCGCGAGCATCGCCAAGGCAGCGGCGAGCCGCGGCAAAGTTTGAAAATATCCTGCCTGGGTTCGAAACAGCGCTGTCCAACCGCCCAGGTTATAAGCATCCGCGAACCAGACGCTTCCATCCTCAGCCCAGAATTGGGCGTGCAGCACCGCATCCGGGCGCCTCAATAGTATTAGCAGACAGGCGCAAACAAAAATTCCGGCATGCTGCCAGTATGGAATCCGGATCCTCTGATTGACTTGCGCCGCACTCGCATTCATCTAGTCCGGGATCCCCTCTCCGGCGGCTGCGATTGGATTTTCTGATCGATCTTGGTCATCGGCGAATCGTTGGCACTTTCGCGACTTTGGTGCAATGCATTGTCGCGGGAAGTCCGTGCATAAACCCACAAATAAAACACAGCCATGACCATCAGGATTATTGGCGCGGGACGAGTGATCAAGACAGTTGCAGTCTGTCCTAGAAGATCTGCTTGAGACAAAGACAGATTCCGAGTCACGAGGATTCTAAAACCAGTGAAGATATCTCCGCTAATCAAAATGCCGGCGCTCGTTACGCAGAGCGACAGCCAGCCAACGAAGCCACGCTGAACCCAAAGCATCGCACAAGCAGGAACTGTAAGCAGTAATAGTTTCGCGTCGTGCTGCATGTGATAAATAGGCAGCATTGAGAGAGGCGCTATCGCAGCGAGCGCAATCAAAATTCGTGACTGGGATGGGCGTACGCGCAGGGTAATGAAGGCCCAGATCAGAAGGAGTAAACCGCAAGCAGTGTATGCAATCAAATTGTATGTGCGTGGCTCCTGCCAGAAGATGCTAAGTGCTGACTGCAACTGCACAAATGAATCCATATAGATACCGGCATTGCCGGCTGGGCCAGGGTCGGTAATACCTCCAACTCCAGCGAAGGAAGACATGTTCGCATTCATCTCCTGCATCCAATGAGGGGCAACATGAGTGACCCACAACACTGCCGGCAAACACAAGGTGATCAGCAGCGCCAATGTTTGCAGTGCGTGTTTGCGATAGATGCCACCAGCCAGTAAGAAGTAAATCCACACCAAACCTGAGTCATGCGGCTTGAGCGCTAGACTGATAGCGAGACAAACGATTCCCCCAAAAACAAACCTCGCGCGAACGAAACACCACACCGCAATGACACAGAGACTTACCACGATCGCCGCAGAATTGCCGATCATGAATAGCCAGAAACTGCCCATCAGAAGAACGCAGAGAAGCAGGCCCGAAGTGGTTGGCGCAAATTCTGCCCCGAGGTCAAACATCAAAAACGCAGCGACTATAAGGCTTCCAGCCGAACAGATCATCCAGAGTACATGCCCAATTCCGAAGCCCAGAAGCGCAAATGGAAGTGTAAATGCAAATGCGGTCGGCAGGTAGAAGTAGCGAGTCATCACCTGGCGGTTGAGTGGCTTTTCGCTCGGAAGTTCGCGTCCTTCCGCCTGGTAAACCCGCAACACCTCGACTTCTTTGTACGGATCATTACCGTGAATGAGACATCGCGCGCTGTAGTAAACCACCTTGAAGTCGCCCATGGCGATCGGAGAAACATGCTTCCAAGCGAGGCCAAGAAGAAGAAAAGCCGCACAGCCAAGCGAAAAAATGATCATGCCGTCGGTTCGTTTCTTCATGATCAGCCTCGCCTGGTTCAGCGATTCAAGGTTTGTTGTGGATACACGCTCTTGGGTGGCCATCAAACTGTCATTGCAGACGGAGTTACGCCATTCTGAACGCCACTTCCCGGCTTGAGATTGCCTATTTTGCGGACCCGCTGTTTAAACATCCACAAGTAGAAAATTGCCATCACCAGTAGAGCGAGAGGTGCCGGCCGCATGAGCGGGAGTGTGAAAAGTTTTGCACTCCACCCCATGGTGGACAGGTTGAGGCTTTTTGTCAGAATCTTCAATATCCCGAGGGGAATGTCCCCTGTCAGTGCAGTGGCTGCGGTAGTTACACTAAGGGCGATCCAAGCTACCGGGCCACCTTCGGACCACAACACGGCGCAAGCGGGAATCGCGAGTAAGAGGAGCTTTGCATCGTACGGGCGATGATACGTCGCAAGCATCGAGAGCGCGGCAATTGAAGCGAGCGCGAAAGGAGTCCCGCGGTCTGCCATCCGCGTTGTAAGGGTGGTGACGGACCAGACCAATAGCAGCCCGCCACTGATGAGATAGCTTAGTGGATTGTAAAAACCAGGATCATCTCGGAAAATGCTGGCGACGGTTTGCAGATCGATAATGATGTCGGCGCTGCCGCTCACGTTAATCGAATTCGGTCCAGGATCACTGATATCTCCGCGCGCCGAAGTTGCGGCTAAGTTCCCTCGCAATTCCGACATCCACTGCGGCGCAAGAGAGGAAACCCAGAGAAGGGCTGGAAGCGCCAAGACACCTGTGATCAAAAGGCTTTGTAATGCGCGCTTCCGATATGCACCTCCGGCTAATAAAAAGTAAAACCATACAAGCCCGGAATCATGAGGCTTGAGCGCGAGGCTCAGGGCCAGGCACAAGACGCCGGCAAACAAGAATCGTTCCCTGATAAAGCACCACGTTGCAACTATGCACAGGCTTACCGCGAAACCGGCTGTATTGCCCACTGCAAATAGAACTTCACTGTTTGCCAGTACGATGAAAATAAGGAAAAGCGCAATGCCCTGGCCTCGTTCGCCTACTAAGTCGAACGCCAGAAAAGCAGCCAGCACAAAGCTGGCCGCCATGAGGGTCAACCAGAGTACATGCGCGGGGCCCCACGTGAGCAATGCTAGGGGCACAATGAGAAATAGAGTAGTGGGCAGATTTACGCAGATTGGTACGGCGCGGCCAAACAGTACAGCCTTGTTGGCATCCGTAGGAAATTCGCCCCCATCGTCCTTGTAGACGTGGAGAAAGTCTGCCTCATTGTACGGATCCTTGTGATGAATGAGGCAGCGCGTACCGTAGTAGATTGCCCTGAAATTAATCGTCCCCCCGGGCGAAGAATGGCCAAGCGCCAAACCCCAGAAAATGGAAATCGCGCTGCTCAGCAGGATCAAAAACACACTCATGCGGCGCGTCTTTGTCATGTCTCGCCTCGCCTAAATTTTAGGGATGATTGGGAAGCTCGGAATAATACGGCTGCTCGGAAACTTTCCTTCCAGAGGCCTCATAGCGTCGCTGACGATGAAGGCCCAACTTGTGCCCGACAAATCCGGCGGTAGTGCTGATAACTCCCAGACCATACTCGACGCTGCGCTTAAAGTTGATCGAAGACGCTTCTTCGAAATACTTGGTAGGACAGGATATTTCTCCTATTTTGAAACCAAACATGACCGCTTGCGCGATCATCTGGTTGTCAAAAACGAAGTCGTCTGAATTCTCAAGAATGGGAAGGGCCTCAAGCAATTCGCGCGAGAAGGCGCGAAAGCCAGTGTGATATTCAGAAAGCTTGACGCCGAGAAAAAGATTCTGAAAGGCGGTGAGGAAGCGATTGGCCACGTACTTGTAAACCGGCATTCCGCCGCGCAGGGCACCGCCGCCAAGAATGCGTGAAGCCAGCACCATGTCATAGACACCACTGGCGATCATTCCAGCCATAGCAGGCACCAGTGAGGGTGTGTACTGGTAGTCCGGGTGGACCATGACGACAATGTCAGCTCCGGCAGCCAGAGCTTCGCGGTAACAGGTCTGCTGGTTACGACCGTAGCCGTAGTTCTTGTCGTGAATGAATGTAACCACACCAAGCTGTTTTGAGAGTGTAGCGGTCTGATCCTTGCTCGAGTCGTCCACCAGAATCTTAACGTCGACGAGGTCCGAAAGTTCTCGGACGGTCATCTCCAATGTTTTCGCGGCATTGTAGGCAGGCATTACAACAGCGACGCGCTTACCGTTAATCATTGGTTCGAGAACCCCGCACGATGATTTTACCATTCTGAACGATTTAGCACGTCATGGATTGCTCTTCGTCTCGGACTTAGAAACAGGGTATGGTTCAATTTCGTGCTGCGGCGAGTCGGGTTGTACAAGCCAGATCTTGCGATTGGCGTAGTAACGGATCAATTCCTTGTCTTGTGCTTCATCCATGGCGCGCGCCCAAATCACTTTGGATCCCTCGATATCTGCTGCGTTATAGACCCACTCATCAATGGGATCGTGGTCGGGAGAGTAGCGGACAATGGCCAGATGAGATCCCGAAAGCTGCTCAAGGCGTCGTTGAACAGTTTCGCGCTCCCTGTCGAAGTGGTCTGGCCCAAACCAGTTACACACCCAAGTGGAGACTGGCCTCGCCGGCACAGGACAATGCAGCTGTTTGTCGAACAAGCGCACTACAGTCATCAGCACGCAAATTGAGACAAGGAATCGAGTCATCGTCATTCCGACGTTTTGGTGACCGGGCCGCCATTGCCACAAGTGGCGCATGGCCTGGAGCCCTACAGCATAAAGAGCAGCTGTAAATGGTGCTAGGTAATGAGGAAATAAGTAAATCTGAATCGCCATGCCGAACGCGAGGACGACCAGGCATAACACTAAAAAGCGGATGTGACGATCACGCACCGCCCAAGGGAGCATGAAAAGGGGCGGTATCAACGCCATTCCCGTAAAAAAGACCACGCCACGGACAGCTTTAATCAACGTTATCTTTGGATACCCCGACCTGGAGTGGACGCGGTAATAGTCGTAGAGTTCGTTGACGCGGTAAAACCGGCGCATTTCCTCGTGACGATAGGCCGGCTCGGGGTGGGGCTGTTGCCAAACAAAATACGGAGCCAATGCGTAAGTGGCTCGGTTTACGGTGTATGGCAACTTAAGGGCGCTGCCGAACACGCGGCTATCGTAGTAACCCATCCAAACAACGCCAGCTATCAAGAGGATCAACCCTGGTGCGAGAATACGGATTCCCGAAGCGCCACGAGGCCGATTCTTCGCGGTCCAAAGCCAGTGAATTAGACCAACGGTGATTGGCAAACATAAGAGAACCCCTTCATAAGGCCGAGTAATACCGAGCAGAACGACGCCACTAGCCATCAAAAGTCCATGCGGTGCACACGGCCTTTTGACGAAGCGAGGGAAGGCTCCTAATACAAGTGCCCCGCCTAGCGCCGCAATGGTGCCGCCGGTGTGATATGTGTTTTCCCAATAGCTAAACAAGCTAAGGCGCAGAATGGCGATCAATCCGCCGAGGAGCGCCCAGGAAGGCGGCAGCCACCCCTGTAGCATCCAGCAAAGGGCAGCGCACATGAGGGAGCCGGTGATCAAAACTCCAAACCAGGGCTGACCGAACAAGACTTTCCCTGCAGCGAGCGCTAGACCTTCTGCGGGAAAATACATTGACATGTACGTTGGCTTCATGTCGACGTGAATGGACTCGAAATGAACCCACATTGCTGGGGTCGGATTGGTGAGACGCCCGTGCGCAAAAGTGTCTGCCGCCAACAAGTTGCTAAAGTCATCGGGGGTCGATGGCACCGGGATGGCATGGATAGGAAGTATTGCAAGACGCAACACGAGGGCCAGCAACCCTACAACTCCCACGGATACGCCCTCACGACGAGCCAGTCTTCTAAAGGCGTGTTCAACCGACGAAAACCATTTCGAGCCCAGACCGGGCCAGGCAAAGGCCGCCGCAATGGCAATTAAAGTGAGTCCGGCTTCAATTTGTAGCAGAGAGAAACGAGATTCGTCGGGCGGGGGTAGTGCAATGCACATAGAGGCTCAGGAGCAAATTCGCAGAGCTAGGGGTGGTTAAGTCT
>JANXYB010000032.1 GCA_025350325.1 Acidobacteriaceae bacterium
CCCTGCCAGGAGTACTCCACTCGACGTGTTTCATGCGCGTTTTGACTCAGTGCTCGCCCAGCATGGGGTGGTCGGCGGAGGGTTCGCCTTTGTCAATGGACCAGCTCCGACCCAGGCCTCTTTCTATGGCTACGCAAACAATGAAAACCACCACCCCATCGACGGCCAGACGGCATACAACTGGGCGTCGATCACTAAGACATTGACAGCTATCGCCATTTTGCAGCTTCGCGATCATGGCAAACTGTCGCTCGACGATCCGGCAGTGCGCTATGTTCCTGAATTGCGCCAGGTCCATGATGCGTTCGGGTCGATCGACGTAATCACCATTCGCCAACTGCTGTCGCATAGCGCGGGCTTTCGTAACCCTACCTGGCCATGGGATTGCGACGACACAGCAAATTGCGACTGGCAGCCATTTGAACCTACCAAGTGGACGCAGGTGGCGGCGATGCTACCCTACACGCATATTGCCTTCGCCCCCGGCAGCCGTTGGAGCTACTCGAATCTGGGCTACGTTTTCCTCGGGCAGATCATAGAGCGCATCAGTGGCGAAGACTTCGAGGTCTACATCGACAAGAATATTCTCAAGCCGCTGAGCATGACGGACAGTTACTTCGATCGTGCACCGTATTTTCTTGAGGATCACGTATCGACCAGCTACATGCGCAGCGGTTCAACACTCACGCCTCAGCCATTCAATTTCGACACCGGCATCACGACGTCCAATAGCGGACTCAAAGCCCCGATTACCGACATGGTCAAGTACCTGCACTTCCTCATTGGCGATTCGGCAAACAAGCTCTATGAGGTCGTGTTGAAACGCAGTTCCCTTGAAGAAGCTTGGACAGGCGGATTGCCAGCGATAGAACCGGGCCACCCTGCGACACCCTACACTACGGGTCCCCACGGTTCGCAGCCTAAGATGGGCCTGGGATTCTTCGAGGTTGAGACCAGCGGACATCGGTATATCTTTCACGACGGCGATCAGGGCGGATTTTCTTCGGAATTATTGATTGATCCGGTAGGTCACAGCGCCAGCATTCTCGCCGTTAACACGACCGATAGCCGCAACCAGGCGACCTCGGCAACAGCGCGTCCGCAATCGAATACAGAACCTGATCCCAACACCGATTTGCGTCAGGCTTTGCGCACAGTGCTGGTCGAAACGGTCTTTCCCGCGCACGCTAAAACCGACTGAAAAACCGTATCAACAACGACTACTCTCTGCCCAGGCTACTAGTCTTTGCCCTTGCCGATATCCATTGAAGCTGAAATAGGATTGCGTTCGTCGATGTATTCCTCGGTGACTTTGTGAAGCAGGCCTTTGGCCTCAAGGATAAATTCGACAGCATCGCGTCCCGCACCATAGCCGCCTGCGTTAGGGGTCACGTAGTGCGCTTCAGCTTTTATCTGGGCGCGCGCGTTCGCGACCGCCACCGCAAATCCGCATTCGCGCATCACCGGCAGATCGATGACGTCGTCGCCCACGTAGGCAATCTCGTCGAGGGTTACGCCTTCCTTCGCCATAATTTCGCGGACTGCTTGCATCTTAAAAGCCTGCCCCATATAAACGAATTCGAGCTTCAAATCGCGAGCACGCGTCGCCACCGTTTCACTCACGCGCTTGGTGATGACGCCGCACTTCATGCCCCCCAGTCGTGCCAGCGAAATGGCCGTGCCATCGTGCGCGCTGTAGCCCTTGGCTTCAACCATGGTGGCGGAGTGGACTCCGAAGCCCACTTGATCCTGATGCTGCGAGAGATGGGCCTGCGTTTCAGCATTGCTCGACGCTGGACCAGGAGCGGGCACCAGCCAGATGGTGCCGTCTGTAAGCACTCCATCGACGTCAAATAGAATAATTTTGATGCGGCGGGCACGGTCTTGCGCGGTCAATGTCATATATCGATTTTACCTGCGGCGGCAGAGGCCACGGGTCCCCGTCGCAGCGCCGTAGCGCGTTTGAGAGACAATGAATTCAATGGACCAGGATGCAAAAGACGCCGCGCCTGAAGCAGTGGACGGACCGGCAACCGAAGACTACTACTTCGACGGGCCATTGTTGGTTTTCACTGCCGCCTATCATTTGAGGCGCGGCACATGTTGCGGCTCCGGCTGCCGCCATTGCCCATACCGTGGAACGGATAAAGACCGGAATCAAACAGCCTGATTGGGCCTCTTACGGTTGCTCCGCAGCATCGGGCGTGGCGCGACTGCCAGGCGGCTTTTCAAGTATGAACAGTACCGCTTGCGCAATATCGTCTGGCTCAAGCGGTTCGGCATTGCCCGACGGATTCTCTGGGTGAAGCTCCCAGCGTGCGTTGAGACCCGTTTTCACCAGCCCAGGCTGAATGCAGGAGACCTGGACGTTGCTGCCTGCCAATTCCATGCTCAAGGCGTCCGAGAGCACTTCGATCGCAGACTGCGTTGCCGCATACGCAGTGGGGCGCGTTTTCTTGCCGACCCCAACTGAAATGTTCACCAGGTGGCCTTGCTCTTCTTCAACAAAATGCTTCAAAAAAATATACGCAACGCGAAATGCACCTTCGACATTGACTCGCACCATGTTGATGAGGCGCTCTATATCGATCGTCTCGATAAGGCCTAACTCGAGAATGCCACCGTTGTTGACGCATACATCGCATCGCCCAAATCTATCGAGCGCCGCCATCAAGAGAGTTTCAGCCAGGGACTCGTCGTTTAAAGTTCCAGCAACGACGGTGCAGGGGCCCTCAAGCTCAGAGGCGAGTGCAGTGAGCTTATCCATCGACGGCGCAGTGAGCACCAGGGAATATCCCGCCGCCGAGAGAGCTTTCGCGACTGCCGTGCCTATGCCGCCCGTAGCGCCGGTAATCACCACGACTCTGCCGGTCTCCCCGCTCTCCATATTGGTCTCCCCGCATCAGAATAACCGCAAAGGGAACACGATGCGGAGTTTCATCCGTGATTCATTTATTCCCAGCCTTTGTGCTAGCGGGGGCGGGGGCCGTTGGATTGGTTGCCGCGACCGCTTCGCGCACCAGCAGAGCGAAACGAGGGAAGGCAAAGCTGCCGCCGGCGTCATCGATCACGTTTAGCTGGCAAAGATAAGGCCCGGGCTTGAGGCTTGCCAGCGGTACATCGAGCTCAACGGCAACCGCATCGCGCCCGTTCACGTTCACGGCCTTCGCTTGAACGAGAGGCGTTTCATAAACTTTGACCGAGCCTTGTATCAGTTCGAGACTGCTCAGCAGATCGATACCGGGCTTCGTGCCTTTAGGCTTGTTTTCCGTGGCCTTTTCACGCGATGGTGCATACACCTCGTAGAGCAGGTAGAGGTGCTGATCCTGGCGGAAAACGTGACTGATGTTGGGCACATACTCCTGCCCGCCCCTCACCAGGGGGGAGTCGCCCTTGCTGGGCTGCCGCAAAGATGCCAGTACGATCGAGCTCATCTTCAAGGGCAGCTTCGTCATCTCCGGCAGCGCAATATCCGCCTCAAATGAACCCATCCGGCCGGTCTGATTCTCGCGCACCACAAACTTCAAATGGTATTTGCCCGGCGGCAGTTTGAAGCTGGTGGTGTATTGAATATTCTTTTGCCGCGCCTGCAGCGCCCCGTCGAGGTTAAGCTTTACCGTTTCGCGAGCGCTGCCGATCGGCCGTTTCACCTCGTCGATCACTTCTCCAACGATGTCGAGCGTCGCTTTGTCTTTGTCTCCGCCCTTAACAAACGGAATTTGCGAGCCCGGCACGATCAGCGAAACCGGAACGTAGAATCGATTGTCATCGAGCCTGAAGTACATTGCGTCAAGATAGATCGCCATGTCCGTGGCGGGCAGGTCGCTGTTTAGTTGTTCTTGTAAATCGCGCTCGCGATCTTCGCGGCCGGAGTGCTTGAAGTCCGCCGGCGCATAGTAGCCCGGCCGATATTCGAGCTTAAGGCCGGGTCGATTAAGCTTGACGGTCAGCTTGCGATATTTCCCGTCGCGCGCCGAATTGGAAGAGTGAAAACCAATCGCATAATAGGCCGAGGTATCGCGTTCAAGCTGGGCAAAGGCGGGCGCGAAATCGTTGGAGTCAAAGAACGCCTTACCACCGGTGTCGGAACTAAGTGTAGCCATCACTTCCTGCGTGGCAAAGTTCGCATTCATGTTGTTAGTAAGGGCCGCGCCGCTGAATGCACCCGATCCGCGCAGGCTGCCCGCCGATGCATCGCCGAGCGGAGAAATCGCCTGCAGCCCGCGCGTATCCACGCTGTAGATCGCAAGGTTGGCGCGCACCGCTGCATTCACCGCGGATCGCAGCGATGCCTGGTTTTCAATGCCGTCGCGCGAGATGCCGCCCGAAAAATAGAGCAGCGATTTTTTCTCGCTGATTTTTTCAAGTGACTTTGAGATCGCTCGCAATGCAAATAGTTCACGATCGGTGTTGACGTCGCTGTACTCGCCCTCGTCAGGTGTATAGCCGGTCGTGTCTTCAACCTGATTGGTGTTTGCGTTTGCGCCTGCGGCAAAGCCCTGCCCTTCGGTCCCGTTGTAGATGCCCACTTCGTTGGCCAATGCAGTCTTATCGGCCGTAAAATCCTGGTCCACTTTGAGCGTGTCGCCGAGCGACACCAGCGCAACCAGATCTGCCGACTGCATTTTCTTACTCAGGAAATCACGTGCCGCAATCACGCTGCGATCAAGATCTTCAGGCTGCATTGACGTTAAGTCAAAGAACATTACAATCAGGCGGTGATTACGCAAATCTTCAGGCTTGGCTACGACCGCGGCCTTGTTGCCACGGGCGCTCAAGCCTGACGCCAGACCGCTGATCGTCGCCTCGTTCAGCGGTGAGGCCATGTCGACACTCTGAAAATCGAAGCTGGAAACCTGTTGCTGTTTCCCGTTCTCGTAGACACTAAAATCGCTCTGCTTCAATCCGCGAACGAATTCGCCTGTCTTCGAATCGCGCACCACGACGTTGGTGAGAACCAGTTCAGCATTGGCTTTTAGTACGAAGCCGCCCGGTTCCGTTGGCCCGTTTTGAGTTGATTTCGAACTCTGTGCAGAGGTCATGCGCACACTAGGTACGGCGAGCGCCAACGCTGCCACAACCGCCGCCGATGTCCGCACCCAACTACGCATCAATCTCCCTCTCTGCGTCTAGAATCTGAATCTTGACGTAAATTGAAATGCCCGCATGGCGCCCGTCGAGACCACCTGCCCAAACGTCGGCGAAGTCACATTGGTATCCACGCCCGCGTATTGCACGGTGTTAAAAGCATTGTTGAGCGTGGCGCGAATCTCCATGCTGCGCGTCTCGCCCAGTTGCGTCGTCTTTGATAGCGACATGTTGTTTTGCACGGTTCCAGGTCCCATTATCGAATTGCGCGACGCCGTGCCGTAGCGGCCTGCCGGTTTGGTGAACGCCGCAGTGTTAAACCATTCATGCTTCGACCCGCCGCCTGACGTAAGCGATGTGCCGGGGACGCGATCCGGACGCAGCGTCCCGGCCGTGCCGCGTGCCACATCGAGTACCGCCGCAGCGTAACTTGGCGTAAGCGGCAACCCGGTTGAAAAAGTGAATGTACCGGAGACAGAGAGCCCTTCGAAAATATGTGAGCTCGCGCCGCTGGTAAGCCAAAATCTATCTTTGCCGAAGGGGAGCTCGTATAGGTACGTTCCCGTCGCTTTGTGTCGCTGGTCGAGACTTGAATTGCCTTCCTCGGCTGCAAGGTCTTGCCAGTTTTGCCCGACGATTGTTGAGATACCGCCCAATGCCCCCGCATCGTCGATCGAGTGCGAATACTGATAGTTCACGCCCAGCGCAATCCCGTGGGAGAGTCGCTTATTCAATCGCAGTGTTCCGGCGCTGAACTTTGAAAATGCGGCCGACTGCTCGTAATTGAAAATCAGGTTTGAGGGATCGGTGCCGGGGCTGCCCGGCGTCGCGCGCGGCGCAATCGTTGTATCGAGGTGATTGCCTTTCGATCCGTTATAGCCAACGTTCATCACCACGCCCCACGGCAGCGTCTTTTGCACATCGAGGTTCCACACCTGCACGTAGGGCAGTTGGTAGTGCGGGTCAATCGCATAGTTGCCCGTCGTCGCCGGAGCCGGAAATCCGCGCGCCAGCGTGAAGCAAGTCGCAGTGGCGTGGCGTACGCAGTCGGAGCTTGGTTGATTTTGCGGGTTGAGTGCTTCGTTGGTCTGTTCGTCGGCGAAGGGAGGTTCGTGCGCCAGCGTCCGGGCAAATCCCGAGTACAAACCGACCGTGTAATTCATGCCGAAGCCTGCTCGCACAACCGTTTGTTTCGGCGCTCTCCACGCGATTCCCACACGTGGGGCAAATGCCTTGTGAAACGGATGAATCAGAGAGTCCGGCAACTTGCCGCTGAATGGTCCGACGCCGCCTGCTTGCACTTCGGCTTGCCCCGTGAATGCAGCACCAGGGTTCGTGTCGACAAATGCCAGGCGGTTGAATTTCTCTGTGTACGGCGCAAAGAATTCGTAGCGCAAACCAAAATTGAGCGTGAGGCTCGGCAACAGGCGCCAATCATCCTGCGCGTAGCCGTCCATCACATTGTCGCGAAGATATGCTTTGCGCAATGACGAATCGAGCGTAGTCTCCTGCGGCAGGCCCAACAGAAAATCCGCCAGCGACGAGCCGGTGTTCGCATTTCCACTCGCATCTTGAGTAAACAATCCGCTAAAGATAAACGTCCCGGTTGCGTTTGGACTGGAGAGAACATCGCTGTGCACCCGGCGATAGTCGCCGCCAAAACGCAAGTTATGTTTGCCGTGAATCCAGCTCAGCGTCTCGCTCATCGCGATGGTTTGCGCGATAACAAAGCTGGGCTGCTGCTGCGACAATCCCGATAGGTTGTTCAGGTCCACGTTGGGCAGACCGTAATTCAATGGGCTAGGGTTAAGCGGCGCGTTGCCGGGGCCGAGCACGCCGATCTCGGTCGCAATATCCGGTCCATTGGTAAAGAAGTTTGTCGTATGACTATTGCTTCGATTCCAACTCGCACTAAAAATATTCGTGACCTTGTGATACCCCACCGTGTATCCAGCCTGCAGAGAGCCTGAGTCAGAGGCGCTCTTGCCGCCCAATTGAGGAAACAGATTTACGTTATCCGAGGCGGTGTGGCTCCAGTTGTAGTTGATGTTGATGCTCTGCCGCAGCCCCTGGTTTTGTTGTGCCCTGCGACCCCCGCCTGAGCCTCGTCCACCGCCTCCACCGAATGCACCAAACGGCGATGCGTTGGCCCCGATACTGCGCATGTAGCGGACGCCGGCCTGCGTTGAGTTGGATTGCGCGGTGCTGAGCAAGTGATAGTTCTGCACACTGCCCGGCAAATTTGGCCCAGGGAAATACTTAAGAAGTGCCACAGCTTGCGGAGCTATGCGCGTCGATGGAATGACATTCGCAACGCCGTTCGAAGTAAATTGCTGCAAGGTGCCGGGATCGTAGATCGCGGGTGACCCCGCTGCAGAAAAGTCGCCGGCCCTCTCCGCGTCTGTGGGCACTGTGGCGTATTCGTCAAGCGGGTTTGAATTGCGCGCACCAGACAACGTTAAGAAAACCGTGTCTTTCCCGCTCGGTTTGGTTAGACCCGGCAAATACGGCGCGCTGACAAACGTGATCCCGAAACGGTTAGTGCCCGATGCAGGCTGCTGTTGAGATTGGCCACGCAGGCTGAAGGGTTCAGCATTAAGCGCAGAATTACTGCCCATCCAAAAGATGGCGCCATGCGGCTGTCCAGGATTGAAGTTGCGAAAGTTCATGCGCCCGCCGCCGCCCAGCCCACCAAACCCTCCGCCCCCAAACCCGCCGCCACCCCCTGGCCCTCCAAATCCGCCACCCCCACCACTGCCGAAGAGGCCGCCGCCCCCAGCGCCCTCCTGTCCGCCGTTTTGCCCCCGCATGGATTCAAATGCATCGCGCACACGATCCATGTCAACCCCAGCAAGAGGGCTCACGGTTCCCGACTGCCCGCTAATCGCGACAGATTGCTCACTGAAATCCGAGTTGGCCGCGATCGATGGCAACGCAGCACCACTAACGCCCGCCGTGCCACTTTGCGTATCGGTCCCGGCCGACAATGCATTCAGCAGATTCAGGCTCTGAGCGCCGTTGCCGGCCAACTGCCTTATCGCTTGCGTCACCTGCGCCGACTGCGCATCCTCTCGCTGAGTTTGTTGTGCCGCTCGCGAAGCCAGCATGAGCTCAAAATCGACAGCCTGCTCGCGGTTGGTTGCGTTCAATAAGGCTTCGTGGGCGCCTTGCGCAAACGCGGCGAATTGGGTCCGGATCACGTAGCGGCCATTCTGCGGAATCGTGATTGCCCAAGCGCCCGTAATATCCGTAGTGGTCGAGAAGCGCTTCCCCGTCAGCGTATTCTGTGCAGTAACCGTAACGCCCGGCAGTGGAGTCGAACCACTCTTCACATGGCCGTGCAGCTTTCCCCCGGCGGACGGCTGACCTATGGATGTGTCCTGCGCACCAAGAGTTGAGGCGGGGACCAAAGGCACAGCCTGAGACAGGCTTTGCGTTGCAGCCTGTACAGCCATCGCGCTGAGACTGGCACCCACAAAGATCCCTATCGCAATCGCGCACTCTACGGTCGAACGCCCCATCTACGCTGCTCCCATTTGTCTTGCGCCTGTACTAAGAGAGACGCTTCTTGGGTCGCGAAGGTTTACGGCATGCGGCATTTGCCGACGCGTCGTAAACTTCAAATATGTTTGCCGTCGAACCCGCAACCAAGGCCATAAAACTCGAAGAAATTACCGCCATAGCTCCCGAGTCAACGATTGCGCGTGCGCGCGAATTGCTGCTCGAATACGGGCGCTTTGTCATTGCACAACCGGGAGCGGCACGCTTTTGTTTTGGCTCGCTTGAGAAGGAAGCAGCGCGCCTGCCGCACAGTTACCTCGAACAAGGCGGTGGGTGCCTGATCGCGTGGGTAGGTAGTGAACCGGCCGGCTTTGTCGCATGGCGTGTCTTGCCGCCAGGCATTGCAGCCGATCCGTGGGAAATGAAGCGGCTTTGGGTGCGGCCCATCGCACGAGGCCTGGGTCTAGGTCGCACCCTGACGCAGGCAGTCCTCGACCGTGCCAAAGCGTCCGCGCGCAAAGCCATCTATCTTGACACCGCACCAGCCTCAATGGCCGCAGCGCAGCGCATTTATCGGCAACTGGGCTTCGTCGATTGCGCGCCGTACAATAACAGTCCTGTAGAGGATCTGGCCTACATGGCGAAATTTCTGTAGCAGCCTTTAAACGTAGCGTGGCGTTTAATCATCTCAACCACTTGAGGTTCCCATGAAAGCATTCCGACTAGCTCTTTGTGCCGTTCCATTGCTCGTTAGCTTGTTCGCTTCCAAGGCTCAGGCGCAGCAGGCAGTCACGTTCCCCAGTGGCCAGGGCACAGCCCAGGGCATTCTATATTTGCCCAAGGGCGCCGGTCCTCACCCCGCGCTGGTGGTGATTCACGAGTGGTGGGGACTCAACGACTGGGTCAAGCAGGAGGCTGCCGGCTATGCAGCCAAGGGGTACGTCGCCCTGGCTGTCGATCTCTATCACGGCAAAGTTGCCGACACGCCTGAGATGGCTCACGATCTCTCGCGCGGCCTGCCTCAGGATCAGGGAGTTCGCGACCTGACAGGGGCGTTTGCCTACCTCGAAAATCGCAAAGACGTTAAGCATGACCGCATAGGCGCCATTGGCTGGTGCATGGGCGGCGGATACGCTTTGCAACTGGCCATCGCCCAGCCCGCGCTCAAAGCTGTCGCGATCAATTATGGCGCTCTAGCCACCGATAAAGATGCTTTGACCAAGATTCACGCGGCCGTGCTGGGCAACTTCGGCGGGCAAGACAAAGGAATTCCGCCCGATGCGGTGCATGGCTTTGAGTCTGCGATGCAGTCCCTGGGCAAGCCCGTCGATGCCAAGATTTACCCCGAGGCCGGCCACGCTTTTGAGAATCCGAATAACAAGGCCGGCTACCGCGCTGCCGATGCAACCGATGCGCTCGACCGCGTAGATCGCTTCTTCGCCGCACAGTTGAAGAAGTAGTAGCGTCAGGGCCGGCAATGGTTTCATCGCCAGATCCGGCCCTGGTCATTTGTGAATTGAACGGTACCCTGGTGCGTGAACTGGCAAGGATTTCACTTGCATTTCCGCATAGTGCATGTTTACTCTCAAGCCAATAACTCATTGGTTGTTACCGCAAGAGTCAACCCGGAAGCGGAGAAGGTATCTCGATGATGAAGATAGGCACTACCATCCGCTCCCACCGCCTACAAAAGGGGCTCTCGCAAGGCGATATCGAGAAGAAGACCGGCCTTTTGCGCTGCTACCTTTCTCGCGTCGAAAACGGCCACACCGTACCATCGCTCGATACGCTGTCAAAAATCGCGCTGGCTCTCGATCTTCCCATCGCCCAGTTTTTCGATGATTCGGCAGGTCGGCCATTCAATACGCAGCACCTGACCGACGAGGAATTGCGCTTCCTGAGCCAGATTCGCCGCTACTCGAACAATCTGAATGAGGGCGACCGCAAGCTGCTGCTGGCCATGGTTAAGAAATTTGCCTCGTCTGCGGCGCGATAACGTCGGGCCAACTCATTTTTGACAGCCAATTCTTCAATCGACATAAAATTTATGCAATGATTCGCAACTCCGGCGCTTAAGAGATGTGCGCGCGTCAGACGTCGTTTCCCAAATGGAAAATTGGCTCGACGCCGCGCCCTCCCGCCAGCAGCGCGTGCTCTTCATGAGGATCGAGAGGCTTATAGTTCTGCGCCACATCCATCGCTAATTTGAAGTAGCGTTCATCCCCCGGGGGAATGGCCGCGGTGATCGGGTGGCTCAACGTCCAACGCAGGCCAAGGGACGCTTCATCGGGAAACTTTGCCGGCTCATACCAACATTTTGGCTGCGGATGATTCTTCTTCTGATCGTCCGGCCAAACCGTTTTGGCCATACCTTTGAGCGCGAGGATGCCCATCTGCTTCTCCTGCGCCTTCTTTAGAATCTGCGGTCCAAATCCGGCCTGCGTGAAAAGCACCCAGTTCAGCGGAAAAAGGATGGTGTCGAAGCTGTAGCGGTCCATCGCGGCCAGCGCGGTCTCGGCCGAGTGCACTGAAAATCCTATGTAGCGAATCTTCCCTTCCTTCTTTGCGGCTTCCATGGTTTCCATCGCGCCGCCCGGCCCCAGCACCTTGTCGAGGTCTGTCATCTTGGTCAACGCGTGAAACTGGTAGAGATCGACATGATCGGTCTTGAGCAGTCGCAGCGACTCCTCGAGTTGCGCGCGCGAGTCGTCCTTCATGCGGCCATCGGTCTTGCAAGCCAGAAAACAATTCTTGCGATAGGGTGCAAGGGCCGTGCCGAGACGTTCCTGCGCATTACCGTAGCTCGGCGCTATGTCGAAGTAGTTAACGCCGCGGTCGACTGCTTCGGCTACGATGTTCGACGCTGCGCCGGGCTCCTCATTCATCACCACGATTCCGCCAAAAGCAATGATGGAGAGTTGTTCGCCGGTCTTGCCGAGCGAGCGACGCGGGATAGACCCGGAGGCGGTCTTAGTGGATGCGTGGAGGTTGCTCGCAGAGACTACGGCGGCGGTTGCGGCGGCGTGCTTCAGAAATTCGCGGCGCTTCATTGTCTTCCTCCAAAGTGGATTAGACGAGCAGCGTTCTTGGGGTATTCTTGCACATTTGCGTGGTCAACAGGCTGAACGTTATCCGCGAACGCTAACGATGAAGAAACCAAACAAAACCAGCGCTCCCACTACGATGCCGATGGCAACGCGCAGGCGGGATTGAAACAGCGTGCGCGGAGAGCCGAACCGGGGAACCATGGGGGCGGCAAACAGGATTCCGCAGGCGAAACCTCCCAGATGCGCCATGTTGTCGATATTCAATCCCGCGTGCATGACGCGAGTTCCAGCACTGATTGAGAATCCGATCACGAGGTTAATGGCGGCAAAATAAATCACGGATTTACGCAGCTTTTTCAATTCGTCTGGAGGCACCGGCAGCCGCTTCGACTTAAGCAGAATAATTAGCGCCCCGGCAATTCCAAAGACCGCACCTGATGCGCCTGCGCCCGATGGAAACACCGCCGGATCGTGATATTTTGCCCAATCACCCAGAAAAAAATACCAGTTGATCAATGTGGAAAGCAGGTTTCCGGCCGCACCGGTGAGGATGTAGACCGCGAATAAGCCAACTGACCCCATGAGGGGCTCGGCGAGCAAACCCAAGTTCCACAGGCACCAAATGTTTGTCGCCAGGTGCAGAATGCCGACATGCACAAACATGGCGGTGATAATGCGCCACCATTGGTCAAGATAGAGCACGTTCCCGGCATTGTCAGCTCCCCAGTTCAAGAGCTGTTGAGGCGTAGGATTGCCGGGGCTCACGCCTTTCAGCGTCATTGCCAGAAAAACCGCGCAATTGATGCCCACCAGCACATACGTTGCCGGCGAGGTAGCCCACGACGAACGTGGCTTGCGCATCGGCCGCTGCGTCGCAACGTAGCCGGAGCCGGGACTTAATATCTGTGGCTCAAAAGCGGGGTCACCACGAACAGGACCCTGTGCGGGCGGCGGCGGGGCGGGGGGATAACTACCCATGCAATCAATCGTACTTCATTTGTCGAAGGCCGAGTCCCACGGGCGCTAGACAGGCTTTTATAGCCTCAACCGCCGTCCACACTGGCATCCCGGCGCCTTACCGCGCAAGTCCTTCGATGTAATCTGATCTGTGGTATTCGCTGCTCGCAAGTGTGCTAACGTGCAGCAGATTGCAAGGAGCAGACACCGAGTGAGTTCATCAACCAGTACGGCCCGGCAAATCAAGCGTGCATTGCTGAGCGTTACGGATAAAACAGGGCTTGTCGACCTTGCAAAAGCGCTCGCTGGCTTTGACGTCGAACTGGTCTCGACCGGCGGCACGGCGCGTGCTTTGCGCGAGGCTGGCCTGTCGGTGCGGGACATCAGCGACCTCACCGGCTTTCCTGAAATGCTCGACGGCCGCGTCAAAACCCTGCATCCCCGCGTACACGCAGGTCTGCTCTACATTCGCGGCAATGCGGAGCACGAATCCGCCATCGCCGCGCACGAAATTCAGCCGATCGATATGGTCGTCGTCAATCTCTATGCGTTTGAGAAAACCGCTGCACAAGAGGGCGTCATTTTTGGCCACCTCATTGAAAACATCGACATCGGCGGCCCTTCGATGGTGCGCTCGGCGGCCAAAAATTTCGAAGACGTAGCCATCGTCACGCGCGTCTCTGACTATCCTGCCCTGATTGCAGAATTGAATGCTACCCACGGCGCTCTGAGCCGCGAAACCCGCTGGCGCCTTGCGCGGCAGGCCTTTGCAACCACAGCCGCCTACGATACCGCCATCGCCAACACGCTCGATCGCATCCCTACAGCACCTACAACCACAAGTCCCGCTGCTGCCGAAGTCAACGCATTCCCCGCCCATTTGCGCATCGATTTACCTTTGGCGCAGTCCCTGCGTTACGGTGAAAATCCGCATCAGCGTGCAGCGCTCTATAGCGACGGCTCGGGCCTGGGCATTGCTGGCGCAACCCAACTGCAAGGCAAGGAGCTTAGCTTCAATAACCTCGTCGACCTCGACGCTTGCTGGGAATTGGCGCAGGAATTTGACGAACCAGCGGTAGTCATCGTCAAGCACACCAACCCCTGCGGCGCCGCTACCGGCAAGACGATCCTTGAGGCTTACCAGAAGGCTCTGGCGTGCGATCCCGTCTCAGCCTTCGGCGGCGTCCTCGGTATCAACCGCGCCGTCGACGCAGAAGCCGCCGAGGAGATCGCCAAGTTATTCGTCGAGGCCATCGCCGCCCCGGCGTTCACCGCAGACGCCCGCGAGCGTTTTGCCGCCAAGAAGAATTTGCGTCTGGTTGAGGTTCGCTCCGCACCGCCACAGCCCGTTTTGAAGCATGTCTCCGGTGGATTGCTGCTGCAGGATGCCGATACCGGCCGCGTTACAGAAGACGAATTGAAAGTCGTCACCTGGCGTCCACCCACTGCGGCGGAATTGCGCAGCCTGCTGTTTGCATGGCGCGTCTGCAAGCACGTCAAGTCGAATGCCATCGTCTACGCGCGCGACGGGCAGACCGCCGGCATAGGTGCTGGTCAAATGAGCCGCGTAGACGCCGCAAAATTCGGCGCGCAAAAGGCAGTGTTGCCGCTCCAGGGAACGGTAGCGGCTTCCGACGCATTCTTTCCCTTCCCCGATGGTCTTGAGGCTGTGGCGGCGGCCGGCGCCACAGCGGTGATTCAACCTGGCGGCTCAGTCCGCGACGATGAAGTGGTCGCCGCCGCCGACAGACTCGGCATCGCCATGGTCTTCACCGGCATCCGCCACTTCCGCCATTGATCCTCCACTGGAAGATCGCGCCATGATGCCCATTGCCCAATCGACAACCAGCTTGCGCGGTCGCGTCGTCGCGCTCGCCCGGCAGATGGATTGGTTACGCGGATTGCGCGCCGCCGTGGCTCTCTGCGCACCGCTCGTGCTTGGCGATCTGGCTGGAATACCCAACCTGGGCTGGGCAGCGCTCGGCGGATTTGAAGCCATACTGGCCGACACGGGCGGCCCCTACAAATCCAGAATGGCCAGCCTCGCCACCCTCTCCGTCGGCGGTGCCGCCGGTCTCTTTCTCGGCAGCATCTGCGGGCGCAGCTTGTTCTGGGCACTCCCGGTCACCGTAGCCTTTTGTTTTCTGTGGAGCTACCTTGCGGTCCTTGGCCAGCCCTTCTCCTCCGCCGGAATCCTGGTGCAAGTCATCTATATCTGCGGCATTGGCGCGCCGGCAGCATCCTGGCGCGACGCTCTGGGGTCGGCACTGATGGTGTTCGCCGGCGGAGTATGGGCCGCCATGCTCTCCCTGTTTCTCTGGCCACTCGATGCCTATCGGCCGGCACGCGGCGCCGTCGGTGATTGTTACAACGAACTGGCTTCCTTCCTGGGCTCAGTGGCTGATCTTGCCGCTCGCCGGCAGCCCGACCAGTCTCGCGAGCGACGCGAGCAAAGTAGGCCGAATCCAGCGTTGTGGCACCGCCTTGCCAAGCACCATCAATACCGCATTCGTCGCGCCGTGGAGCATGCGTGGCAGGCGGTGGCTAGCGTCCACGCCGAACGCCAGGCCGACTCCGCGCGCGGGCGGCAACTGGTGGTGCTGCTTGAGCACGCCGACCTGCTCATTGCTCGCACCGTCGCTCTCGCCGAACATCTCGAAGCGCAATCCGCAGTCGCAAATACCCCCTGCTCAGAACGCGCCCACGCCTGCCTCGCCGATTTGCGATCTGCCGAGTCGTGGGTCGCCTCCTTGCTCATGCGTCGCCACAAACAAACGGTGGCACACGCTCGCGCCAAACGCAGTGAAATGGAGCGCCTTCCGGCATACCTCGAGAGTTGCGTTGCACAAGGCGACCTCGCCGGGCGCTTCATGCTGGCCCAGATTACCGAGGCAGCGTCGCTGCTTGAAACCGCAATCGAAAGCGCGACTCTATTGCGTCTTGGCGATGGTTCCAATCTTGATGCAGCAGCCGATGCCACTTATTCCGTCGGCCATTTCGGCTACGTCTACGAACGAATCGGCCAATTACGCCAAGGATTGAACCTGGAACTTCTAACCGCCAATTTCACGCGCCAATCTCTCACTCTGCGCCACGCATCGCGGGTGGCATTGGTTTGCGGCCTCGACGTGGCTTTGATTCTTTTGTTCCACATCGATCACGGCTACTGGATATTGCTCACCTCGCTGATCGTGCTACAGCCGCATGTATCCGGCACGCTGCGTCGCGGGCTTGAGCGCATTGGCGGAACCGTTGGCGGCGGCATTCTGGCTGCGCTACTGGCAGTAACTCTGCATTCGCAACTTGCCACCGCGGCGGTGCTCTTCCCGCTTGTGATTTTAGCGTTGGCCATCATGCCGGTCAGCTACGCGGCGTTTGCGTTCTTTCTCACTCCCGCATTCGTGCTGGCTTGGCTACCCTATTCAGGGGACTGGCAACTGGCCCTGACACGTACACTGGATACCGTCGCCGGAGCCGTCATCGCAGTCGCTGCGATGATTTTTCTCTTCCCGGTTTACGAGCGGGATCGCGCACCTGCATTTCTACGTGCGAGCCTCGCCGCCGACCGCCGCTACCTGGCGCAACTCGCCGAATCCTGGACAACTCGTGGTGCCTCTTCGCGGATGCTTGCCAACGCGCGCCGCGCCACCGGTCTTGCCCACAACGATACTGAAGAATCCCTCGAACGCCTTTTAGCCGAAAGCTGGCCGCGACGTCTCCCGTTTGCTCAATTCGCAACCGCCTTCGTCACGTATTTGCGCCGCTTGGCGCAAAGTGTCACCACCTTGGCCGCCCTGGATGCAGAGTGGGCTTGGAAGCAGTCTGCCTCGGTGCAGAGCCGGCTTGAGTTGCTTGACCGGCGCCTCGCGTGGCTCGAAGTGCAGACCGGCGGTGCCGCCGCAGCGCCATGGGCTCCTTGGCCTGAGCCAGGGGTGCTCGATCTACATCATCCCGTTCCTTCACAAGAGCATCCGGGCGAACGCCAATTGGAGCGTATCGAGCGGCAGACCGACGTTCTTCGCAGGCAACTCACATCGCTGCGAGAACATGGTTGGCTGCCCGGTATGCCGCCCTCCTGATCGGCCAATAGATGCGAGGCGGCCGCGGATAGGGCAAGGGCTTGCAGTTTTCCTTCCAATCGTTACTAAATCCTTGCTATCCTGCCACTGTTTGCGACCAATCGAAGGTAAAATCGTCTCTAACATAGACAGTTTTGCCGGCTCGCTGCTTACCCGGCTTTTGATCGATTCGGATCGTGTGGCGTTTCTGACACAGTCATCGCATTTTTTAATCAGTAGAGCAACTCTGTTGATGCGGCGTCGCTCTACAACTTAGGCACCTCTATCGCTCCTCGGGAGAGGACTGCACTCGACTCGCCCGGTTTGAAAGGCATGGGATCCCCAAGGACATGAGACTAAACCAATCTTCGTTGCACCCCTGGCTGATGTATGGCGCGGCTTCTTTCCTGCTGCTGCCGGCCATCAATGTCCCTGCCCAAACCGCTCCCAAGACGCCGGCACCGCCTCCTTCTGCGGCCAAAAGCTCTGCCAGTGATCAGAATCAGGCGCATCCGGCCACCACCGCAGTCGCAGACCGCTCACAGGCCTATTTTCATTCCGCACTGGCGCATATCTACGAGGAAGAAGCCGTTTCCTTAGGCCGGCCTGAGTACGTGGGTCATGCGGTTGAGGAATACAAAACGGCGCTCAGCGCAGATCCAAATTCACCGCAGTTGAACGATGCTTTGGCCGACCTGTACTTTCGCACTGGCCACGCCCGCGAGGCTGAGGCGACCGCCCGCGGCCTGCTCAAGACGGCTCCCGACGACGTTGATGCGCATCGGCTCCTCGGACGACTCTATCTTCGCCAGTTGAGTGATGCGCAGAATGCCGTTTCCTCGGCATCGCCAAGCGGGAACATCCTCGATCAGGCCATTGCACAGTTTGAAAGAATCATCACGCTCGATCCCAAAAGCGTTGAAGATCGCATGGTGCTCGGCCAGCTGTACACCGTCAAGCATCAGCCTGAAAAAGCAGAAGAACAGTTTAAGGTCGCGCAGGATATCGAACCCGATTCAGAAGAAGTCGTGCTCAACCTGAGCCGTGTCTACGCTGAGAACGGTGACATTGCCCATTCGGCCAAGATCATCGAGGCAGTCCCGGTCGCGGAGCGCACGCCAAAAATGGAATTGGCGTTGGGCGCGGCCTACGACCAGTTGAAGCGCACCAAAGATGCTATCGCTGCATATAAGCGCGCGGCCGATGTCGATCCCGAAGACGCCCACACGGTCGGCACGTTGGCCCAGGCTCTTCTCAACGACGGTCAATTAGACGAGGCGTTGAAAGAATATAAATTGCTGGCCGATGCCGATCCTGCGGATGCCAGCAACGTAATTCACATCAGTGAAATTCAACGCCGACAGGGCAAGTATGAAGATGCCCTGACCACCATCCGAAAAGCCCTCAAAAAAGATCCCGACTCGCTAGAAGCTGGCTACAACGAGGGGCTGTTGCTCGACGTACTAGGCCGTTACGATGAATCCAGCCATGTTTATGAACACATGGTGGAGCTCACATCACACGCCAACGGCGCGTACACCACCGAAGAAAAGAACAATCGCGCCATCTTCCTTGAGCGCCTGGGGTCGGTGTATCACGAGCAGAACAAAGTCGACGAGGCGATCGCCACTTATCAAAAAATGATCGACCTCGGCGGCGAGCAGGCGCAGCGCGGCCACCAAGGTCAGGTTGACACGTATCGCGACGCCAAGATGTTTGACAAGGCCATCGCGATTTCGCGTAAGGCCGTCGAAGCCAACCCCAAAGACCGCGACCTCAAGCTGATGTTGGCCGGCGAGTTGGTCGATCAAGGTAAAGACGAAGAAGGTCTGGCCCTCGCCAAAAGTCTGCTCGACAACACCAGCCATGATCGTGAAGTGTGGCTGTCGATGGGTCAGATGTTGACACGCGTCCATCGCTGGAAAGACGCTGAAGACGCGCTGAATAAAGCCGGCACGCTCACTACCAAGAAGGAAGACAACCTCTATCTTCTTTTCTTGAAAGGCGGTCTCGCAGAACGCCAGAAACACTCTGAGCAAGCTGAGCAATTCTTCCAGCAGGCTCTGGCGCTCGACCCCGCAAACGCAATGATCCTGAATTACTACGGCTACATGCTGGCCGATAAAGGCAATCGGCTTCCTGAAGCGCTCAAGATGATTCGCAAGGCTGTACAGCTAGAGCCAATGAACGGTGCTTATCTGGACTCTCTTGGCTGGGCTTATTTCAAATTAGGACAGTATGAACTTGCCGAAGAAAACCTGCGTCAAGCCGTCGAACGCGATCGGACTGATCCCACCGTTCACGACCATCTTGGCGATGTTTACGAGAAAACCGGACGCATTCGTCTCGCTGCCGCGCAATGGGAACTTTCGCTCTCCGAATATTCCAAATCCGCAGCTGCCGATGTTGAACCCGCAGACGTAGCAAAGGTGCAGCACAAGCTAGAAACCGCGCGCGTGAAACTGGCCAAACAGGAAAACAATGCAGGGCAAGGCAAGCCGCAGTAGTCCCGACTGACCGTCCTAGGATCACAAACTGCAACGGCGGCCCTCCGATTCCCAGGAGGGCCGCCGTTCCGTTTGCGATCCTCAGGTCACGTACGTGTTAACCACGCCAACTAACATCCTCTAACACTATTCGTGTGCCGTGGCAGCGGTGATGTAACCGTCCACGTTGGTTTTGTCGACTAATGAAGTGCCAGTATCTACAAAGAAGGGAAACGGAGAGAACGCATCCCTGCTGTAATTTCTGTTGGTTGAGGTCGGCGGCGCATGGAAAATTTCATCCAGTGCCTTCAGGCCGATGTAGCCCATGGTGAAAGGCTTTTGTGCAATAGTCGAATCAATGGTTCCGGCTTTAATTCCGTCCAGCGTGTCCTGATTCACGTCCCACGCCACCAAAAGCCGATCGGTGGTATTGGTACGCTTGATTGCATCTGAAACCATCTTGCCCGTCGCCGACTCAAGGCACACAAACGCATTGATCTTCTTCGGTCCCGTCAACGCCATGAGTTGCTGCGCCTTATCAAACGCGGCGCGGGCGTCGCTCTTGATATCAACCACATCGATAACGTGAATGTTAGGCCGTGTCGCCAGTACATCTTTGAAGCCTTTGAGGCGCTCTTCCATATTCGGCTGTCCTGAGATCGTGAAAAAGACCACGTTCCCCGCGCCGCCAAGTTTCTCGATCACGCGATGCCCACCCAGTCGTCCTGCTTCGAGGTTGTTCGTGCCGATGAAGTAGAGGCGAGCGCTGCCGGCAGCATCGGAGTCCATCGTGATCACCGGGATTCCGGCGCCGACAGCGGCATCTATCGCGGGCTGCAGAACAGATATGTCGGCGACCGAGATCAGAATGCCGGCTGGCTTAGCTGCCGTTGCCTTCTGTAGCACTGCGAGCTCCGCCTGGGCATCGTAGTTATCTGGCCCTTCAACCTTGGCCGTCACCTTGTACTGCGCAGCCGCTTGGTTGAAGCCTTTTGCAGCCGTTTTCCAGTAAGGAAGCGCGAGGTTGGACGAAATGAGATAGTACACCTCTTTGTTCGAATGCCGTTCGCACCCGCTGGTGAATCCAACTGCCAGCGCTAGTACGGCCAAACCGACCATCTTCATATTGTTCATAAATTGCCTCCGGTCCCAAGTGAACAGTAAATGGTGTGCGCGACAAAACAAACCCCGTCCGGAACATCTACTGAAATCGGCAGGATACTACTCCGGTAGGACTGGCCTTGTCCAATCTCTTGCGTACGATGCAAGTTATAGCATTCCCCTGCCATTGAATGGTGACTCAGAACACGGTACTCAGTGTTTTGCGCGCAACCGCCGAATGGACGCGGACACGCACCCCGTCATGGCTTACGCTATAACCATGCGAACCGGGTCCTTTTACAAAACATGAATCTCATTCTAAAACCGGCGAGCGTGCTGCGCCCTGAAATTGCCGTCGATGGAACCGGCAATCTTACCCGTCGCGTCCACCCCGAGCCTCCGCACCCTTACCGCAGTCCTTTCGCACGCGACGGCGCGCGCATTCTGCACGCACGGGCGTTTCGCCGGCTGGCAGGAAAAACCCAGGTCTTCACGCGCTTGCTGGGCGACGCGCCGAGCGATCATTTTAGAAGTCGCCTTACCCACACTCTAGAGGTAACGCAGATTTCGCGCACTGTAGCAGCCAGCCTGGGTCTCAACCAGGAACTAGCTGAAGCTCTGGCGCTGGCGCACGACATCGGCCATCCTCCGTTTGGTCATGCCGGCGAAAGGGCTCTCGACCACGCGCTACAAGTTTATGGACTGGGGTTCGATCACAACCTGCATGCCCTGCGCATCGTGACCTGGTTTGAGGAGCGCTATGCGGCTTTTCGCGGATTGAACCTTACCCTCGGGGTGCGCGAAGGCATGGTCAAACACTCGCGCGACTACACCTCAGCGGCCCACCCAGAGCTGGCAGAATATTTTCTAGATCAGCGGCCCCCGCTCGAGGCCCAGCTTATCGACCTCGCCGAGGAGATTGCCTACCTCACCGCGGATTTTGATGACGGTCTCGATTCTGGAATTCTTCACTTGGACGCAGTGCGCGAACATGTGCCTCTGTTTCGCCGCTTCTACGACATTGTGCAGCAGCAGTACACCGCTGCTCCCCCCAAGTTCGCGATCTACGAGACACTCAATCGCATGGTGAATGCACTGGTGACCGATCTCATTGAAGAGATAAAGACCGGGCTAAATGCCGTCGGCGCTACCACGCTCGACGACATCCGAAACGCCGCAGGGAGGCTTGCGCATCTGAGTCCGGCGATAGAAGCCGATCGAGCAATCGCAAAAGGATTTCTCCTCGAGAATTTCTACAACTCCGTCGCAATGGCAGCGGCCCACGACCATGCCCACCAGGTTGTGGCTGAGCTGTTTTCAACCCTCATGGCCGACCCCGGCCTGCTGCCGCCCGACCATTATGCGCAGATTGCAACGGAGGGTCTGGCGCGCACCGTCGCCGACTACATTGCTGGAATGACCGACAGCTATATTGAACAATTATGGCTGCGCTCAGGCCATGAAACGCACTCCGGACTTTAGTTGATTCTTGTTGTGAGGAGCAATTGATTCTCGCCGTTGAGCGCTTACTGCACCAGTCCCTGCGGCCGCAGTCGGCGTAGATCGAGCGCGCAGTCGATGGCGTTCAGGGCAAACATGCGCAGATTGTCCGACGCAGCCCATAACCAAATACGCGAAGCTTCGTTCACATTGCGCGAGCCAGGCTCGGCCCGCAGCCTGACCAGTACATCGTTCTGTCCGGTAGCAGCAAGGTTCGATGGCGAATCAGTATCTTCAAGCACCAAATCAAGATGTTCGCCGCTGAATGCATCTTCGATCGCGGTAATCTCCACCGGCCGTTCCAGTTCCACAGCGATAGAGAATGTAAGTCCGTGAAATACTGGAGCGCTGATCGCCTGCAGCGCGACCGATGGCAACCGTCTACCCGCCAAGGCGCTATATTGACGCCGAATGTGCGCCTCAGTTCTATTCATGCTGACCGTCGCGTTCTCGCCCAGACCGCAAAGCAGGTTGTAGGCCAGTTGGGCATCGAAGGTTGTCCGAGGCAGCGGCTGAAAGCTGAGCAGGTTTACTGTCTGCTGGTGCAGTTCATCCATGGCCGAGCGGCCGAACTCGCTGGCCGGCAGCAGCACTGTCGCGGCGGCAGATCGCACGGGGGCCGCCTGTGACAACCTATCCATCAAAAGCGCGAGCCCGAGCGCAGCAGGGTGCGCCGGAACCACGGCAGGCGTAAACAGGTCGGCGCTGATCTCTTCGGCGCCGATCCACGGGGAGCGCACCAGCACCCCCGTCTCCTGGTCGAGCGCGCCCGAGAGATCGAGCACCGTTGAGCCAGCACGCAAGGCTTCGCGCCAATGTTTGCGGGTCAAGTCTTCGCTGCCGCAGAAAAATGTGAAATCCATCTGCTCGAAAGCATCCGGCCCGATCGGCCGCACAAAAGTGATTTCATCTCCCAATTGGTCTAACTGGCCGAGGCCTTCATCTTTGTCAAACAGTGAGACACTCGCAGCCACCAGCGACGAATCCGCAAGCGTATCTTTCAACTCTTTGCCTAAAAGGCTTGCGGCCCCGACGATAGCAATCTTGTACACAGGTGTTCCTTCTTGAGAGGTCTAAGTATGGCGCAGCGGGTCTCGGTCTGGCACCGCAGGGTCAGGCAGATTGCGCGAATCGCTTGACTTACCGCGACGCCGCCGGCGCGACCACGAATAAGCTGCGCGCGCCCAGATACCCGAGAAGGTGTAGATCAAGGCGATCAGGAATAGAACCACTTCTGAAAATCTGACCATGATGTACACCACGGTAGCTATCAAAAGAAGGAGTTGGAACGGATGGCGGCCGCCCAGATTAATCTCCTTGCCTGACCAAAATCGCCAGGTGCTGACCATCAGGAAGGCGCTTAATCCCACCATGATCAGCCAGCAAACCGCCACCCACCAGGCTTGCACCGGGATTCCGTTAAAGTAATGAACCGTCGCCGCCAGCAGCCCAGCCGCCGCCGGAATCGGCATTCCCACAAAGTACTTGCGCCCCGGTCGCCCCGGGTTGCGCGGCAGCGGATCGTGGCTGATATTAAATCGCGCCAGACGCGATGCTCCTCCAATCAAAAAAAGGAAACACAGAAAACCGCCGGCCTGGGCAAGATGCTGATGCAAGAGCACGTTGATCGATTCCGGCAGGAAGTGGAACCCCCACACAAATGCCAGCAGGCTGGGCGCAACTCCAAAGGTGATCACGTCGGCAAGCGAATCAAGTTCTTTGCCGAAGTCGCTGGTGGTGTTGGTCATGCGGGCAATACGCCCGTCTAACGCATCGAACGGGATGGCAAACAGGATGGCGATTGCTGCCCAGTCAAGATGCCACTGCGCGTTTCCGCTCGCAGCCGCGATCGTTTGCGTAATCGAAAAGTAGCCTGCGCCAATATTGCCTGCGGTAAACAGCGACGGCAGCAGGAACATGCCGCGACGCAGGCGGGCTTGAGCTTGGGCTTTGGCGAGCGCGGGATCTTCGTGGTTCACGACTGATCCTCGAGATGGTCTTCCGGCAGCGCTTTGGCTTTCATGACTCTGTTGGATGCTGCGGCGCCGAGCGCTATGGCAGATTCGCTAATTTCGGCCAGGATCGACGCTCCACCCTTGACTCGATCACCGGGTTTGACGCGTATCTCGGCCTCCACCGGCAAAATAATATCCGTGCGCGAACCGAACTTGATGAGGCCTACGCGCTGCCCGCGTTCAACTTTGTCCCCTTCGCTGAAATTGAAAACAATGCGTCGCGCGATCAGCCCGGCAATCTGCTTAAAAACAATCTCGATGCCTTCGCCGCGAACGGTCACGCTGTTCTGTTCATTCCGTTCCGCCGACTGAGGATTCATCGCGTTTAAATACAGACCTTTTGTGTAGCGTACCGAGGTCAGCACACCGCTGATGGGGCACCGATTTACGTGAACGTCAAAGACGTTGAGAAAGATGCTGATGCGCTGTCGCGGGCCGTCTGGCGTGGCGATGGTGACCGTCTCCGTAACCTTGCCATCCGCTGGGGAAACAATTAAACCCTGACCCGCAGGAATCGAGCGCTGGGGATCCCGGAAGAACCACAGGAAAAACACCGCTAGCACCAACGGCACAAGGCTCCACAGCCACCCGTTGGTGACCCAGGCCAGCGCCAGCGCCACCGCCAGCAAACTCAAACCGTAGATGTAACCGTCACGAACCATTGTCTCTAACGATTATACGGTTGAATTGCGAAGGGACGCATCGACGCCACACACTCATCGTATGCAACGGCCAAGTGCGCTTCAATCCATCGTCGGCACTGCTAAACGCCGCAGACTTAGGCTACGGCTTCAGACCGATGTTCGAGGGCGAATATCAGATCCTTGGCATGCAGCTTCAGCTTTTTCAAGCGCACTTTCTCCAGCTCTTCATCTTCAGAGAGATAAGGCTTTTGAATCAGTTCTTCCAGCCGCTGAGCATAGCGACGATGTTCGGCGTGCAGGCGACCTATTTCCTCGCTCAGCGTGGAATCGTGTATTTCATCCATCAAGCACCTCCGATTTATGAGTGAAGAACTAGATATAGCTCCATTGAGCGACAAGGGCAAGAGCTACGCAACAGAATTTCTATGTCCCTGTGGATTTCGAGACCGAAAGGGACCTATGGGCGACCGCTCACAGTCCCGGATCGCAAACTGCGTCGCTTCATCTCGGACGACTCACCCACCGCCCATCTCACTGCATCACTTCAAAACCAGCCGCATCAAGACCGCATCTTCAACCGGCTGAGCGTAATACCCTTTGCGGCAACCGCACGCCACGAACCCCTGTGATTCGTAAAAAGAATGCGCGGGCAAATTCGATGGTCGCACTTCGAGCACAACTTCCGTTACCCCTTCCCCACGCAATAGGGCCGTAAGCCGTGTGAAAATTCGCCGCGCAACACCTTGGCGCTGAAAGAGTGCAGCGGTGGCAATGATCTCCAGTTCCGCCTCAGGCGGAGTGAGACCAACGATGCCGAAGCCAGCGATACCTTCGCTACGGACGTCTTCAGCAATCAGCGCCAGTCGTCGCATGCCAATCGATTCCACCGCGTCGACATAGGCTCCCCGCACCCATTGCGGCGCGTCCGGCAAGCTGGCGGCAATCTGCATCACCGCGTCCGTATCCGCCACGGTCATGCGCCGCACCCTAAAATCGTTGCAAGGACCGCCGTCTAAATTGTCCCCGTTTGCACTCATGGTCGTTTGACCTCGGAATGGCCAAAAATTTCCGCGTCAGACCGCCGCAGATAGTGGCCGTCCATGAGTGCTAAATCGGCGAATTCTCCAGCTAAAATCAACGGTACAGCTAGCCCCATCGCATCGTTCGCAGTGGGAGCCTGCGCGCGCGCCAACTCAGTGCCCGGCCACACCGCCACAAGCACCTCGGCGGCCGCCTCGTCGCATACCGCGACGCGCAGCGGCGCATCGAGCGCCGACATCTCAATTGCTCCCGCGAGCAATTCACGTGTTTGACCCTGCACGGCCACTCGCAGATATACCTCGTGACGATGTGCATCGAGCGCCGCGGCCTGCACATTGCCCTTCATTGCCAGCACTGCCAAGCGCGATACCACCACCACTGGAATCCCGGCAGGCTCGGCAAAGCCCTTCGCCGCGCTCAGCCCTACCCGCACACCTGTGAAACTGCCCGGCCCGTGCACCGCCACGATGGCGCTTATCTCTCGCAGCGTGATCTTGTTTCGCGCCAGCAACGCGGCAACAGTTAAGACCAGCCTGGCGGAACAACTGCGCCCGTCGATCTCGACCTGGCCAAGCTCCTCCAGATCTTGCCCTTCGAGACTCTGCCTCTCCAGCCGCCCCAAGGCGACAGAGCCTATAGGCCCGCATGTATCGATTCCGAGCACATATTGCCCCCCACTCGTTTTGAAGTCGCTGCTGGTCCGGCTGGCGTGCATGTCCTTTTCAGGATGACACAGCGGCCAGCGCTCTCTCCTTGAGCCTCGTCCGCTAATCTGTGTAAGCCGCGCCACAACCCGCGCGAAGCATGAGACAGAAGGGGATTGAGCCCATGGCGGCCGCGGCGACCACGACATTTCACGACACCTGGCGTCCGCGCGCCAATCCCTGGGTCATCGCCATCACTGTGACAATGGCCACTTTTATGGAGGCGCTCGACACCTCCATCGCCAACGTAGCCATGCGGCACATTGGCGGTTCGCTCTCGGCCAGTCCCGACGAGGCGACCTGGGTGCTGACCAGCTATCTCGTCGCCAACGCCATGGTGTTGCCCATCAGCGGCTGGATCGCTAATCGAATGGGCCGCAAGCGCTTCTACATGAGTTGCGTCTTCCTCTTCACCCTTGCGTCGCTCCTCTGCGGTCTCGCACCCACGTTGGGAACTCTGGTGTTTTGCCGGGTGCTGCAGGGCGCAGCCGGCGGCGGCTTGCAGCCCAGCGAACAGTCCATTCTCGCCGACACCTTTCCGCCGCAAAAACGCAGCATGGCGTTTGCTCTGTATGGAATGGCGGTGGTTACGGCACCCGTGCTCGGCCCCACAGTAGGCGGCTGGATCGTCGACAACTACAGTTGGCGCTGGATCTTCTTCCTTAACATTCCCGTCGGCATTCTATCGCTCTATCTCACCAACCGGGTCGTTGAAGACCCGCCCTACCTGGCCCAGATCCGCAAGCGCCGCGAGGGGGTCGACTACTGGGGCCTCGGTCTGCTGGTCGTTGCCATTGGCGCGCTCCAGATCATGCTCGACAAGGGTCAGGAGGACGACTGGTTCAGTTCCCGCTTTATCGTCACTCTCGCGATCACCGCGTCGGTCGGGATGGCTCTCTTCTTCTGGCGCGAACTGTCCATCCCGCACCCCATCCTCGATCTGCGCCTGTTTGGACGACGAAACGTGGGCACCACCCAATTTGTAATGTTCATGGTGGGTGTCTCCCTTTATTCATCGACTGTTTTGATTCCGCAATTCCTGCAGGAAATCATGGGCTATTCCGCTCGCCAGGCGGGCATGGCGGTTTCCTCCGGCGGATTGGTGCTCATGTTCCTCTTCCCTGTCGCCGGCGCACTCGCACCTAAATTCGACCCGCGCAAGCTCGTCGCCGTGGGGTTCGTAATCACCACATTTGGCCTGTGGCGCATGACCAACATCAACTTCAATATCAGCTTTGGCTTGGCGGTAAGTTGGCGCGTCGTCATTGCGATGGGATTGCCATTTTTGTTTATCCCCATCAACACACTTTGCTATGCAGGCATTCCGCAGGAGAAGTACAACGAAGTCAGCGGACTCACTGCGCTCATGCGCAATCTCGGCGGCAGTGTGGGGATCAGCTTCGTGACCACATTATTGGCCCGCTTGAGTCAAAAGCATCTCGCAATGCTTACACCCCATGCGGCCTCGGGCAACAGATCATTTGATGCTATGCGCTCCGGGCTGGCCGGCGCATGGGTCGAGCGCGGCAAAGCCATGCCCGACGCCATCACGCAGGCAGGCGCACAGATTTACGGCATGGCACAGGTTCAAGCCCGCCTGCTCGCCTATGTTGATGTCATCTGGATAATGGTAGCGTTAACCGCGATTCTAGTACCAATTCCATTCCTGATGCGGCGACCAGAGAAAGCCGTCGCCGCGCCGATGGGACACTGAGTTACACCGCCCCCAACGCCTGCTCCAGGTCGGCAATCAAGTCTTCCTTGTCCTCAATGCCCACCGATAGCCGCACCAGTCCCGGCGTGATGCCGATGGCTTCCCGCTCCTCATCCGTCAACGCAAAGTGAGTGGTCGTTGCCGAGTGCGATGCCAATGACTCAACCCCGCCCAGCGACTCGGCGTTCAGGAATAACTTGATTGCCCCAAGAAAGCGCCCTGCCGCATCGCGCGAGCCCAGATCGAAACTCAACATTGAACCAAAGCCGCGCTGTTGCTTCACCGCCAGATCGTGTTGCGGATGGCTCTTGAGCCCGGGATATGCGAGCCGCGTCAACTTTTTCTGCGACGATAAAAATTCCGCCACGGCGCGGCCATTTTCCTCGTGCTGCTTCATGCGCAGCGGCAACGTCTTGATGCCGCGCAGTACCAGGAAACATTCAAACGGCGAAAGGATTCCGCCCGCCGCTTTTTGCACCAGCAGGAATCGCTCTTTATGTTCAGGCTTGGACCCAATGAGCGCGCCGCCGAGCCCATCTGAATGCCCATTTAAAAACTTGGTCGTCGAATGCATCACGATATCCGCACCCAACGCCAGAGGGCTTTGCAGCGCCGGCGACATGAACGTGTTGTCCACGCTCACCTCGACATTTTTGGCATGCGCAATCTCGCTGATCGCAGCAATGTCGGTGAGCGACATCAGCGGATTGGTGGGTGTCTCAACATGAATCAGCTTCGTGTTCGCCTTGATCGCAGCGTCGACAGCGTTGAGATCGCCCGTGTTTACGTATTCGACTTCGATGCCGTAGTGGCGCACAATCAGGTTGAAAAGTCTTGCTGTGCCGCCATAAACATTGTGCGAACAGATCAGGTGATCTCCGGCGCGCAACGTCGCGACCAGCGCATAGATGGCAGCCATGCCGCTTGCGAATGCATGTCCGGAGGTGCCCCCTTCAAGGGCGGCCAATGCTTCTTCTAGTCGGTCGCGGGTAGGATTGCCGGCGCGGGAGTAGTCCCAGCCCCTGTCGGTGCCGATTCCAGTCAATTCAAAAGTTGAAGAGAGGTAGACCGGAACATTCACGGCGCCCGTCAATGGGTCAGGATGCTGTCCGGCGTGTACGGCAAGAGTCGAATATTTATGGGTGGTCATGCGCAGCTTTTGGCTCCAGCCTCTAGCTTATCGCGACAGGGAGGGGTAGGCGGATACTCTTAGCCGACATGCAAATGAGCCGCGTGGCAAAAACATCTCAGGCTCCGGGGAGCGGCCTGGCTTGCCGGGTTAGGCAAAGGCCAGGACCGCTCCATCGGAGCCCTCGAACTTAAGGCAGCGAGATTGCCTGCACCGAATAAGCCGGCACGCTGATCGTCGTCGTGAGACTCGTTCCATTTTGCGTGAACGAAATCGGAGTGGTTGTGATCTGCGTACCGTTCACTATCTGGTAAAGCGTTCCCTGCGTGCCCGCCAATCCAGGATTTGCCAGCGTCACGGTGATCTGGTTGTACGCGCTGGACGTGGGATTGGTGAGCACAAAGGCATCGCGATTCGCTGTATAGAACGCCGTTGTAGCCAAACCGCCCCCGCCCGTTGGCGCCGAAATACTCTTCGCCATAAACCCACCTGCCGACAGGCCCAGGTACTGAGGCCCGGCAATCAGCTGGTACGGGAAATACTGTGGATACGGGGCTGGTGTTGCTCCAGCCGAGTACAAGCAGTCGTTGTTGCTGTCTACGACTCCAATCAGGCAGAAGTAGGGGTACGCAGCGCCGGCGAAGTAGAAAATCTTGTTCGGCTCGCGGGTGCTGCCGTTGTACACCGAGTTGAGCAGATCGGTTACGTACAGTGAATTGAATACCGGCGCATAGGTATTGTTGTTGCGGCAACAATCCTGGTAGAACGCCCAATTCGTGTTGTATTCCGTGATGTAGATCGGCGTATTCGCAGCATTCGGTTGCTGGCCCGCCGCGACTGCCTTAAGGGCCTTGCCGTAATTCGCAAGGGCTCCCGTACTCGCATCCTGTTCCGCCTCGTACATTGACGGCATGTCGGTGTATGTATCCCATGTAGCCTGGAGTTGCGAGGACCCGTAGAAATACTGGTGATAGCTGACAAAGTCCACGTAGGGCGCGGTCGTGCTCGTCGTTATCAGCGCATTGATCCAGTACGGTGTATAGCCTGAAATAACCGGCCCACCGATGCGTATCGACACTCCATCCTGCGCTGCTTGGGCCTTCATTGCCGGAGCAGCCGCACCATAGATGGCGAGATAAACATTCAGATGGCTTGCTGTTGAACACATGCCGGTAGCGTTTGGCTCGTTGCCGATCTCGTAATCGGTGACGACACCGGGGAAGGTCGCGTCCATATGAGCCACGTAGGCAGCGGCGATCTGTGCCCATTGGTTCACGTCGGTGGGCGCAGCGAATACATTCCCTGCACAGAGGCCGGTGGTCGGCTGCAGCCACGGCGGCGTCTGATGCATTTGCAGTAACACGTGTTGCCCCGAAGCCTGAACCGTTGCGATCAGTGGGTCGATCTTTGTCCAGTCAGGCGTTTGCATTGCGTATACCGTCGCGATCTGCGCGGATGTGCGGGCCACGGTGAGTCCGCCGTCCCCAAGCAGATTGCGGGCTGACACGGTGGGAATCGACTCTCCCCGTCCGTAGCCGAACAGGTCAGCAGGAATCGGCGCGGTCGTTCCTGCCCGCGATCCGTAATCCGCCGTGATGCTTGAGAACACGGTGACAACTCCACCGCTGGTACGGTTCAGAGTTGCGTCTGTAACGCGCACCGTATGTTTGCCCGCAGTAGGCGGAGCGGTGTAGAGGCCGGTGTTCGAGACCGTTCCTACCGTTGCGTTGCCCCCCGCAATGTTATCCACCGAGTAAGTGACGTTAGTGTCTGGAACCAGGCAAATCTGTGCCGAGTAAGGCTGCTTCGCGCCCACCGGAATCGCAGCCACATATGGGTAGATTCCAAACGCCAGGCTGGTAGCAGATTCAACCAGCACGGTCGCTGAACTCATCAACGATGGCGCTTGCTGGCTGACTGCTTCGATGTAATAAGTGCCCGTTGTCGCCGGTGCGGTGTAAAGTCCCGCCGATGTGATCGTGCCGTACGTTGAATTCCCACCCACGACATTGTTGACTGACCACGTTACTGCCGTATTTGCGAGGCTTTGTACACGCGCAGTGAACTGCACGGTCTGCGATGGCTGGGTGCAGGGCGTCAGCGGCGTAATCGCAACCAGCGCACCTTGTGTGCCATTGATGCCTGTGCCTTGTAATGGAATCGTGACCGGGCCGCCACCCGCGTTCTGATTGATGATCAGGTTCGAGGGCCGGCTTCCGATCACTTGCGGATCAAAGGCAACCATCACCGTGCAGGTCGCGCCAGCCGCCAGGGTTCCACCGCCTGCGCCGTTTCCGCAGTTGGTGGTGAAGGGATAATCCGCCGACGATACCATGGAGCTGAAGGTCACTGCGGTCGACTGATTATTGGTCAGTGTCACTGCCTGCGACGTGCTCAACGTTTGCACAATCTGGTTGTTAAAGTACAGTCCGCCGACCTTGGGCGTGTACGTCAGGCCGATAGAGCCGTTGCCATTCACCGCAAGTACCTGCGGCGAGTTGGGCGCATCGTCGGTCACCGTAACATTGCCCGCATAATATTGCACTGCGGTCGGACTAAAGCTGACACTCACCGTGCAGCTCTGACCCGCCGGCAGCGCGGTTCCGCAAGTGTTGGTCTGCGAGAATGGCGCCGCCACTGAAATGCCGGATATGTTCACGGCTACCGTCTCGTTGTTGGTCAACGTCACGTTCGACGGTGTGCTCGTTGTTCCAACCGCCTGGCTCGGAAAAGAGATAACACTGGGCGTGAAAGATACCAGTGTGACGCCTGTGCCGTTCAACGGCACCATTTGCGGCGAAGTAGCCGCGTCATCGGTAATGGTCAAGTTTGAGGAGTAGTGCTGCGCAGCCGTCGGCGCGAAAGTGACGATTGCCGTACAACTTTGTCCAGGTGCCAGCGTCGTTCCGCAGTTGTTGGTCTGCGAGAAGGGAGCAGGCGCCGCGATGCTCGCAATGTTCAACGTAACCGGCTGCTTGTTGGTCAGCGTGACGGTGTAGCCGGAACTCGTCGTACCGGTAGCCTGATTCGGAAAAGAAATCTGCGTCGGAGACGTAACCAGCGGAAGGTAGCCGTTACCGGCAAGTGCAATCGTGTGTGGCGACGTAGCGCTTCCGTCCGTGATGGTAAGGCTTGAAGAGTAGAACTTCGCTGTTGTCGGGGCGAACGTCACACTGATCGTGCAGCTCTGAGCTGCCGCCAAGGTGGTTCCGCAATTGTTTGTGGCTGCAAATGGAGCTGAGGCAGTAACGCCCGCGATGCTCAGCGGGGTAGTCTGATTATTGGTGAGCGTAACCACCGATGCAGCGCTCGTGGAATTCACGGGTTGATTCGCAAACGTAATTGTCTTGGGCGTAAATCCGACTGGGGCGACTCCAGTGCCGGTCAAAGTGATCGACTGCGGCGAACTCGGGTCGCTGTCTGTGACCGCTATCGACGAAGCGTAATACTGCACTGCCGCCGGATCGAAAGTGACACTCAGAGTGCAGGTCGCACCGGCCGCGATAGATGCGCCACAATTGTTGGTTTGCGCGTAGGGCGCCGTCGTTTGGATGCTCGAAATCGCAATCGCTGTCGAAAGGTTGTTCTTCATCGTGACGTTGGAGGCGTTGCTGGTCGTGCCCGCAGCCTGGTTGCCGAAGTTGATCACGGATGGCGAGAATGTAATCGGAACCACTCCGTTGCCCGAGAGCGCCACAATCTGCGGCGAATTGCCAGCGGAATCTGTAACGGTGAGTTGCGAGGAGTAGAACTGCTTGGCGGTAGGAGTAAACGTCACGCTCACCGTGCATTGCTGATTAGACGCTAGCGTCGCACCGCAGTCGTTGGTCTGCGCAAATGGGGCTGTAATTTGAATGCTGGCGATCGTGAGCGTGCCACTCTGGTTATTCAGAATCGTGACGCTATAGGCATTGCTGGTAGTCCCGACCCCTTGGTTAGGAAACGCTATCTGCACCGGAGATACAGAGATGTTCTGGGCTCGCACAATTCCGCAACCAAGCGGAAAAAGGGAAATAAGAAATAAAGCAACACGATGGATTAAAAGCGTCTGAGCATTCTTCACGGGTCTCTCCTGGCCTAAAGTGGCAATAACGTTCGATTGCGGATATTCCAAGCTCAGCGGTCAGCCCCTGCGAAGTCGTGTCTGACACTCGGCCCTGCGTACGTGCGCATTTTGGGCTCATACCGCGAACCGCAGCAAAAAACAAGTGGAACAATTAAGCAGAAAGGGAATGCGGAAGTGTGTTGAGGTGTTACACAACTCCTGAATCACGCGCGAACCGCGATCGTAAAATCGGTTGGCTAAGCAAATTAAATTTGCAAAACATCGCCAGTTTGTCTGTGTGCCCGTAGGCTAAAAGGAGTGCTGCCTTACAATCCCCATCTAATGCCATAAGATGCAGGGCACCGCTGTTTGGTTGGTGATTGATGTCTTTCCTTCCGAACGGCGTCATCCTCATCTCCCTCTCACTTTATTTCGCCTTTTCAAGAATTTGTAAACACCGCTTGAATAACCATTCGTCGCTCATGGGTAACTCATTCAAGCATGACTTACAGGTCACAACCCGACCGAATCCGCCTTGATTCAGCGCCTTTCCTGGGCCTGCATATCACTCTTTACCATCTCTTTACTTCGTCCGAGCATCGTAATCGCGAGAACGTAAGTTGCAATGCAAAAAGAGTCAAACGCAAAGGAGAAAAGTTATGGCAGATCCAAAGAAATGTGCTCACCCCGCATGTAGTTGCATTCCGCCCGACAAGGAAAAATACTGTAGTGCCCATTGCGAGGCGATGGCCGACAAGGTTGAAATCACTTGTCAATGCGGGCACGCTCATTGCACCGGTATGGCGACAAAAGGCTAGCTGACTTTCGAACGCGAAACTTATCAAATGCAGGTCGCTCTCAAAGCTTGGATCGTCAAAATCAGCAGCCTGAGATATTCACTTTATAGTCGCAGCGATGATGTGAGGGTTCCTCATCGTGACTCGCGACCGTGTGCAACCTTTGTGTTAGCAGGGCGCCTGCATTTGCAATGACTTTGTTCGTGGCGCTCTAGGCTCGCGCAAAAGAAATCTGCGGGCCCCTAGATTCCACCTTCAAAGATTTTCTTTGACAGATAGCGCTCGGCAGAGTCGGGAATAATTGTGGCGATTCGCTTGCCAGCTCCCAACTCGCGAGCCAACTCTGCGGCGGCATAGACTGCGGCACCGGAGCTCGACCCTGCTACCAAACCTTCTTCCGCCGCCAGCCGTTTGACCATAACAAAGGCATGATCGTCCGTGACCATCACTACCCTGTCGCACACGTCGCGGTGAAAGGTTTCCGGCACAAAATGAACGCCGATCCCTTCAACGCGGTGCTTGCCCGGCGCACCACCCTGCAGAATGGAACCCTGCGTTTCAACCGCCACCGTAATGACAGCCGCGTTCCGCTCCTTAAGGAAGCGGGCTATCCCTGAGAACGTTCCGCCCGTCCCGACCCCCGCCACGAAACCATCGACCTTGCCGTCCATCTGCTCCCATATCTCCACCGCTGTCGTGTCGTGATGAAACTGCGGATTGGACTGGTTAGTAAATTGGCCGGCCATGAACGCGCCGGCAATCTCTTCCGCTGCTTCTTGCGCTCGACGAATTGCGCCTGCCATCCCTTCAGCCTCGGGAGTGCGGACTACTTCAGCTCCAAAGCCGCGCATCAGTATGCACTTTTCTTCGGCAAAACCCTCTGGCACAAACAGCTTCACTGTGTAGCCGCGATTGACGCCGATCAGCGCCAGCCCGACACCGGTGTTGCCTGCGGTAGCTTCAACAATGGTCGAACCCGGATGTAGCAGCCCTCTGGCTTCGGCGTCGAGAATCATTCCCAATGCGGCGCGATCCTTTATGCTGCCACCCGGATTGAGAAACTCGAGCTTGGCAAAGACGGCAGCAGCCGGCGCAGGCGACAGACGCGCCAGTTGCAGCATGGGCGTGTGGCCTACCAGTTCAGTGATGTCGGATGCGATGCGCGTAGGGGTAGGAGTTTCGACGGCCATGGGAAATCCAGTTTAGCTCAAGTTGGGTATGGTCTACTTTTTGGTCGCCGCAGGCTTTTTGGCCACGCGTACCACCGGGAAGTATCCCGTGCGTGTACGAACATTCATTTTGCCCTTGCCAGGCACCTCGGCTGTCACCTGCACGCGCCTGAAACCAGGCTCCGAAGTAGGCTTCGTCGAGTGATAACCGAGCGTGTATTGACTGCGAATGTCGCGCGCCACTTCGGCCGCAATATCGTCAACCTGCTCAATCGATTTGGGGAAAAACGCCAACCCGCCGGTTTCGCCCGAAAGCATTTCAAGAGCGCGCCGCGCATGCCGCACCTCGGCACGACTCATTTCGTCGCCAAACAGCAAACCGATTGAATAGATCACCGGTCCCGAAAGCTGCTGCACCCGGCGGATGGTTTGTTCGAGCGTCAGCGTCGATGCATTGTCTTCGCCGTCCGTGATGATAACGAGTACCTGCTTGGGTCGCTTGGCGTCGGCGACAAGTTTGTCGGCCGAGGCCACCACCGCGTCATAAAGTGCGGTGCCGCCGCGCGATTCGATGTGGCCCAGGCCATCGCGTAATTTGTTAACGTTCGAGGTGAACTCCTGATCGATAAACGCCTCATCAGAGAAATTCACTACGAAAGCTTCGTCCTGCGGATTCGAAGCCTCGACAAGATCAAGAGCGCTTTTGTTGACCGAGGGTCGCTTCTTCGACATGGAACCGGAGTTGTCAACCACCAGTGCAATCGAAACCGGAAGATCCGTGTGCTGGAAGCTGATAACGGTTTGCTTGACGCCGTCCTCGAAAATCTGAAAGTTTTCTTTCTTCAGATCCTGCACCAGCTTGCTGCCCTCAAGCACCGTGGCATTCAAAATCACTTCTTCCACATCGGTGTGCAGGACGTACCCCTCGCCTTCCTTGTGCAGGGTCTCGCCGGATTTTGTGGCCGGTCCTTCTGCATCCGGCGAGCGCACGGGATCGCGATCGACCGTGAGCGATGGCGCTTGCGACGTCGATGAAGGAACGGGCGGCGCCTTGGGCGACTGCTGTGCGCCGAGGGAAACTGCCGTTAAGGAAAGAACAATCGCGAGAACCGCGTTATTGCAAGGGTGCATAGTAGCCGGTACGTGCATGGACGGTAAGTGGAGGCAACCCTGAAGGAGGAGTCAGCTTCACCTTCACTTTACGCCACTTACCATCGCGCGACATATCCTTCGGGGCGTAGCCGATCACATACTGATTGCGCAGCTCAGTAGAAATCTTTTCGGCGATGTCGCTCATCTCCGAAAGATCATTGACCCGGAATAACCGTCCGCCCGTCTCCTCGCATAGCTCGTTCAGCAAAATCGGTCCTGCCCGTTCTTCTGGAGTGGCAGCATAAGGATCGAAAATTCCGATGGAGTAAATCTCGACATCGGATTCCCTTACCTGCGCCCGCACCTCGCCTTCGGTATAGCGGGATCGATTGTCGCCGCCATCTGAAACTACAAGCAATGCCTTGCGCTCGTGGCGAGCATCTTTCATCTTGGCCACACCGTAATAGATCGCGTCAAGCAGTGCGGTGCGGTGACCGCTGCGCACTGTCGCGAGCCGCGCTTGAATGTCCTCAACGGAATTAGTGAAGTCCTCAATCAGTTCGGGGCGGTCATTGAACCCGATCACAAAAAATTCATCTTCAGGGTTGGCTGTTTTGATGAATTGCAAGATTGATTCTCGCGCCCGAATCAGCTTCGACGTCATCGATCCGGACAAATCGAAAATAATGCCAATCGAAACCGGCGCATCTTCCGCGGCAAAACTGCGAATCTTTTGTTGTCCGTTATTCTCGTAAACCTGGAAATCTGCCTGATCCAGGCCTGTAACCAGCCGATTCATGGGGTCAGTCACGGTAATCGGCACCAACACCATGTCCACGTTCATGCGAATCAGTGCGCCCGGCCGCGCTTTGTTCCCCGCCGCGCCGGTCACCGCCGGAGCTTCCGTCCCTTTAGGAGCGCCTGTGGCTGGCGTAGAAGAAGACGGCGGCGGCACATGTACCGTATTCAAGGGATTGTCTTGTGCCAAAGCCTGCGGCGCACACATGACCACTCCGCACCCACCAGCCACGATGGCGAGTGCGTGGCAAAGGCTCCGAATGCGTTCGAAGGTCTTGCACCGACTCAGATGCATCCTCATTCCGTTTTACCTGAGTTTATGGGCGATAGTACCACGCTTAGTTGACGGATGGCGTCACCGCATTGTCATCAGTTTGTAGCAAATTCACGGGTCTTCAACGTCCTCTCAACAGCGCCACTGCCCTGCGACGACTGGGTTACAATCAAGCCTAAGCGCGACCGACAGTCTGTGTCATTTGTCAGCGCAAATTCTGCCGTTTAAACGGAGCAAGACATTCCGTATGGCCAACATCTATCCATTCCGCGCGTGGCGTTACAATCCTTCCACAGTCAAATTGGATGACGTCGTCACCCAGCCTTACGACAAGATCTCCCCCGCCATGCAACAGGCTTACTACCAACGCAGCCCCTACAATCTTGTGCGTATCATCCTGGGCTTGCCTGAATTATTCGATGCCGAGCGCGGTGAAAGTGTCTATACCCGGGCTTCCCGAGATTTTAGTGCGTGGAAAGAACAGGGCGTCCTCGTTCAGGAAAAGGATCCCTGCATCTTCGCTTACTCCCAGCGCTTTCGCGTTCCCGGCACTGAAGAGATCAAAGAGCGACGCGGCTTCATCGCCCTGGGAAAACTCCATGAGTATGCCGAGCAGGTAGTCTTCCGCCACGAGCAAACCCTGTCCAAGCCTAAGAGCGACCGCCTCAACTTGCTCAAGGCGACCCATGCCCACTTCGGCCAGATTTTCATGCTCTACTCCGACCCGGCGGGCAGCGTCGAAAAGATCCTCTACGAAGGCAGCGGCCCCGCCGACGCAGAAGTCACCGACGAATATGGCGTGCTCCACCGCTTGTGGCGCGTCAGCGACCCCGCCGTGATTCGTATGCTCACCACCATCATGGCCGACAAAAAGCTCATCATCGCCGACGGCCATCACCGCTATGAGACCGCGCTCAATTATTCAAAGGAACACGCGGCTTCATCGCCGGCCCAAACCCATCACCATACCAATCAGCTGCCCCAGCCGCCCTATCCTGAAGCTGCGGTCATGATGACTTTTGTCAATATGGATTCGGACGGACTAGTCATTCTGCCGACCCATCGCGTGGTGCACAGCTTGGCCCATTTTGACGCCGCTGCATTTGCAAAGGCCGCCGAGGAGTTCTTCACCGTCGAAACCCTGCCTGCTGCGGAGGCGTCACGCTATATCGAGACGCTGGGCAAGCAATCGCAAACCGCTTTCGTCGCGGTCACCAGGAATGGCGCTCTCTTGCTGCGCTCCAAGCCTGAAGCCACGTCCGCCGCGCTGGCGAGCCTGCCCGAAAATCAGCGTCAGCTCGACCTGAGCCATCTCCACACCATCATCCTTGACCGTCTGCTTGGTCTCGATGCAGACAAGGTTCGTGAGCAGACCAACATCCGCTATCTGCGCGATGTTGTTGAAGCAGTGGACCAGGTGCGCCGCGGCGAAGCCGACGTAGCCTTCCTCACCAACCCCGTCACGATGGAGCAGCTACGCGAAGTGGCTTTCGCAGGCGCCGTCATGCCGCAGAAGTCTACCGACTTCTTTCCCAAGCTGCTCAGCGGACTAGCCATCTATGCGTTGGACTAGGACCCTCGCGGCCCTCGTCATCACCATAGCGTGGGCTGGTTCTGCAGCGCTGCCGGCACCTTTGCAGGAGCCGCAGCCGCCGTCTCCTCCTCCAAGATTCATGGTCGTGCTCGATGCCGCCCACGGCGGTAACGATGCGGGGGGGCGTCTCAACAGCGGCCAGCTTGAAAACGCGGTAAACCTCGCCGTGAACGTGCGCCTGCGCTCGCTGCTGGGGGCACGCGGCATCCAAGTCGTCACCACGCGCGAAGCCGACGTAAGCGTGGACCTGAATAGGCGCGCCGAAATCGCCAACCATGCCAAAGCCGAGGCCTGCCTTATCCTGCACGCGACCGAGACGGGATCGGGCGTGCACCTGTTTGCTTCGTCCCTGGCGCCTGCCCAGCCGACCCGCTTCGCCGCTTGGAAGACCGCGCAAGGCGCATGGGTCACGCGCAGCCTGGCACTTGCCGGTGTCGTCAATTCCGCCTTGACCCACGCGGGCATCAACGTCACTCTTGGCCGCACCGCCCTCCCCGGACTCGACAGCATGACCTGCCCTGCGGTTGCGGTAGAAATCGGCCCCGAGCGTGGCGAAGGCAACAAGATCACCGCGGAGCCAGACAGCTCCGACTACCAGGCGAAGATCGCCACTGCCCTGGCCGCTGCCGTGTTGCAGTGGCGCACGGAGGCCCATCAGCCGTGATTCCCCGCTATCAGAAAGTGCTGTTCGTCGTGCTGCTGCTGGGGTCCCTCGTCATGGGTGTGGTGCTGTGGCAGTTACGCGAACGTGCCCACCGTCGCCTGCTCGCTGGCGAAGCGTCCGCACCGACACAGGCGCCCGAAGTGGCTCCCTCTGAGCAGGCCACCCTCGTCGCGGCCAACGACGCCGACAGTTCCCTGACCGAGCAGGTTCGCTCGCTGCCGCTGCCCGCCGACCCCGGTGCGCGGGCCCGCGCAGTGCTCGGCAAGCTGCTCGACTTGTATGCCGCCCCCGATGCGGCCCACCCCGTTCCCGGCGGCGACGCTTCGGTGGCTGAAGTCTTCCTTCTCCCCGCTTCCGGCAAAGATTCTCAGCAACCTGATGCACAATTGGCGGTGGTCAATTTGACGGCAACATTCGTCGCCAGTCATCCTTCCGGTATTGAAACGGAAACTCTGACCGTGCTCTCCATTTGCGCTACCTTGCGTGCCAACGTACCCCGGGTCACGCAGGTCCGCTTTCTCGTGGACGGGCAGTCACGCCCCACGCTCGCCGGCCATGCCGACCTGACCCGCACTTACCTCGCAGCCGAGGCAGTGCCAACGGCTAAGGCGGATTGATGCAGACTCCCGCATTCGTTCCACCCACCATCGGTGTCTTCGACTCTGGATTTGGCGGTCTCACCGTGCTCCGCGCCCTGATCGCCCGCGTGCCTCAGGCTCGTTTCTCTTTCATTGGAGATACCGCCCGCCTGCCCTACGGTTCCAAGTCGCGCCGCACCATCGCCCGTTACGCCGCCCAAAGCGCGCGTTTTCTAGTTGAGGAACAGGGCGCCAAATACCTCGTCATCGCCTGCAACACCGCCAGCGCCCTCGCCCTCGATGCCATCAAAGATGCCGTACCCTCTTCGGTTTCCGTCATTGGTGTTATTTCGCCGGGCGCAGAGGCTGCTCGCAACGCCTCAAAAACCGGCGACGTGCTGGTCATCGCCACCGACGCGACGGTTCAGAGCCACGCCTACGCCATCGCCTGCCGCGCCCACGGGCTTCGCGCATTTGAGAAGGCCTGCCCATTGCTCGTTCCCCTGGTTGAAGAGGGCTGGACCGACCATCCCGTGACCGCCGAAGTGATCCGCATCTATTTCGACGAACTCAATGCAGACGCCGCCGCGCAAGGTTTGCATCCCGATACGCTGGTGCTCGGCTGTACCCACTACCCGCTGCTGCGGCCCATCATCGAGCGCGTCGCGCCGGCAAACATGCGGGTCATCGATTCGGCTGAATCCGCTGCGGACGCCCTTCTCAGGCAACTCCGCTTTGACCTTGGCGCGCCGCCGCCGTCGACACCTTCCGATCCGGTGCTCCAGTTCTTTGCCACCGACTCGGTCGAGAAATTCGAGCGGCTTGGCTCGCAATTTCTGGGCCGCCCAGTGGGCAGCGTCGGCCTGGTCGACCTGGGCGGCTGAGGTTTCCTCAAGCGACTGATATTCTAAGAAACGCTGGGTCTCAACCCTCACACGCACAACCAAACAAGCATCGCGGAGGATTTAAGCAAGCATGATCAATTTGGCAGGTAAGACGGCTGTGGTCTTCGGGCTGGCCAACAAGCGTTCGATCGCCTGGGGCATCGCCCAAAAACTGCACGCGGCTGGAGCGACCCTGGCCATCTGTTACCAGAACGAGCGCATGAAGCTCGAAGCCGAAGACCTGATCAAGGACCTCCCCGGCGCCAGCGGCTTCCAGTGCGACGTTTCGAACGACGAAGAAATCGACGCCCTTTTCGCCCGCCTCAAAGATCAATACACAAAGCTCGATGTCGTGGTGCACGCCGTCGCTTATGCGCCCGCTGTAGAGCTGCGTGGGGAGTTCATCAACACCAGCCGCGAAGGCTTTCGCGTCGCCTTGGACGTCAGCGTTTACTCGCTCATCGCCGTCACCCGCGGGGCTGCTCCGCTGATGACCGACGGCGGCTCGGTCATGACCATGACCTACTATGCGGCTGAAAAAGTCGTTCCCAATTACAACGTCATGGCCGTCGCCAAGGCAGGATTGGAATCGACCATGCGCTACCTGGCCTGGAATCTCGGCCCCAAAAACATTCGCGTCAACGCCATCTCCGCTGGCCCCATCAAGACTCTCGCCGCGCGCGGCATCGGCGACCTCAGCGAGATGATGAGAACTCACGCCGACCGTGCCCCCCTGCACCGCAACGTGGATCAGCTTGAAGTGGGCGGCACTGCCCTGTTCCTCGCCAGCGACCTCGCCAGCGCCATCACCGGCGAAACCATCTACGTCGACTGCGGCTACAACATCATGGGCTTCTGAGCCGACGCGCTCCCGATTCATTCGGATAAACCGAATACAGGGTGCCCACATCTCTCGTCTCAGGTTTGGGATTCCACGAACCTCACGAGCAGCCCTATCGGCGCTTACTCGTTATACTGCGCTTCGCCACTCCCGGCAGAGGGTGCTTTGCCAATTCCTCGAGCGCCGGATGCCACCATGTCACCAACCCAAAAGGGAAACTCTTCGAGAGTTTCCCTTTTGCGCAAATGCCTTAACTTATCAGTGCGGAAGTATGAGCAACTCGCTTTCCAGCAGCCTCTCGGTCAAGCGATCGAGAGCCATCGGAAACTTGTAGGAAAGCGCACGTACGCTCATCCCCAGCAAGCTCGCCGCCTCGGCCTGTGTATATTCCTGCAAGACGATCCGGCTCAGCATCTGACGGTCCAACGATCCCAGTTTGTCCAGGCATCGCTCCACATCGAGAACAAAAATTACCGCGTCCTCAAAGGTTCTTACCGGCCGGCTTGATACCCACCCGCGTCCAATAGGATCGCCCAGGATCGACGGCGACCTGCCCACCTGCATCGACGCATATAAATAACGCCGGAGCATTCTTTCAGTGTGCTTTCTATAGAATGCCAAACTTGCATCTGGCGTCGAATGCACATCCTTGGCAACCGGTTGAACTGCGACCGCACTTCGCTGCGGGACTGCGGAGACTGTAGAGACAACGCCGGCCCAGTCGTCCGCCCGACTGCTCGCTCCCCACACTGTCGGCAGTTGCAAGGCTGCGCTCATCGCGCACCTCCCATTGCCGTGGCTACCGCCCAAATCCTCGGGATCGGCTGACGCGGTGGACGCCCACGCCTCTTGCGCGATTCAGGCGACGGAAAATCCATTAACTTCACTTCACATCTTTTGCAGTACACACTTCCCGAGACCTGGTCGCGGTACCAAAGGCAACCGCAACCTTCGCAAATTTTCAATTGCACGCGCACTTCCATGACGACTTCTCCCTGACAGCTCGTTTTCCCGCCGGTCAACCTTTGCTATCCGTTGGCAGCGGGCTGAGGGGAACCAGGCAAGACTCCTCAGGGTTCTGCTGCCCTGATTTGCGATTGTCGCCTGTGTTCTCTCGTTGTTGGTCATGAGGTTTAGCGCGCAGATTCTGGAATCGTCCCGACAAGAGTGTCACCGGCGCAATCAATGCGTCCGCGAACGGGTCGAAGAATAAAGCGACGGCGAAGGCCGACAGCTATTGTTCATCAATGCACTGCGAGCAGGCATAGCAGTTTCGGAATCGCATAGACCGAAAGGAGCGGTGATATGGCTTTTTATCAAAAAAAGCCACCCTTCACGAATCTCAAAAAGTCTACGTATATTCCAAAACTGTTCTAACGCTCTCGTAGGATTGCGCCGATGAAGCGTTTCCTCGAAAATTCCCTTCAAACCTATGCGAGATAGAGTAACGCCAATCTAGAGCGCTCGCGCATTCGATTCAATACGGTCAAGCTTCATTCTTGTTCACCTCAAAATTCTCCAGCTCACCTATTCAATTGAAGGGCAATTAGCGCAACCCGCTTTGCTGCAAGAAAATGGAGAGAATCTGACTCCATGCCTGGTGGCGGATTTTCAACAAATGAATTTTTCTCAGATGCATGAGCGTCTCCGGGCTGAGTTGCTGCACAGGATACAACGTGGCACCCTCAGTGTTTCGTTGCTGGCTCGTCAGACCGGATTTGGACAGTCGCATATCTCGAATTTCTTGCACAATCGCGGCCAACTCTCTATCGATGCGATGGACCGCATGCTCGCCGCTCAACACCTGCTAGCGGACGATCTATTGCCAGACCGCCACGAAAAGCCTGACAGTTCGAGCGAGAAGAGTAGCGATATCCCAGTGGTCTCACACCACGCAGCGCTGTTCGAGCCCTATATCCGGCCCGCCTCGCTGCAGTGGATACTGCACCTGCCTGCTGACGCCCTTAGCTCCATGCGAACACGCGGCACGCCAGACCGACGCACCTGGCAGCGCTTTGTGGCTGTACGTGTGCCACCCGCCGATGCCTTGCCGATGGAGCCACTCATCTTTCCTGAAGCCATCGCAGTCATCGACCGCCACTACAACACGCTGCGGCCCTACCGGCCCAATCGTCCCAGCCTCTTTGCAGTGCGCAACGAAGCCCACTTGGCGCTGCGCTATGTAGACTTCACCGCTCGCCGCCTGGTGCTGCGCCCGCACAACATCGCCTTTCCGGTCGCCCTTATTGAAGTGGCGCTCGGCACCTCGCCCAGTCTCTCGATCGTGGGCCGCGTGGTTTTCATTCTCAATGAAACTTGATGGTGCCGGCTTGCTGCCCTGAACATGCGCAACGGGTAGATAATGGCTGCTATTTTGCTCTTCGCCGAAGCTAAACGTCATGTCCCGAGTCAGGATTATCGAATCGCGTGAACTTCGAAACAAAATTCAGGTACACCGTTCCAGTCGGGCCGTTGCGCTGTTTAGCCAGAATGATCTCCGACTTGGCCTTTTCCGATTCCGACATCTCCTCGTCGCGGTTGTAATACGCTTCACGATGAATGAATGCCACCACGTCCGCGTCCTGCTCGATCGATCCTGATTCGCGCAAATCGCTCAGCATGGGCCGCTTGTCATCGCCTCGCCTTTCGCTGGCGCGCGAAAGCTGCGACAGCGCCAATACCGGCACATTTAATTCCTTGGCCAGAGCCTTTAATCCGCGTGAGATCGCCGATACTTCCTGCGTGCGATTCTCGTAGCGTTTGCCGCCCGCCGAGGGCAGCGTTGCAGACATCAGTTGCAGATAATCCACCACCACCAGGTCAAGTCCGCCGACGGTCTGCTTGAGGCGCCGCGCCTTGGCGCGCATTTCGGACAGCGAAATACCCGCCGAATCATCAATGAAGAGATGCGACTCAATCAATTGTTCAAGAGCGTTCTGCAGCTTGACGTGATCCTCGCCGCGTATGAAGCCGGTCTGCAAACTCCGCTGGTCAACCCACGCCTGCGAAGCCAGCATGCGGCGCAACAGTGCTTCCTTGCTCATTTCCAGGCTGAACACCGCCACGATTGCCTTATGATTTACCGCAGCATTTTGGGCGATGTTGATGGCCAGCGCCGTCTTTCCCATCGATGGCCGAGCCGCAAGAATAATCAGCTCGCCCTTCTGCAGGCCGCTGGTCTTGATGTCGAGTTCAGTGAAATCCGTGGCCAGCCCCGTGACCTCGCGGCTCTCCTTATACAAATTATCGATCGAGCCGAATGAATTCTGAATGATTTGATCGAGCGGTTGCAGGCCATGCGTAATGCCCTTTTCGCCCACCTCGAGCAGCGCCGACTCGGCAGCGCCCAGCACCTCGAGAGCCGTCTCGCTCTGGTCGGCAGCCCGCGCAATGGCCGCTGAACAAATGATCATCAGCCGGCGCAGCAGGCTCTTGTCCTTGACGATGCGGATGTAGTCTTCAATGACCGGCCGCAGCGGCAAACCTTCCGTCAGCGACGCCAGGTAGGCGACGCCGCCAATCGACTCAATCTCTTTGTTGCGCGCCAGTTCGTTGGCTAGCGTCACGATATCCACGGCCCGCTGCGAATTCATCAATTCCGTCATGCGCGAGAAAATGCGGCGATGCGAGTCCAACGAGAAATCGTCAGCCTCAAGCTTTTCAGCCGCTTCGGAGTGCGCTGAATTGTCAAGCAGAATCGCGCCAAGAATGGTCTTCTCGGCATCCAGATTGGCCGGCAATCCAGCGTCTAGAGTTAATTCAGGAAGGGTTGCCATACTTACGAGTGTAGGCCGACAGGGCTGTCCGATTCCCTTGTGAATTGCCGTGGAGATGTGTGGGAATCGGGATTGTGCCCGGGCGCCCGGTTAAGCGTTTCGGCGGGGACCAGCGCAGTGTGTAAAGCCATGCGCTTGTTAGGGTCGTGACCAGGTTTGCCTTACTGCGAAATCACCATCTCCGAAGTGCTCGACATATTGAGGTTCGCCTTAGGCACAAAGGGAATAGCGAGAGGGTACTGATATGTCACAACTACCTTTACCAGGTTCCCCGGATTGTTGCATGGGCTTGCAATCGGTGTGCACGCCGCGCCCGTCGTCGGCCACGTTGCCGTAACTCCCAGCCTGCTTGAACTCATATCGATTCCCGGATAACCGAGATGCTGCACATAGTTCAGTACGTCCGCCTGCTGTGCGCCATGCGGCGTAGAACCGCACTCAGTAAATCCAGTGCAGGCCGATCCGCGCACAATTGCATAACGCGTCGCCTCGCGCGCAGCGTCAGCAATATACGCATAGGAGTACAACGCGAAAGAAGTCTGAAAAATCCCAAACAAAAAAGCAAACAGGATTGTACTTGCCAGCCCGAATTCGACAATGGTCGAGCCTTCTTCCGCCTCCGCACCCGCCCTGAACACTGCGATCAGTGCTTTAAGTGGTGGCTCATCCTCAAATCGCGCACAGTCATACCCGCCTGCTCAGGCGCGCATTTTCAGTGTGCGCGGTTGGCCCCATGCCTTCTACTTTCGTTTGGGAGGAGGCCGATGCGGCCCTAATCTGGACGCGAGCCTGAGACACTATCTTTTTTCAATCTAATACTTCTATCGGTAAGAATATACTTGACTCATCAGGTTAATTCCCTTATTCTAAATTCATGAGCAACGAACCCAAGACGTTACAGCAAGCAATCATCTACTTCAGCAACCCGGATAACTGCGTTGACTACATGGTAGACCGTCGCTGGCCTAATGGGGTAGTTTGTCCTACCTGCGGTCGCAAGGATGCCGCA
>JANXYB010000047.1 GCA_025350325.1 Acidobacteriaceae bacterium
GCCGACACGCGTTGGCCCTCTGCCGAGAAAGGGTCAACCCAGAACAGGCTGTCCTCAGCGTCCTCAAGGCCGGCTTTCTTCAGCACTGCGTGCGCGGCCATCAATTCCTGCTGCGCGCGACTAATGTTTCCCGTCTGATCACCATGAAACGCCGCGCCAAACGAAGCTGTAAATTTGTCTTCGGAAGTCTCGCCTGGCTGCCATCCAGCTGCGGCGCCAAACAATATGCCGAACCAGTTCTCGTCGAAGATGCCTTCGCCGTCGTCGTTCCACACTGTGTTCAACATGCCTGTCGCGCCAAGCTTCTGGCCGTCGCGCACAAAGGCACGGATGTTGCCCATCGCCTCATTATTATTCGGGTAAAGGCGATTCCAGTTGTTCACACCCGGCGCTACCCAGGTTTCTAGTCCCGCTTGGGTGAACGGAAGAATGAGCGGTGTAAAATCCGGCTCCGCATCGTAACGCCACGGCACGGCGATCATGTCTTTCGGCAGTGTGCCGACCAATTCCGGTGAATTGACAGCAATGTCTCCCCAGAACAACAGCCGCTTATGGTTGGGCTCGAGCTGCTTGTGAATCTGCGAAAGAAAATTCAGGTAGACCTTTCCCATGCCCTGCTGCTTGATCTGTTCGCGCGTCCTTCCTAATCCCAACTCGAACGTCTCATCGGCACCAATGTGCGCGTAGGGGCCGGGAAAGATTTGCGCCAATTCGCCGAACCAGCTACCGATCAGCGGCAGAGTCGCGGCGTCACTAGGTGCCAGCACCGAGCCGCCCGTTGTCTCACCGAGTTGCGAATATTGTTCAAACTTGAGCACATGATGCAGGTGTCCAAACGACTCCTGCTCGGGAATGATGGTGATGTGATACTTCGCCGCGTACGCAACCAGTTGACGGGCCTCATCGGGACTCATCGCACCCCCGGGAAATGCGGCGATTGGTGAGGTCGCATAGGCGAAAGTGTGTTCGAAGTAGGGCGAGAAAATGTTGTACTTATATGCTGCGAGCGTGCGAATCTCCCGCTTGAGGAATTCGGCGTTTGGTATTGGTCCGCGCGACCAATCATCCGATAGCCCGCGATGTGCCATCGCCGGCCAATCGCGAATAGTGGGCATGAGTAACACCGCATCTTTGCCCGAGCCGCGAATCAATTGCTTTACTGTTTGGGCTCCGTAAAACAAACCGGCAGATGTTTCAGCAATGACGGCAAGACCGTCTTTTCCAGCAGGCAGGATTACGTAGCCTTCATCATGCATGGCGGGATCGAATGTCAGATGGCTTTGGCGAAGTTGCGCCTTCGCCTCATTCGTCGTCGCGCGCTCCAGGAATATTTCCAGTCCGCCATCATGGGCTGGCGCGTCACCAATATGGAAATACGGCTGCAGGTCGTCCGCGGCAAACTTGTCTTCTGAATTTCCAGGTACCAAAATCTTTACGGAGAACCCCGTCGCGTGAACCAGCTTGACGGCCGTACATTCCCGCACCGCAGGCACCAAATGAAGGTCGGCGCACGAAGTGCCTTCGCCTGTTTGTGCTATTGCACGTGCACATCCGCAAACAAATAGTAGTGCGATCAAAGAGAAACTGAGACGCATGGGCCCTCGCATTGAGAAAAGGAATTTGCACTTAGGCTAATGCATCAGCGCTGACTCTGTACATCGTCCCGAACGAATTGCGTCAACGAAGACTTTTCAATGCCGGATAGAGCTTGCGCCAGTGCGCATAACCATCCCTGTAGATCGCTACGTCTTCCGCATCCGGCTCGATGCGCTGAGCAACTTCGATTGCCTGCCCACATGCATCGTCAAGGCTGGTCCAATGGCCTGCACCTACGCCCGCGAGCAGCGCCGCTCCAAACGCGCCGCCTTCTTCAGCCGTGAGTACTTCGACCGCCTGACCGTAAATTCCCGCTTGAATCTTGCGCCACAACGGACCGCGTGCTCCTCCGCCGCCTAGCCGGATGGCGCTCACCGGAATGCCCAATTCAGCAAACAACGAAAACGTATCTTCCAGCGAATAGGCCACGCCCTCGAGCACCGCCCGCACAAAATGCGCCGCTGTCTGCCCGGTCGATATTCCGGCGAACGCGGCACGTACCGAAGGATCAAGATGCGGTGTGCGTTCACCTAATAAGTACGGAGCCCACAGCAGCCCATCGCTGCCCGCCGGCACTTTTGCAGCAGCTGCAGTTAGTGCATCGTAATCCTGTCCCGCAAAAAATGTTTCCTTGAGCCAACTCAAGCTCAGCCCTGCCGATTGCGTCACGCCCATCACGTGCCACAGGCCGGGTACCGCGTGACAAAACGTGTGCAGTCTGCCTTTCGGGTCTTTGGTAGGACTTGCCGTCGCGGCGAAGACAACGCCTGAAGTTCCTATCGTCGCCGATACCGAGCCAGGCTGCAAAATTCCCATTCCCACCGCGCCTGCGCCCTGGTCGCCAGCGCCCGCCACGACGGGCGTTCCTGCCTTTAAGCCTGTTGATGCCGCTGCGCTCTCGCTAATGCGCGCGCACACCTCCTGCGACTCATAAACCTTGGGTAGCCACGACTCATCGATCCCGGCTGCATCGGCAACCTCTCTCGACCAGCGACGATGCGTGACATCGAGCAACAAGGTACCCGAAGCCTCTTGCACATCTATTGCGAACTCACCCGTCAGCCGGTAACGCACATAATCTTTGGGGCAAAGTATGTGGCGTATCTTCGCGAAAATCTGGGGCTCATGCGTCTTTACCCAGAGCAATTTGGTCAGCGTAAAGTTAGGGAGCGCGGGATTGCACGTCAGTTCAATCAGACGCTCGTACCCAATTTTCTCGGTCAGCCAATCGCACTCTGGCTGAGTGCGTGTGTCGCACCAGATCAAAGCTGGCCGCAGCACTTGGCCGTCCGCGTCCAGCATCACCGCACCGTGCATCTGCCCGGTTAATCCAATCGCCGCGATTGGCTCATGGGGCTCAGGAGACGCCACCAGGGCGAAGCGAATCGCCTCTTGCGCGGCTCTCCACCAATCTTCCGGATCCTGCTCTGCCCATCCCGGATGCGGTGTGCGAAACGCTGCATGTTCGCTCGACGCGCCACTGATTAAACTGCCCGTCGCGTCTATCACTACTGCGCGCGTACCACCCGTGCCCACATCCATTCCCAGGAACCACATGCTGTTTGCCCCCTTGCGTAAATCGCTTTTCTCAGCGGAGGCAGCATACCACCTTATAGCCTCTAGAGAATAGGATCACTGCACGATACAAAGCTGCAGCACCAGGGCCCCATTTGACAGACTGGTGCGCGCCCTTTCGCGGCAAGCAGCTATGATTCCGTCGGTGGAACCGGCCCGCGCCAAGCGACTTGAATGCACTTTCCCTGGTAAAGGACTAAGCTCTGTCCATTCCGTATTTCTGCCCGTGCACCGCATCGGTTCGTTTCCCACCCCTCCGCTTGAATGCGATACGCCTAAAATCAGCTTTCCCAACCTTCAAAAATAGGATGAAATGGAAATGACAATCTCTGCAACCAAGCGCAATGAAAAAGTTTCGGCTTCAACGCTTACGCCCGATCATATTCTGCAGGTCGGTGTGGGCTTCTGGGCTTCGAAGACACTGCTCAGCGCTGTCGAGATGGAAGTCTTTACCGAGCTCGCGAAAGGCCCGGAAAATCTAGATGGCCTAACCGGCCGGCTGGGCCTTCATCCACGGTCTTCCCACGACTTCCTTGACGCTCTCGTGGCACTCGGTTTCCTTGAACGAGCGAATGGCCTTTACTCCAACACGCCGACGACTGACTTGTTCCTCGACAAGCACAAGCCCACCTACATTGGCGGCATGCTCGAGATGGCAAATCAACGTCTTTATGCGCACTGGAACAACCTGACCACTGCTTTGCGCACAGGCAAACCGCAAAATGAGGCGTCACATGGCGAGCAAGACGTTTTTGCCGCACTCTATGCGGACCCAATGCGCCTCAAGACTTTTTTGCGCGCCATGACGGGGATCAGCCGCGGCGCCAACATGGCCATCGCTGCGAGGTTTCCGTGGCATAAATATAATAGTGCCGCGGATTGCGGCACAGCGCAAGGCGACCTCATCAGCCAGGTTGCAATGGCCAATCCTCACATATCGGGCATCGGATTTGACCTTCCAGAGGTCGCTCCAATTTTCGAGGAATACATTGAGGCAAACGGACTCAGGTCGCGAGTCCGCTTTCAGCCCGGCAGTTTCTTTACCGATCCGCTGCCCAAAGCGGATGTCATAATGATGGGCCACATTCTGCATGATTGGAGCGTCGACGAGAAGAGGATGCTCATTCGCAAGGCGTACGAAGCCATACCAAAGGGCGGCGCATTACTCGCATACGACTCGATTATCGACGACGATCGCGCAAAAAATGCGTTTGGACTGTTGATGAGCCTCAACATGCTCATCGAAACTCCCGGAGGTTTCGACTACACCGGCGCCGACTGTATCGCCTGGATGCAGGAAGCTGGATTTCGCGAGACGCGGGTCGAGCACCTGGTTGGTCCAGATTCCATGGTGATCGGGATCAAGTAATGTGGGTGTGCGCGGACGTGCATCGCCCTCTTTGCCCGACCGCGCCCGTTGGGTATGGCTAATTCTGTGTTATGGTGCCAAGTTCCGCGATTTATGTAGCGTAAACGATGACCGAACCTGCAGAGTAGGCGAACCCCAAGGCGGGAACCCGCCTTTTAGACAGAGTATTCGCTCTCGCTTTCACGCGCCTTGGCGGCATCAGAGCCGTGCTGCTTAACGAGCTTGTTATAGACACCGAGAAGCAGGAATGGAGCGGCCCATTGACCAATGAAGAGCGACTCGTGTTTCTTTCCCCCAAGATGCAGGCCCATGGATACTGCCATCGAAGCTAGCGCTGCACCCAGAAATACGCTCGAGGGCAACTGTGCAATGACCTTTTCCATTGCTGCTGTTACTTGATCTTCCTGTGCCTCACCTTTACTCACGCGATAATCCGTCAATTTAATCCTCCTTGCGGCATGAATGCCTACCTACAATCTGATGCAAAAGAACTCGAATTAGAAGGATGCAACCGGAGCCGTATCGCGTATCAGAAAAATTGCGTTCGCATTTGTGATGAGATCAAAATGGGCGTGGGTTCGTGTGTAGCGGGACATGATGCGGAGGACGGGTTCCACACTGCTACCATATTGGTGCAATGCGGGAACATTTAGCTACGCTGCTCGATGACTTTAGGCGATTCGACCGGCAGATTGCCGTGGTCCGCTATCGTGGCAACCGCCGGCGCGTAACGACATACGCAGAGATTGCACGGTTAGCAGGCCGCTTTGCAGCGCTGCTTGAGGCTGTGGGAGTTGGGAACGGGGACCGTGTTCTTTTGTGGGCGGAAAACGGCTCAGAATGGATTGCGGCTTTTTACGGATGCATGCTTCGCGGCGCGCTGGTGGTTCCACTGGACGCGTTTGGAAGCGCCGAATTTGCGCAACGCGTGGCGGCGGACGTACGGCCCAGACTAGCCGTGGGTGACGCCATGCTGTTGCGTAAGTTGAACGGTACTGCCCTCTCGACAGAAAAGGCGAATTGCGAGTATCCGCTGATAGCGTTCGAGGATTGGCCAGGTTCCCTTCCTGAGCAAGAAGCGGGCGCAGTGATGGGGCTTTCGCCCAATACTCCGCTGCAAATTCTGTTCACATCGGGTACGACCGGCGACCCCAAAGGAATCGTGCACACGCATGGCAACGTGCTCGCGTCGGTCGGCCCCATCGAGAAAGCAGCGCAGAGCTACTTGCGCTACGAACGCATCGTTCACCCGCTACGTTTTTTACATACATTGCCGCTGAGCCATGTATTTGGGCAGACCATGGGGATGTGGATTCCGCCAATGTTCGCGGCAGAAGTGCATTTCGAGAACCGACTGGTCGCGCCGCGATTGATCGAGACGATCCGCCAGGAACGCATCTCAGTGCTTGCTGCAGTACCGCGCGTGCTGGCGTTGCTCAAAACCCACTTGGAGATGAGCAGGCCAGGACTGACGGAGCGCCTCGTGGCTGCCAAGGAAATGCCAGCGTGGAAGCGATGGTGGGCTTTTCGCGATGTGCATCGGGCATTTGGCTTGAAGTTTTGGGCGATCATATCGGGCGGCGGAGCGCTGGCAAGCCCACTCGAGCAGTTTTGGAACGCGCTTGGGTTTGTGCTGGTACAGGGATACGGCATGACCGAAACGACGGCCCTGATCACGCTGAATCACCCCTTTCACGTCGCAAAAGGTTCCATTGGGAAGCCTTTGCCGGGGCGCGAAGTGAAGTTGGCAGCAGACGGTGAAGTGCTGGTGCGCGGGCCGATGATTTCAGGCGCGACATGGAGCGGTGGGGCATTGCGCCAGCGTGCTGACGAGTGGTTGGCGACGGGCGACCTTGCGGAAACACAGGCTACGGGCGAGTTGCGGTTCATGGGCCGCAAAAGCGAGACCATCGTTACGGCGTCGGGGTTGAACATCCATCCTGAAGACCTCGAGGCGGCACTCGACGAACAGCCTGAAGTCGCCGCTTGCGCAGTGGTGGCGACGGATACTGCGACGGGGCCTGAGCCATGTGCGGTACTGGCAATGCGCGGCGGAGGAGAATCGGAAGCGGCAAGGGCGGTGAGTGGCGCGAACGCGCGGCTTGCGGTTTTTCAACAGATGCGTCGCTGGGCGGTGTGGCCCGATCCAGATTTGCCTCGGACATCGACGGGCAAAGTGCGGCGCTCGGTGGTTGCGACCTGGCTCAAGCAAATGCAGGCGGGAAAAGCCTCTATTGTCAGTGCCGATGCGAACGTAAGTGATTGGTTGGTAGCGCTGATTCAAGAGATCGCCGGAGAGACCCTGCAAGGCGCGGCGGACGATATGCGGTTGGCAGAGGATTTTCACCTCGACAGTCTGGGGATGGTGCAATTGACTGCAGCGCTCGAAGATCGGCTGCGCGCTCCTATCGCCGACGGACAGGTGGATAAGGCGCGAACGCTCGGGGATTTAAGGCGACTGATCGCGGTCGACGCGCCGTCAAGCCATCAACAAAGGCCCGGCGTCGCGCCGGTATCGGAAGTGGCCACCCCCTTCGAAATAATTACCGCAGAGAGCTCCGATGCGCCGAACGGAGACGTGGGATTGGATAGCCGCTCTGCTGCTGTCGAAACTGTAGCGGCCGTTGTGAAAGAGAACTTCATCTATCCGTACTGGCCATGGATGTGGCCAGTCACTTGGTTACGGACGGCCTTTATTGAACTCATCGCGCAGCCGCTGGTGTGGTTGCTGGCCGATCCCAAAGTGGTTGTACCGCAGGGGCTTAAGAATGGCGAGCCAATGCTCATCATTTGCAATCACGTCACGGCCTACGACGGCCCGCTGGTGCAGTTCGCTCTACCGGGCAGCGTCAGGCGACGGATGGCGGCGGCGATGTCAGGGGAGATGCTTGAGGATTTTCGCAATTTGCGCAATCCCGAACGAAGATCCGGACAGCGGCCGTGGATGATGACCGGACCGCTGGCGTACTGGCTGCTGACCGCGCTCTACAATGTTTTTCCACTCCCTCGGCGGCTAGATTTTCAACGCAGTTTTGCGCACGCCGGCCGCGCGCTGGACCGGGGCTACAACGTACTAGTTTTTCCTGAGGGAACGCGGTCTGCGGACGGTGCGCTGGCGCAGTTCCGGCCGGGGATCGGATTGCTCACAAAGCTTTCGCAGACGGCAGTGCTTCCCGTCGCAATTCTCGGGCTGGGCGAACTGAAAGCAGGCAAACGCCGGTGGTTTCGCTCGGGGACGCTCGAAGTGCGCGTGGGAAAGCCCATTCGCTTCGAGCCCGAAGTGACCGAGGCGGCGATTACGGCACAGTTGCACGAGGCGGTAGAGAACCTGCTTAAAGGCATTGCCCAGACAGATTAGTAGCCGGGCTTACGACCCATCCCCCGCTGCGCGCAGAGCGATTTGTGGCAAAATTTCCGTATGCGGTTACCGGTAAGGTCGGCATATGCGCCCATTAGGCTTCCTGATCATCGCGATGGCAACGACAGTGGCGGCACAGCAGGAGTGGACTCCGGAGACGCGCCTCGATGGCGGAGTTTCGCAGGTGCTCCAGAGCATCTACATTCCTCCGCTGCATGATGCACCATTTACCGCCACGGTGCATACGGAATGGGCGCGGCCATTGGCCGGCGGCGGCTCCACCTCGGTGGTGAATCAGCGCAAAGTTGCGCGCGATCGCGATGGGCGCATCTATGAGGAACGCTGGCTGCTCGTACCCAAGAGCGGAAACTATAAGTCGGAAATGAACGTGATTCAAATCTACGATCCCAATGAGCACACCGGATATGACTGCTTCATACTGGGGCGCAAACGCAATACGTGCGTGCTCGATAGCTACTTCCCGGTAGATCGGCCCGAGGTAGTGATGAAGGCCGGCCCACTCCCGAACGGCTTCGGCTTTGTCACGCATGAAGACTTGGGAATACGCGATATTGAAGGGGTTGAAACCGTCGGCGCACGCGACACCACCACGGTGAAAGCGGGAGCGATGGGCAACGATCAGCCCATGAAGTTTGTTCGTGAGTATTGGCGCTCAGTCAGGTTAGGACTCAACCTGATTTCGATTGTGAGCGATCCACGGATTGGAACGCAGACATTCACGTTGAGCAACATCTCAGTGACGGAAGTAGACCCTAAGTATTTTCAATTCCCGGAAGGGTTTGCAATCGACGATCAGCGCAAAGAAAAACCACCCGCCCCGGATGGAAAGTGATTGGCTTTGAGTAGTGAGAGATAGTGCAGCTCAATTCCCCGGCAACTCGCGCAACCGACTAACTTTATTAATCAAGCAGTGAGAGCGCAGAAACTCTAACGCTGAACCGCTACTACCGGGTATGACCGATTGGTCGTTTCATAAAAATCGTGAGGCGAACCGCGGTGCCCGCTGCAACGTGCAAAGAATTCAAGAGCAAACGGAGTGGGCGTGATGTTGGCATCTTCGCTAAATGAGAAGAATTGCGACTTGAGCCGCGTTGGAATCAATCCAAGGTCGAAAAGCTGCAGAAGATTGCGGTCGATTTTAATAAGATCGTGAGCTCCCGTGATTTCGCTCAATTCTCGAGCTGTGCAGATCAGCGGCAGTGCTGACACGTTCCCCGAAGCAGATACAATTTTGGTGGCCATGGTGCAGGCGTAGACGAGTACACGTGCGTGGATTGTAGCGAGTTCACAGAGAACCTTGAGGAATTTGGCGTTTGACAGGTCTCGCCCGTCCAGACTGCACGATGACGCCAGAAGCCCCGCCCACAATTCGCGCGTTTGTTTTATTTCGGCCCATGACGCGTGCTTGATAATCGGTAGAAGCAGCTGTTCCGAAGCTATACTACGGTGTCGATCTGGATCGAGGTCTCTGAGCTGCTCCGCCCGAATTGTTACCTCCACCACATTTGCGATTTGAGTATTGCTTAATCCTTCGCTAAACAGAAGCTCAATTTCGTGGGAAGCGTAAGGGCAAATTTTTGAAAGGAAGACCAACGCGCGCGTCGCTCTAAATTCCTCAATTATCCTCTTCGGTTCGGCTTCATGAGCCTTCTTCCAGAGCCATAAATCCGTGCCTTCAGAAAAAACAAACTGCAGACCGACGCCATCTTGACCCGTACGTACGGCGCGAGCCTCTACGGGACAATGTACTGCGGAAACTTCCTCTGTTTTTTCTAAGCATGTCAATGTCAGCGGTACCGACACACCTCTTGGCCAACGTTCTTCGGTAACTAGATACATCCCGGTCTCGCTAAGATCGCGGATTGCACCCGCCTTTGAAGTACCTCCAGACGGGTGAATAGCGATCAGTCCCGGAGTCGGCCTGCGCTCCGCCCTGACGGGGAACTCAGGTGGAAACGTCTTGGCGAACCATTTCTTTAGCGAACTCACTTGAACCTCCAAAAGCATGTGAAGGGAACGCGCGCTTAGCGACCGAGGCCGACAGAAAGTTGGAGGCGTAACTTAGAATCATCACTAACTAGGTAAATACAGAGCGATTCTCAACTCAGATCGGTCCTTTGTCACGCATCGTTTGCGTAACCTCTAGTTACGTTGGAATGCGATTCGCAGAAAAAGTAACCTTAAAGGGTTGCTTTTGTGTCAACCGACGGTGGTAGAGACCCACCCTCTTCATTCGATTTTGAATCCGGACGAGGATACTCGTCATGTCCGGGGCTACGTCTGCAAGCCGTTCACCGAAGAATCCAAGAGACTTGGCTTCAATGGACGGTGCCCAAGACAGCGCGCACATAGTTCCAGGCCCAGACTTGTAGGACTGATCTTGGTGTCAGCTATCGGAGAGAAAAAGGACGTGTCGACTTTAACGGTGACGAGTTCCAGGTCGGCAAGGTATTCGAGATCGCGACCTATGCGAATCAGGTCGGAGCATCGGGCAATCTCGGTCAATTCTTTGGCAGTGCAAGTGAGCGTGCGCGAAGATGTCCAGCCTAAACCCGACCTCGACTTGGATGGCCGAGTGCAGGCAGCCTCAAGAATCCTCGTATGCGTCGTCGTAAGTTGCCGGAATAAATCAATGTAAAGCACATTTGATTCGTCTCTTCCTTCAGTTGTGCAGGAAGTCGCCAGCAGACCGGCCCAAAGTTGCTGCACCCACGGATCATCGGCCCATGAGCCGTCCTCGATGATGCGAATGACCAGGCCTGACGGGGCATGCTTCGGCTCAAGATCGATTCCAAAGGTGAGCAGTCTCTCCGCTCTCAGCGCAATCTCAACCGCACTTTCGAGCCGGTAATTGCTCAGGCCTTCGTGGAGAAGACGACTTACTTCGGGCGTGGCGTCGGGCGAGACACGATGAAGAAATGCAATGGCTGCAGCGACACGAAACTCCCTGAGAACGTCTTCCGGTTCAGTCTGCTCAGCAGCGCTTTTTAAGGGGCTCTGCCAGAGGTGCAGATCTGCGCCGGCTGGCAATATAAACGACATACCCACCCCATCTTCGCCCCATCGAACGGCGCGGGCCTGCACGGCGACGCGACGCTCCGGAATGCGCTCAGGGGGACCAATCCTTTGCAACGTGAGGGTGATCAATTCTCCGGGCTCCCAACGTTGCTGGGTTAGCAAGTAAGCGCCCGTCGCACTAATGTCGCGAATTCCGGCCTGTCTCGGAATGGAGCCGTCCCAATGATATGCCGCGAGCGAGGGCGAATTTCTGCGTTCAGCCCTCTGGTTTGGCGACGATGACGAACCTTGGACTGGGCTGGCGGATAAATTCATGGGAAACCTCCGGCTCGAAGTCATAGAAATAGCGGGTTCGACTTGAGAACATTGGCGTTGTTAATGCCGTCCTCAAGCAGGCCTTATGTGGGGTGATTCTACTCCAGTCAATAACACTTTGGTTGCACGAGTTTTCGGCGCCTTAGAGACCAGACGTTGACTTGCGTGGTTTTGTAGAGCAAGGAAGATGCCCGTCCCGGCAAATTATGAGTGATTAGCATGGTTTCGGCCATAGATTATGGCGACTGCACCGTTTTGCTCCCCCGAATCGCGGGTCTGAAGAAGCAGGTGCCGCCAGCAAGGACAGATGTCCAGATCGATGCATCAGCGGGCTGCTCTGAAGACCCAAGGAAAAGGACGCCATCCGGTGCTAAAAGACGATGGATATTGTTCAGCAGGCCAAGCCGTGTCTCCTTAGAAAAGTAGAGCATCACATTGCGCAGAAGAATAATGTCGAACGGCTCCGTGGCGGGAAAAGGCAAAGGGGACACACAAAGATTCGCTTGGCGAAAGTTGCACATCGCGATGATTTCCTTTTTCACCACCCAATCTTCACCGAGACGATCGAAGTACCGCATCACGAAGCGAGCGGACAAGCCGCGATTGATCTCAATGCGGTGATAGCGCCCGGCCTGTGCTCTGTGAATCACTTCCAAAGCAATGTCGGTGCCCTCGATGTGAATGTTCCAATCCGCAAGCGTGCCGAGGTGCTCGCACAACAACATGGCAATACTGTAAGCCTCCTGACCTGTGGAGCAAGCCGCGCTCCAGAAACGCAGGCAGCGCGTTGCACTACGCGCCTCCATCAGCTTCGGAAGAAGTTCTGTCCGCAGCAGTTCAAAAGGACGGTTGTCACGAAAAAAGCTAGTCTCATTGATCGTCATTGCCTCTGCTACCGCACGCTCAAGCGCAGGACTCTTTCGCTGCCGCAGATGGTGGATCAGCTCTTCTAGACAGGTCATCCCCTGCCCGCGCATGAGGCAGATCAAACGGATACCAAATAGGTAGTCGCGCGACGGCTCCAGCACGTTTTTAGAGTGGTCAAACACCACTCGGCGAAGAAATTCGTAATCGACAGTCTTAGACATTGCCATGCTAGGCCACGGTTTCGCAGATTTCGCGCGCTGTGCCCGAGACGATAATGGATCGGCTGGCGAGGCGGAGAAGTTCGCGAGCGATAGACTGTAGCGGCAATACACGCTGCGCAAGACCCGCATTTGCAACGGCGGCTGGCATGCCCCAGATGGTGCTAGAAGCTCGGTCCTGGGCCAGCACCGTTCCTCCCCGGGCGCGGATGATGCGGCATCCGGCAAGGCCGTCGGAACCCATTCCGGTGAGGACCACGGCGAGCACTCCCGAACCATACACTTTGGCGGCGGAACGAAAGAGCACATCGACTGCGGGGCGGCAGTGGTTTTCTAGAGCTGCCTGAGTCAGATGCAGGGTCGGAGGCAATCCACAGCGCGCGGCGGCGAGCACCTCCATGTGCCAATCGCCCCGCGCAAAGTGGACGGTGCCGGGGCGAACCTCGTCGCCCTCGATCGCCTCTGTCACACGCAATAGACTGCGCTCATTAAGCCGCTCTGCCAATAGTTTGGTAAATAACTCAGGCATGTGCTGCACGATAAGCACGGGCAGCGGAAAGTTTTGCGGCAGCGAAGGCAAAAGAACATCGAGGGCCGCAGGGCCGCCAGTCGAAACGCCGATGACAAGTACTGTCGGAACCGGTAGGCGAAGCTGGGGTCTAAACTGCGAAAGCGGCGGACCTTGCATGGGCCTTCGAACCGTAGCATTCGTCGACGCGACCAAGGACTCGAAGGGTACGCGGGCTGCTGCGAGGGCATGAATCTTAGGAAGAAGATCTTGCGCCAGCGATTGGACGGCGGCTTCAGGACTGATTTGTCCCACCGGTTTGGCCACGTAGTCGGATGCACCGGCGGCCAGGGCTTCGATGGTGACCCGAGCGCCGCGTTGGGTGGATGAGCTGCACATGATGACGGGCATCTCGTGCCCCCGTGTGCGCAACGCCTTGAGCGTGAGAAGTCCGTCCATCACCGGCATTTCTACGTCGAGCAACACCAGGTCCGGGTGCAGCATTTCAATAGCGGCCAACGCAGCATTCCCGTCGCCCACAGTACCTGCCACTTCCAACCCAGGATCGGAACTGATGATGGTGCGGAGCATACTGCGCATGACTGCAGAATCGTCCGCGATCAGTATTCGGATGGGGCGGCTCAACACCATCGATCACTCCCCTGCCCAATCGAGCAAAATGAATCTATCGGCGAACTCTTGATAGCCGCGAATGAAGCGGGAACGAACGACCATAAATGCTCGCATAAATTCTCCTCAACGCCTCACGCGGCTATTTCCGGGCTAAGGCGTAGAGGGTCTAGACGTTCCGGATCGAGCATGACTAGCAGACTGCCTTTTAGCTTGTACGCGCCGGCAAAAAGGCCTTTTCGATATTCGTTGAGTGTGGATGGATTGGCTTCGAAATCCTGGCAAGAAACAGTCAGCACTTCACCAACGGAGTCGACTAGAAGGCCGAAGCATCCTCCAGAGCTTTCAACAACGAGAATGTCCTGCGGCCGCTCAAGTCTCGGAAGGCCCAGCAATTCACGTAAGCTGACGGTAGTAAGAACTTCACCGCGGTAGTGCATCAAGCCTGCAACAAAAGCAGGAGCGAGCGGCACTGGTTGAGGCCGCGCAGAACCGACGATTTCTACAATGTGACTGATAGCCACGCCAAAGAGGGTTTCACCGACGCGCACCGAACAAATCTCTATCAGCGATGCCGTTGCTTTCTGGGTACCCGGCAATGATGCGTGCGTTAGACTGGTCATTGGATTTTCTCCACAAGCTGGGTCGGCTCATTCGCAGCGCATTGACAGCCCTGAAACGCAACTACCATTCCCAGGTCGATGATGTCGGTTACGCGATTCTTGAGCACGGTCACGCCTTCGCTCAGCTGAGCGCTGCCCGCTTCGTGAAGATCCCCTCCGGCAGCAACATCAAGTACATGTGAGACCACGATACCTACGTGTCGGTCGCCCGCACGGCACACCACTACGATGATTTGTCTGGAAGGTTTGTCTCGAGCCGACAGGAGCACGCCGCCCACATCCTCGACGGGCACAATCTCGCCATCGAAATTAAGCACCGGGCGCGATCGGCTGTATTCGATGCGCGAGACCGGAAGCTGCTCGATCCGCAGCACCTCGTTGAGGGGCACGGCAGCTTGGCGACCGGCCACTTCTACCACAAGATATTTAGTATCTTTGCCGGCAAATGCCATTGGATCTGTGGAGGTGGCCACTTCCCTTTCCTGTTCCACTTCCATCGCGATACCCGCCTTGAGAGCAATCGCTCCTGGGTCGAGGATCAGAGCCAAATCCCCGCTACCAAGGACCGTCGCGCCGGAATAAAGACCGATACGCTTGATCGTCGCGCTGAGGGGTTTGACCACTATCTCTTCGGGATCGGCGAGGCCGTCGACGACGAGGCCAAAGCGACGGCCTTCTGCATCGAGAATCGCGATGAAGGTGTCACCATTGCGAGTCGGCGAAGTCGCCGTGGGCATCAGCATCCGGTCAAGAAAGACAAGAGGCAACAATTTGCCGCGGAGCCTGTATAACGGAGCATCCTCAATCCACTCTATGGTCGAAGCAGCTTGATCTTGTGAAACATGAACGAGTTCGGACAGCGCGCCCTGGGGCAAAGCGAAACTCTGCCCGACGCTGCGCACAATGAGCGCAGGGACAATGGCTAACGTGAGTGGGATGCGCATGCGGAGCGTAGTTCCATGACCTGCGTTCGACTCGATTTCAACCTTGCCACCAATTTTTTCAACATTGGTCCGCACCACGTCCATTCCGACCCCGCGGCCGCTAACGTTAGTGATCGCCGCGGCGGTTGAGAATCCCGGCACAAACAGAATCTGCAACAGCTCTCGTTCGGATTGCTGCGCCGCACGTTCAGCGGTAAGCAGTCCGCGCTCGATGGCTTTATCGCGCACCTTATCGACTGCGATCCCGGCACCATCGTCACAGACTTCAATGATCACGTAGCTGCCTTGCTGCATGGCGCTCAATTTCAGAGTGCCCTCGGGATCTTTGCCCGTCGCCACCCGCACCTCCGGAGGCTCGATGCCGTGATCTAGAGCGTTGCGCACTGCGTGGGTGAGGGGATCCTTGATCGCCTCAAGAAGGCTTTTGTCGAGCTCCGTTTCCTGGCCTTCCATCAGCAGGCGCACCCGGCGATTAAGCATCTCCGAAAGGTCGCGCACCATGCGTGGCACTTTTGAGAAAACGTTTGAAACGGGCTGCATACGGGCTTTCATAACCGCCTCGCGCAAGTCGGCGGTGACCATGTCGAGCCGTCGCGAAAGCATCGTTAGATTGGGGTCGGCAGCCGTCGCCTTAAGCACTTGATTGCGGGTCAACACCAGTTCGCCGACCAGGTTCATCATGCGGTTGAGTAGCGCTACGTCCACCCGCAGCGTGCTTTCAGCAGCAGAATTGAAAGCCATGCGTGGCCGGGACACGACGGCCTCTTTTACGAGGTTGGGACTGAGGTCAGCAGCAGGCGCAAGAACGAGACTTGATGCAGGAGTGTTTCTTACCCGTGCAGGCAATGCCGCCGGCGTCATCGGAACTTGCGCGCAAGACTCAGCGAGAGCCGGCTTGTCAGCGAGCGCAGCCGTACCAGATCGAGCGCGTGCCGAACGCTTGAGTCGCGGCGTCGCCGCCGCTTTGACATGGGTGGCCGGATCGTGCAATTTTTCAAGCTTGAGAATGAGGTCGGTATCGCTGCCATTGCCTTCATGGTCATCGGCCTCAATGGTTCTGAGAATGGAACGAAGGCCGTCTAGAAGTTGCAGAAGGCCGGTGACGATGGGGCCGTTTGCAGCCAGTTTGCCGTCGCGCAACAGACCAAGGAGATTCTCCCCGGCATGAGCCAGCGTCTCAAGGCGCCTGAAGCCTAGAAAGCCGGTAGTCCCTTTAATCGTGTGAACGGAGCGAAAGATGTCAGCCAGAAGGGCAGTGTCGTTGGGCCTCTGCTCCAGGTCGGTTAGGCCGAGTTCCATTCGATCCAGGCCTTCCTGGCTCTCGATGAGGAACTCCCTGGTCAGTTCATCCATCTCATCCATCCCTCCGCCCGAGGTGAAGAGTCCGAGCAGGAAGCACTCAAGAGTCTTATCGGAAAGATGCAGCATGACTTGAGTTGGCATTCTTGAAACCGGCGCAGGGTTCACAATAAGAGGAGCCGGGAACGCAAACGCTTTGCTGAATATACAACCGTGGCTTGAATGCTTTAGCCTTTACGCTGATGAATTCTGAAGATCAAAACACTCCGCAAAATGCCAAATCGGTAAATGCAGAGCTTGCGGCGTTAATGGAGCAGGCGCGCAAGGCGGCTTCCCATTCATATTCTCCGTACTCGCAATTCAAAGTTGGGGCTGCGCTCCGGCTTACAAACGGCGAAATTGTAACCGGGACCAACGTGGAGAACGCGAGCTATGGGCTCACCATTTGCGCGGAACGGTCAGCGCTGGTGCGCGCGGTGGCAGAGTTCGGACCGACGATCCGCGTAGCTGCGGTGGCAGTAGCTAACCTGAACGAAGCGCCAAGTCCACCGTGTGGGGCGTGCCGCCAGGTTTTGGCGGAATTCATTCTGCCAGACGCACCGGTCGTGTTTCCCATGGCAGAGGGGGCGCGGGTGATGCCATTCCATGAGGTGTTGCCGCTGGCATTTGAAATGAAGTAACCATGCTTTCAATAAAGTAAGCTTCTCACATCAACTATCTACACTTAGTTTCAGGCAGAAGCCGTAACGAATTCTGCTAGACTTACGGTGCGGGTTCGAGCATCAACCTTTATCGTCCAGTCGCACTCAAACTCATTAGAGGGTCCACATGCTCGCCAACGACAACGCTCGCCTGCATACTGTCGACCTGATTCGCAAGAAGCGCGATGGAGAAGCCTTAAATGCGCACGAGATGGAGTTCCTCGTTGCGGGCGCAGCGAACGAATCGATCCCGTTGGAGCAACTTTCAGCATGGTTGATGGCGGCTTGGCTCAATGGACTTACGCTTGATGAGACCCGCGCCCTGACCCTGGCCATGCGCGATTCAGGGGAGAAGTTTGATCCCTCTCGCCTGGGCAAGAAAGCCGTCGACAAGCATTCGACGGGCGGTGTCGGCGACAAGACCAGCTTCCTTGTTGCGCCTCTTGCGGCGGCGTGCGGCGTCGCCGTACCTATGATCAGCGGACGTGCGCTGGGGCACACAGGCGGAACACTCGACAAGCTTGAAGCGATTCCGGGATACAGAACCGCGCTGACGCTTAAGGAATTCGAGGCTGTAATAGACTCATGTGGCGCATCGATTGTGAGCCAAACACCGGCGCTCGTTCCGGCAGACCGCGTGCTATACGCTTTGCGCGATCGCACTGGAACAGTTGAGAGTCCGGGCCTCATTTGCGCCTCAATCTTGAGCAAGAAGCTCGCCGCAGGCCTTGATGCGCTAGTGCTCGATGTGAAAACAGGTTCGGGAGCTTTTCTGCGCAGGCGAGAAGATGCTGAATATTTGGCCGCTCTGATGGTCACGACCGCAGAAGCTGCGGGAACACGCACCGTGGCGCTCTTGACCGACATGGGGCAGCCACTGGGCCGCACAGCCGGCAATTGGATAGAGGTTGCGGAATGCGTCGAACTGATGCGGGGAGATTCGCCATCTACAAGCGAAGAGTTGCGCGAGCTTTCACTCCGGCTAGCGGGATGGATGATCCACTTGGGCGGCAAAGCGGATACGGCGGAAACGGGGTACGAGGCTGCTGCTGAGGCGTTGTCGGATGGATCGGCACTGCGCGTATTCCTCAAGATGGTTAGGGCGCAGGGTGGGGATGTCGCGGTGTTCGATGATCTCAAGGGATTTCACAAGCCGGGAGCAACGCGGGTATTGGAAGCTTGGCAGAGCGGCTTGTTGGCGGAGTGGGATGTGACGGCCCTTGGTTGGGCAGTGCAGCGATTGGGTGCTGGCCGTGAAAAAGCGGGAGAGCCGGTAGACCCGCATGCGGGTATTGAATTTCACGTTAAGCGCGGAGACCGCATGGAGAAGGGACAGCCCTTCGCCACTCTGTATGCCACAGGTCCAGGATTGCTGGACGAGCCTGCAGAACTTATCCGAAAGGCCACGATAATTGCGGAGCATCCGCCCGAAGCTGTGCCGTTGGTAAGCCACATTTTTGCGCGCGAAAATGCCGAAGCCTATTTGCGAGATGCGGTAAGGTAACGAGAGAGTTTCAAGGTAAGAGATCTGCTTTCAAGCAGCAGCGTTGGCGAGCAGGGACGTCGCGCTTCTCTGACCTCGCGGCAAAGAAGTTAATACCGTGTGCTGTTCGGCGCGGCGTTTGATCGCTGTTTCAAAGGAGAGAGCTTTGGGGCGATTCACCGGGGTGCTAGGTATCTTAGCCGTTCTGCTTGCAGCATGGCTCGGTTCGACAGACCGCATGCGTATCCGTTGGCGCACCGTTGCATGGGGCCTGAGCCTGCAATTCCTTTTTGCATTTCTTGTCTTGCGCTTCAGCTTTGGGCAGATGGCAATGGCCTGGGCCGGCAATGTAGTCAATAACATGCTGGGTGCCACGGCTGCAGGGACAAAAGTATTGTTCGGCGCTCTCGGGACACCTAATACCTCCCTGGGATCGATCTTTGCTTTTCAAGTATTGCCGACCATCATCTTCATTTCTGCATTTTTCGCCGTACTTTATCACATCGGCATAATGCAGATTATCATTCGGGGACTGGCGTGGGTGATGCTCAAGACAATGCGCATCTCAGGCGCGGAAAGCATGAACGTGGCCGCGTCCATCTTCATGGGACAGACCGAAGCGCCCCTTACCATCCGTCCGTTTCTGTCTAAAGCAACGCGCAGCGAGCTGATGACTATCATGACCAGCGGTATGGCGCATGTGTCGGGCGGCATCATGGCGATGTACATTGCGCAAGGCATCGAGGCACGACACCTGCTTTCGGCAGTCATTATGACTTCCCCGGGAACAATCCTGGTCTCAAAGATGCTGGTGCCCGAGACGGATGTGCCGGCTACTGAAGGACGCGTCGTCATGCCCAAAGATGAAGAGCACAAAGATGAAAACTTGATCGGCGCGATTGCGCGCGGCACCATCGACGGCGGCAAACTGGCCTTGAACGTGGCGATCATGCTCATCAGTTTTCTTGCCCTTGTAGCGCTGCTCGACAGCATCCTGGCGTGGGTGCACATGCACAACGGGATGCAGTGGGTCCCTGGCAGCCTGGGGCAGATCCTGGGATTTGTATTTGCACCGGTGGCGTGGCTTATTGGGGTTCCGTGGCACGACTGCGGAGCAATCGGTAACCTGCTGGGAACCCGCATGGCACTCAACGAAGTCATCGCGTACATCGCGCTGGGTGTGGAGAAAGCCACGCTGGCTCCACGCTCGTTCACCATCGCGACGTTTGCGCTGTGTGGCTTTGCGAATTTGGGGTCAATCGGCATGCAGATTGGCGGAATTGGCGCGCTGGTTCCCGAACGGCGCAATGATCTGGCCAGACTGGGCGTGCGCGCAATGCTCGCTGGAACAATGGCCAATTTAATTTCCGCATCGATTGCGGGAATGTTTCTCGGTTAGGCCACCCAAAATCAAAATCTTGCAGGCAACGGGTTTTGTTCGAAAGTGCTTCAAAAGGTGCAGGCTTAGGTTCCAGCAACTTATGCCGATGCGCAGGGTTCAACAATACTGATGCAATCAAGGCGGTCGGACTAACAGGACTCATCAATAAAAAACATAAAACTATTAGTAAAACTCCAAAGCTTATGGCGCACACTTCCCTGTCATCCGTAGCTCGTCCTTATGCGAAGCCGCAGACTAAAGCGCGTTTATGGATTACGCGCGGTGCAATAGCGCTGGGCGTTTTATTGATTGTGGGTTTTTATTTCGTCAGCGCACATTGGCCCTATCGCTACGGCAAGATCAAGCCAATGCTCGAGGACGTGGTCGCCAGCCAGATCGAAATCACTCAGTATCACCGCACCTATTTCCCTAACCCTGGATTCGTTGCCTCGGGCCTGACCATGCGCCGGAAGGGTGCGCTAGGGCTGCCTCCGCTGGGTTCGGTCGACAAGATGGTGGTCCAGAGTAGTTGGATCGATATGCTGTTGCTGCGCCAGCGGATACAACTAGTCGACATCACCGGGATGCATATTGTCGTGCCGGCAATGGGCAGCCGCGAAAATCACGAGGATTTTCCTCCGGGCGCAGGGTCTGACTTTGATGGACCCAAGGTAAAGGTAAAGGTCGAGCACATGAAGGTCCACAAAAGCCTGCTCGACGTGATGCGAACGGATGGCAATCGGTACTCATTTCCCATAGAGGAACTCGAGTTGGGCAACGTGTATCAAGGCGAGGGAATGACCTACGAAGTGGACATGCGAAATGCCTTCCCTACCGGCCGGATACATGCCAACGGAAGCTTCGGCCCGCTCAATGCAAAGGACGCAGGCCGGACGCCCCTGACCGGTGATTTTTCGTTTGCAGATGTCGATCTTAGCGACGTCGGGGCAATCAGCGGAACCTTAGCCTCGTCTGGCCACTTCAATGGAACTCTTGGCGCAATCGAAGCTGAGGCGAGCAGCAAGACGCCTGATTTTTCTGTAAAAAACGGCAAGCCGACCCCAGTGAACGCGACGATTCATTGCATCATCTACGGCACCGATGGCGATCTTGACATTCACAGAATCGACGTAAACGTTGGTGCAACCACCGTTCGAGCAGCCGGCAGCATTGCAGGGTCGCCAAAGATAACTAACCTCGACATTTCCGTGAAGGGAGGCCGTGCGCAAGATCTGATGCGGCCATTTATACAGGGCGAGGTACCCATCACTGGTCCCGTGTGGCTGCAAAGCCACGCCTATGTCGGTCCGCGTGGCGAAGCATTCCTTGAAAGGCTACGCATGGACGGTACTTTCGATGTGCCTGCTGAGCGCATATCTAATCAGGACACACGGAAAAGCCTCACTGAATTTAGCCGGCGTGCCCAGGGACGTAACGCGACTGGTTCCGAGGCAAACGCCGATGCGAAAGACGCAACACCCTCGACGGACGCTGTTTCGTCCCTGAAAGGAACCACCGCCTTACGCAACGGCGTCGTATCGACGCAGCGCTTGACGTTCAAAATACCGGGCGCTGAGGCCGATCTCAAAGGTACCTTCGACTTTCATAATGAGGTAGTGCACCTCGTTGGCGATCTTGAGATGGACACCGATCTTTCCCATACCACTACCGGATTCAAGTCACTGCTACTCAAGCCGTTCGCACCATTCTTCAAGAAGAAGAATGTGGGTGCTGTATTCCCAATCGCGGTCACTGGCTCACCCGGTCGCTACAAAGTGTCTTCAGACCTTACCCATAAAAAGTAATTTCTCTTCTGCTAGCTTCTTGTCAGTTGTGCGGCATACCCGGCGCGGGTATGCGGGCGAACGCGAGATCGGAAATTTGCATCGAATATGGTGGTGCATGTAAGCATGTGCCTGCATATGAGTGTGGTCGTGAACAAGACAACGATTGGGATCTGCTTGACGGTGGTGATCAGTAGCTTGACAGTTGCTTTGGTCGCTAATCATCGTGGAAACACTGCTTCGCAAGCGCCCGTCGCGCAAGCGCCAGTTAAGGCCCAACCTCAATTGAAGCCCGCTCCTTCGACGCCTATTGCCGAAAAAAAAGCGGAGCTAGGGGACGATGAAACCTGGCGTCCCGAGTGGGACGCTGTCATCGAAAAAAGCCTGACACCAGAGCTGCTTTCTTCGCAAGTGGCTTGGGATGTGGGCCCGTTTTGTCCAAAATTCAATCATCTGCCGGAGGCGGACAAGCGCGCATTCTGGGCATACTTCTTTCAAGCGCTTTCGGGGGCTGAAGCAGGCCTCAAGGCAACTGCCAATGTACGCCACACTGAGCCTGAAGTTGCCGTGAAAGACAGCGTGTCGCACCGCATGGTGCGCAGCGAAGGATTGCTGCAATTGACCTACGAAGATGCCAAGCGTTACGGTTGCGAATTCGATTGGGATAACGATAAGGCATTAGCGGAACATGATCCTGACAAATCTATCTTGAATCCTGAGAATAATCTTCGCTGCGGGGTCAAAATTCTGCATATTCAGCTCGTTGAACATCGAAAGCCGCTGCTAAGCCGTACCAGTTACTGGTCTACGCTGCGCCCCGGCTGGCCCGAATACCGCGTCTTCTTGAAACAGATGGCGAACACCCCAGCCGTATGCGGTCGCTTTCATGCGCCGGCGAAACAGTTGCCGGCAACCAAGGATTCAGTGGCAATGGAAACAAAGCCCTCCACAGTTATTGCGCATTAACAAAGCACGGTGCGCGCCCTAAACTCTCAAACCTTCTGGCCAATCGCAGCGCGTTTACGGCGCATACGGTAAAATATTGTCAACGCCGTAACCGTCCCGCAGCTCAACAAGCTTGCAGACATGCCGAGGATGAGAGAAGGATCTCGCTGATACGTCCCGTGGACGATGCCGAGGGCCTGAAGAACGCTGAATCCGCCAAAGGTAATGAGCGAGATGCCCTCATCAGTCTTCTTGCGCCACACCGCGAGCACCTGCGGCACGAACAGCAAAGCATTGCAGATCAGACCCAAGCCAAATATAACGGCGACAATCTGTTTCATCGGGATTCTTTGCCGATCAGAGTAGTTTTGGATTTCATGCGCCAAACCTTTCTGCATTGCGAAGTCGGGCCTTTGCGGCTTCGTCTTCACGAGAGCGCGCCGGAGCATTGGTCTCCAGTGCGCTGAGTAGTCGCGCCGAGGCCGCTGCTACTTCATCGACTGCGGCCAGGAACGAACTCTCGTTTGCCTTCGATGGCTTGTTAAATCCGCTGATCTTTCTCACAAACTGCAGAGAAGCAGCGTGAATTTCCTCGTCTGTAACCGGGGGATTGAAATTGAAGAGCATCTTAATGTTGCGGCACATGCTGTGTTTTCCCTCCACCGTCGCGCGGTGCGTGTAAATCTGACGCGTGAAACTTCGAAACCTCTAGACAGATACTCTACTTCTTAAGGGTTAGTGTAGCGATGGCCTGTCCGCTTGTAGAATCTCGAGGACAGAACTGATTGGGTGCGCAATGAGTTACTTCGACGATGTACAAGAGGCCGTTACATTCCTGCGCGAAAAACTGGGCCGCACCTCGCCGCGTGTGGGCATTGTGCTTGGTTCGGGCCTGGGCACCGTCGCCGATACGGTCACATCTCCAATCATCGTTCCATATCAGCAAATTCCTCACTTTCCGCGCTCGACCGTCGAGGGACACTCGGGGCGCATTGTGGCGGGCGTGCTGGGCGGCGCGCAAGTCATCGTGATGCAAGGTCGGGTGCATTTTTACGAAGGCTATTCACTCAGCGAGGTTACTTTCCCAATGCGCGTGCTGGGTGCATTGGGAATTCGGGCGGTCATCTTGACCAATGCCGCGGGGGGCATCTCCGAGAAGTACAAGCTGGGGCAGCTAGTTTTGATCAGCGACCACATCAACATGATGGGTATGAACCCGCTGGTCGGGCCGAACGAGCCGGAGTTTGGATTTGGCAGGACCGACGCCGGTCTACGCTTCTTCGACATGACTGAGGCATATTCCAAGCGGCTGCGCAGTGTCGCAGTTCAAGCTGCAGAATTGGACGGCGTAACCCTCGAAGAAGGGGTTTACCTGGGGGTCAGCGGCCCGAGCTTTGAGACGCCGGCGGAGATCCGTGCCTTCCGCACCATGGGCGCAACGTTGGTGGGCATGTCGACAGTTCCAGAGACAATTGTGGCGCGCCATATGGGCATTGAGGTACTGGGAATCTCATGCGTGACTAACCTGGCGGCCGGTTTGAGCACAACTCAACTCAGTCACAGGGACGTCTTTGAAACGGGTAAACAGTCAGAACGCCGACTCGCCAGTCTTATGGAGCGCCTGGCGATGTGGATTTCCGCAGTCGTGGATTCCGAGCCGTGAGCGCGTAGCCAGCGACCCGGGGAGTGGCAAGTGCGTCCGTCAATGCGTACGTGGCCTACTACAAGCGCCCCTAATTTCTCAAAGGATTCCCGTCTTCAGTTCCTGTTCCGCTGCGGAGTCGTCGCCTGCATCAAACTTATGCTGACCCATTTCATAACACTTTGGTCGGCGGCACTGCGGCTAAAGTGGAGCATTCATCTCATGCTCGGGCACATAGCCTTAAGACGCAGGGCGACCTAAATTCTTTCACCCGAAATTTACCTTAAAACCGAATTCCTTCGCCACGCGTACCGATAGCGTAGAGGTCATGATGAGCAAATCTTTCCGAGCGATGCGGGACAAGACGGCGGGGTGGATGAGAACGGGAATCAGCCCGCGGCGCCTGGCCTTAACTCTAGCCTTGGGATTTGCTATCGGCTGCATTCCGGTGCTGGGGGTCCCCACGGCATTGTGCATGGTGGTAGCGCTCTCGCTCAGGCTGAATTTACCGGCGATGCAGGCCGCGAACTATGCCGCCATGCCGCTGCAAATTGCTTTGATCTACCCCTTTGTACACCTCGGCCGATGGATGTTTCATTCATTGCCGACGCCTCGGTTGCTGACCGTTGGGGCTGAGCACCTAACCTCGGTACAGTGGGCACTGTCTTCGGGTGCGCTGGCCCTAGAAGCGATTTTCGCGTGGCTGGTACTTGCCGCCCCGGTGGTGATCTTGCTCACATTTGCGCTGACGGCGGCGTTGCGTCTCGTCCCCGCCATGGCGTCCGAGGCCGGGGACTGAAACCGTTACCAACTTTTCGCCGCCCGATAATGACTAATTTGAATTAAAGATCGGGAACGGGTTTGGCGCTTCCCAACCACGCGGCGTAGAGCATGTCGCGCAGCATGCTCGCCCCGGCTGCCAGGCGGGCGGCGGTAAACTCGCGAGATTCATCACTACCCGCCCCGGTAAATCCGCCTGCCTTTTCAAGTTGATAGACCTTCTCGACGTAGGTCGCGGAGCTACGCAAGTAAGCTACGTAGCTCACGAAAATATCTCCCTGGATGACACTGAGAGGAGTCATTTTGGCCTGAATATCAGACGCGTGAAGATTCACCCCAACAAATGGCCCTTCAAATTTCCAGTGAATCTGATGAGCGGTGGTGTAACCATGGGGGTTAGGCCCAACCCAGCCGTTGTATTCAATGGTGGTGTGCAAGGGCTGCGAGGCATCGCCAACGTAGTGGCCTAGCCACCCTGCGTAAAAGACCGCAACCTGTTCAACAGAATGAGTATCCTGGCCTGCGGCAGCCTCGCTGCGATATTCGCGAAGAGCGGCCTTGAGTCTTTCCCAAACTTCAGTTGCCTCCCACGGCTGCAGCCCGATTTTTTCGGGGCGCTGACCCGACGCAAAGACGCTAGCTTCGAAGTCTAAGCGGCGATGCGGCAGCGGACCGAGTGCGTCGGCTGGTTCAAGGTCGATGAAGTGCTCCGGCGCTTGGGCAGCGCTGAGTTCAGATTCCTCATGCGAACGCCAGCGGTCCGGCTCCGGGCCCAAATACTCGATTTCCGCGATCGCGGCCGGCGTTCGCAAAAATGCAGGAGTGTCGGCCGGCAAGTTTGTTGCGGCAAGACGATTGATCATGCGGTGACCTTCATTACCCCACGCCCGGGCGGCCTGGGGGTGAATGGCCACACCAGAGAAAACAATGATGGTAGCGACTAGGCCCAAGTGAGACTGTGGTCGAAACATGTCGCAAGTATATCGTCGGCACAAGTTTTGCAGGATGGATTGAGCTAAGGACGTGCCTGGCGACTGTGCACGGTAGAGGAGTCATTCTGGGTACGCATGGGCTCTTTCGATCCTCTACCTTTGGAGATCGGCGGGACTAGGATGAGACAAGCTGAGCTTATGTGAATGGTCACTTGCGGTGCATTGAATTGCACAAAAACGAGGACAGATGCTGCCGTTCGGATGTATTCTCGCAGAAACAAGTTGTGCGAAAAAAGCTTCGGTTTAATTGGCTTTTAGCCCAAAAAAAGACGGCGATGAGGCCTTTCGCGCGTGGAAATCTACTGACGATGTGCGTGTCGCGAGTTCCAAAGGTTTAGAAGGCTGAATCGTACCGAAGCCGACGCAGGAGCGGCTAAAGAATGATTGCAAAACGGGACGCCAAGCAGTCGAAGCCTACGGGGGACGAGACCTCTCCCTCGATGTGGTCTTCGCTGTCGGTGCTTGCCTTGGCAATGGCAGCAGGCGGCATCCTGGCGCGGCTTGAGGCCGGACCGCGTTTCGACTGGCTGTTGCTGATGACCGCCATGGGCCTGACGGGTGCTGTGGCTATGCGACTATTGGCCGACAGTACAGCAGAGCGCGAAGCCGCGATCAGGTACGCAGGCGACCCACTCAAAGACATGCTGGACTCAGCCGGAACGATGGTGGTGGCAATCGATCTCGATGGCCGCCTGACCTATGTGAACCCCGCTGCGGAGCGATTGCTTGGGTATCATGCGGCTGAACTGCTGAATCAACCGACCACAACCGAATTGCTGGCTCCGGGCGAAGAAGAGCGTTTGGTCTTTGAGGTTCGCAAGCTGTACGGCCTACAAAAGGCCGGCGATGACCTGCCCGGCGGCAAGCTGGAAACGTATGCCGAGATTGTGCAGTCCCTGGCCCCCAGCCAGGTTCCCAGCTTCGAGACGCATTTGCGGCGCAAGGATGGAAAGCTGTTCCCTGTCCGCCTGCATATCTCTACGCTGCGGACGCGGACCGGCGTTCCTAACGGACTGGTCGCAGTAGCGTTGGATCAGACGATCTCTGGGGCTCACGGCGAGGGCATGCGGATTCCGCGCGACCGCTATCGCGACCTGTTTGAGAACTCTAGCGAAATGATCGCGACGCTCGACCTTACCGGCAAATTCCTCTATGCGAATCCGGCATGGCGTAACTGCTTTCATTCAGACAGGAACGTACCGCTTGAGCGGGAATCGTTCGGCGAAATCTTCGGGCCGGACTGTCGCGACGAGGTTATGGCGCTGCTGAAGCGCGCCCTTGAAGGCGTAACCATCGATCGCGCTCCCCTGCGCAGCGATACCTCTGATGGCCGCGTACTTGAACTGGAGATGAGCCTGCATCAGCGCCGCCGGGCCGGTAAGCCACTCGCGGTGCAGTGCCTTTTGCACGACGTCACCCAGCAGAAGCAGCGCGAACATCGGCTGGCTGTGCAACTGGTCGTTAGCCAGATTGTCGCTGAAAACGTATCAGCCGAGGTTGCCACCAAGCGTGTTCTCGAGGCGCTCTGCATCTCGCAGGGCTGGGATGTGGCAGTGAAGTGGGATGTGAATGCGGAGGAAAACCGGCTCGAATTCAGCACTGCCTATGGTGTACCCGGCAAGGAGGCTGAAGGGCTGATCCAGGAGAGCATGGGTGTCACCTTGACGCCTGGAAGCAGCCTCGCAGGACGTGCGTGGAAAGAAGGACGGCTGGTGTGGGCTGCTGATTTGTTTGCGCAGCCGACCGGGCCGAGAATGCAGGCGGCCATGCGAAGCAAAATGGCTTCAGGTTGGGCCGCACCCCTGCAGGTAGGGAACAACGTGCTCGCGGTGCTCGAATTCTATTGCCACACGAAACTGCGCGAGGACCGCGAAACCACAGCAGCAATGGAAACTGTTGCCGGATCGTTAGGACAAATGCTGGCGCGAACGCGAGAGAGAGAGCGTGCCGAGGAATTGAGCCGACAGCAGGAAATTCTGTTGGGCTCGGTGGCTGACGGAATTTGCGGGGTGGATCGCAACGGCCTGGTACGCTTTGCCAATCCCGCTGCGGCCCGTTTGTTAGGCGCACGACCTGCCAATTTGATCGGTAAACCTGTACACCAACTGGTGCACGGCTCGGCGCCTGATGATAAGAAATGCAGCGAGGATTGTCTGTTGCGGCGGGCCTCGGGTCAGCGCAAGTCTGTCGCGGGAGAGGGCACGATTTATCGCAGTAATGGAACCGGATTCCCCGCTGAGTTTTTTCTTAATCCGATATTAGATCAAGGCAGATTTTCAGGGTCGGTGCTCAGCTTCCGCGACATCAGCCAGCGGTACGCGCTCGATCGTATGAAAGACGAATTCGTATCGACCGTCAGCCACGAATTGCGCACCCCGCTGACTTCGATTCGAGGGGCGCTGGGGTTGTTGTCATCTGGCATGCTCGGCACCATAAACGAAAAAGCAGCTAACCTGCTGCGCATTGCGCTCAATAATTCTGAACGCCTGGTGCGCCTGATCAACGACATTCTCGATCTAGAGCGCACGCAGAGTGGGCGCGAGCCCCTTGCCTTCCGGCCCGTTCAATTGGGTGAGATCGTGCGTCAGGCGATAGACGGTATGCAGCCAGTTGCAGACGAGGCCGCCGTGTTGTTGATTCACGACAAGACGCAGGTTGAGATTACTGCTGACTCTGATCGTCTGTTGCAAATTGTGACCAACCTGTTGTCGAACGCCATCAAATTTTCATTGCCAAATTCAGCGGTGTCAGTGATGCTGCGCTCCGGCGCCAGCGGCGTGACGCTCTCTGTAATTGACCAGGGGCGTGGTATTCCGGCCGACAAACTCGAAGCGATCTTCGGGCGGTTCCAGCAAGTCGATGCTTCCGATTCTCGTCAAAAGGGTGGCAGCGGCCTTGGCTTGGCTATCTGTCGCGCTATTGTGATGCAGCATAGCGGGCGCATCTGGGCAGAACGAAATCCGGTGCGCGGATCGACTTTCAGAGTGTTTCTTCCTTATCAGCCCGCAGCGGTCAAGACAGAGACCGGAGAGCCCAGTCCACCCGCACATGGTGCGGTGCTGATTGTCGATACTAACGGAAGCACACGTCCGCTCATTACCGATCAGTTGGCACGCTTTGGATATCGCATTGTCGAGGCTACAACCGTCGATCAAGCAGTAGCAGTCGCGCATGACGGAGTTGCCGCGATCGTGCTCGATACTACGCTCCACGGTATCAACGGATGGGAACTTTTGCCCCTCTTGCGCCGCGAAGATCCGGAAGCGCACACCCCGATCGTGCTGCTTGGAATTGCAAGCCAAACAACCACGCCAGAGCTCAATTCGAAGGTAGAGAGGTTGTTCCCTCGTCCAACGGACGACGCATTGTTGAGGGAATTGACACGATCGCTTTGCATACCGGGTGAGACGGCGCGCGTGCTTGTAGTTGAAGACGATCTGGATTTAGGCCAGGTGATTGCCGAAATATTCACGCGCGAGACCATTAATGTTCGCGTTGCTCATACGCGCCAGGCGGCGCTCGATGAGTGCCTCACCTTCCAGCCGCATCTATTGGTGCTAGACATTGGCTTGCCCGACGGCGACGGATTCAACGTTGTGGACTGGCTGCGGCAACATGATGATCTGAACCGCATGCCGCTCGTCGTTTACTCCGCACACGGGCTGACGCAGGCAGAGCGCATGCAACTCGTTCTCGGGCTAACTCACTTTTTAGCTAAAGCGAGCGTTGAGCCGGATCAACTTGAAGCACTGGTTTTGACAATGCTGCGGAGTTCGAAGGATGTCGAGGAATCTATCCCAGAAGTTTCGGCGACTTGAGTTTATCAAATACACTTTCAGATACGATCTCTTAGGGATTTTGGAATAGTCACATTTGCTGTTAGGTCTGCACTCAACAAGGGCGTTGGCTTGGAGAAGTAATTATGCACCGCATCCTGATCATTGATGACGAAGACGACATCCGCGAAGTGGCCGCACTCAGCCTTGAAACCGTAGCCGGCTGGGAAGTGATGGTCGCAAGTTCGGGGGCCCAGGGCCTTATTCGCGCCTCGTTCTACCAGCCGGACGCAATTTTGCTCGATGTGATGATGCCGGGAATGGATGGCCCAACCACATTTCGAGAGTTGCGTAAGAACCCAGCCACAGCGCACATTCCGGTGCTCTTACTTACGGCCAAGGTCCAAGCCAGCGACCGTCTTCGCTTTGCCGATCTCGGTGTGGAGGCGGTGCTGGTGAAGCCCTTCGATCCCTTGACTCTATCGACGCAAGTAGCGGGCATACTGGGCTGGAACTGAAAGGCGTAGGGATAGTGGCAGCTTCAGAAGTCCCATCACTTGCCGAGGCAATGGCTCGACTATGGGCGAAGCACCTTCCGAAATTAGCGGAACGCGTCGCCAACCTTGAAACCGCGGCTGCTGCTCTCACTGACGGTACGCTTACAAGATCGGGCCGTGAGGAAGCAAGTTCACAAGCGCATAAACTGGCGGGCGTGCTCGGCACGTTTGGCTTGCATGAGGGTACGATTCTGGCCCGCGAGGCAGAGGCGGCATATCTCGTCGATCCTCAAAACAACGCAGAAATCGCCGTGCGCATGGGCGAGGTGGCTGCGGAATTGCGGGCCATGCTCTCAACCCACCGATAACCGTCACGCGCCACCGTGAGATCTCGGGCCCTTAGCAATTACACTCGTCTTGATGACACGTTCCGACTCATCCGCGCGGCAATTAGACCTCAGCTTCGAGGCATCGCAGACCGCGCGTCGCGTCTGGCCAGTGCGCGATCTGGTCGAACAGGTCTGTGCGCATGTTGAAACTAAGTACGCGGATATTTGGGTCGAGGGTGAAATTTCAAACTTCCGGCCCGCGCCCTCGGGACACCTGTACTTCACTCTGAAGGATGCCGACGCACAGCTCCCAGTTGTGCTTTTCCGTCGCCAGGCGCTGTTGCTGCGATTTCGTCCTGAAGATGGACTGCATGTATTAGTGCGCGGCCGCGCAAGTGTTTATGCGCAGCGCGGCCAGTTGCAATTGGTCGGTGAGACGATTGAGCCCGTCGGTGCAGGTTCTCTACAACTTGCTTTTGAGCAACTCAAACAACGTCTCAAGACCGAAGGGTTATTTGAATCCGACCGCAAGCGGCCTCTTCCAGCCTTTCCGCGGACCGTCGGCATCATTACATCGCCAACCGGTTCAGTGATCCGCGATTTTCTGAATATCGTTAGCCGCCGCCATTCCGGACTTAACGTGCTTCTCTTCCCCGTCTCGGTGCAGGGCGAACAAGCGGCCGCCGATCTAGAGTCGGCGCTGGCTGAATTGAATAGGCTCGGACTTGTGGACGTGATCGTACTAGCGCGGGGAGGCGGATCGCTTGAGGATCTCGCCGCTTTCAATAGTGAACGCGTGGCCCGCGCGATTGCTGCGTCCGCTTTGCCTGTGGTCGCTGCGATCGGCCATGAGACCGACTTTACGATCGCCGATTTCGTCGCCGATCTGCGCGCGCCTACTCCATCAGCGGCAGCCGAGTTGATCACGGAGGCGCAACATCGCATCGCAGAGCGCGTTGCAAACTTGGTGAGCAGGCTTGAGCGCGCAGCCCGGTTTCAGATGTTGCGTGCACGTCAAAAACTTGAACGCGTCCCGGTAGACCGCGTCGAAGGCCGCATATCGTCCTTGATGCATCGCTTGAATCAGCATCTCGACGACCTCTGCCTTACGATGGACGAATCACTGAGGACTTCAGTTCGGCTGTGCCAGCGCCAAGTTGCAGAATTGGCAGCGGCGGTGTTACATCATGATTCACGTCAGAGACTAGGCAGAACAAGAGAGCGGCTAAGCTCCGACCGCACACGCCTTGATCGTTCGCTTGAACGAACGCTACGTGGTACGGCAGGTCGATTGAACGCGCTCGATGCGCGTTTGCATTCTCTGTCGCCGCTAGCAGTGCTGGAGCGTGGATACGCACTTGTGCTCGGAGCGGATGGCGTCCTGATTCGATCTGTCGCGCAGATTGCCGCAGGCGATAGCATCAATACGCGTCTGAGCGATGGTGAATTTTCGAGCCGAGTCCAAAAAACAGTGCTCGGAAGAGTCAATAAGAAGTGAGGCTATGAGAACAGGCACACGACGCCGGCTTTTTGGCACCGACGGCATTCGCGGCATCGCAGGCGAAGCTCCTTTGGATGCTACAACGATCTACTCGACCGGCTTGGCAATCGGTCATTCGCTACATGGAAAACCGGGAGCCAAGGTAATTTTAGGCCGCGACACGCGCGAGTCGAGTGCATGGATCGCCGCCATGCTCTTGGCAGGGGTACGCGAAACCGGCGTAGGCGTTGCGAGTGCGGGGATCGTGCCCACCCCGGCAGTCGCATTTCTCGCGCGCGCGCATGGCTTCGATGCGGGTGTCGTGATCAGTGCCTCGCACAATCCGTGGCGCGATAACGGCATCAAGCTTTTTGGCCCTGATGGATTCAAATTGCCCGACGCGATTGAGCTTGGAATTGAAAACGAGATTCACCGTCATGCAGAAGACGCGGTCGCTCCCAATCCTGCAAAGTTACCGCCCGTCGTTGACGATCCCAAGTTGCAAGAGGACTACATTCAGTTCCTCATCGATGCGGTACCGGGACTGAGCCTCAGTGGATTACGAATCGTTGCGGACTGCGCCAATGGATCAGCAGCAGCAGTTGCACCAGAGCTTTTTGCGAGATTGGGCGCTGATATCCCCGAGAAGTTTCGGCTCATTAACATCTCTCCCGACGGGCGCAACATCAACGATGGTTGCGGTGCTCTTCATCCCGAGCGGGTTGCGACAGAAGTTACGTCGCGCGGCTTCGCGCTGGGCGTAACGTTTGATGGCGACGCGGATCGCTGCATGTTATCCGGCGCGCAGAATAACATCGTAAACGGCGATGCGATTCTGCTCATGGCTGCGCGAGACCTCAAGGAGCGCGGCCTACTTACCGGCGACTTAGTCGTTGCCACCACCATGTCGAACATGGGCCTGGAGGCGGCTCTGAAGCGCTCTGGTATTCGCATGCTCCGCGCTCCTGTCGGTGATCGCTACGTGCTCGAGCAGATGCAATTGCACAGTGCGGCCTTGGGCGGCGAACAATCCGGCCACATCCTGTTTCCGCATCTGGCAACTACCGGGGACGGACTGCTGACCGCGCTGGTGGTGCTCGATCTGCTCGCACGTACCGGCAGTAGCATTGAAGAGCTCACTGCAGACCTCAAGGTTTTTCCGCAGGTAATCGTGAATGTAAAAGTGCGCGAGCGCAGACCGCTTGAAGGGATTCCAGCAGTGGCAGCGCGCATTCGCGCAGCAGAAGAGGAATTGAAAGATGCGGGGCGCGTAGTAATTCGCTACTCGGGCACGGAGACTCTCGCTCGCGTGATGATTGAAGCGGAAAGCGATGAGGCAATGCGCAGACACGCGGACGCTATCGCCGACGCCATCCGTGACGAGCTTGGCGCTTGAGTAAGTTCTCTGCCAACAGCGGAATTCTTTGCTCCGTATCTAAGTTGGACGACACTATCGATGAAGTACCCCGCCGGCAGCAATGATAGCCACAGCACCGGATAGCGGTACCGCACATCGCTTACAACTATGTAATACATGAGCGGATAGATGAGAAGGCTAGCCAGTATGAAGAGTGTGATCCTCTCGCGTCTGTAGGCCATCCAAATTAAACCAGGAACTGAGAAAATCGTCGCCACCCAAATCAACACAGATTTGAGCGGGTGATTCGCCTGCGCTGGAAACCAGAAATCGCGAAGACGAGCTGCTGTAAGATGAACGAACTTCTCGGGATGGCTGCGCATCCATTCCTTTGCATCTGCAGTCCGCCTCCTGTCGTATTCAACTTCGCCCAGGGTGTGTAGTGTTTGCGCTTCGTGCAAACTCATGTTCGGATGATGCGACAAATAACAGCCGGTGAGCTCCTCTTCATTTAGGCTGGGACTTGCGCAATCGTTGTTCGACGCATAGAGAGTCATTCCGAGATTGCTTCTCACTATAAAGTGTCCTAGCTGTTCGTAATTGCGCAAACTCCAGGAGAAGATGACGACCGCGAGCATCATAATGACAACAGCGAAATACAAAATCGTTTGTTTTACCGACGCTCTCCTAAACACGCACAGATAAGCGACCCACGTCATAACGATCAGCATCGAAGATGGGTTCAATAAAAACAACGCGCTGACGAGCAGACCTGCTGCAATGGCCGGGATCAGCTTGTTCTTCTTTATCGTCGAGGCGGTCAACAGGCAAAACAATATGAGCGCGGCAACCGTATAACTTACGTCCCAGCTCGGCATCAGTTGCACCGCAAGAATCCAGAAGACTGATGCCGCTATCCCCGGGCGAGAGTCTCGATAAAAGAGTATAGAGATTCGCGGAAGCCACGCAGCCGTTAGCGCATTCGCGAAAATATTGCCGAGCGTCGCGGCAAGCGCTACGAATGGGGCGCTCAGAACCTTCATGAACAGGGCCAGCAGCAACGGATACAGCGGCGGGTTCGCTGCCGAAGGTCCTGTGTCGAGAACATAAAAAGGATTGGCGTACGCCCCATGACTCGCCAGATTGTGCGCCAAGGCGACCATCTCAAATCCAGCGCCGAATGGCACCGTCATCGACAGGTTTAATACACCGACCACTGAGCCAACGATGAATAGCACAAACGATAGGTTTGCGTTGCGGATCGCGACCGATGGATTATCTTGAGAATCAAACACGCTGGAGTGAGCCTACTATAAATCGCGCCAGTTGGAGCCGAAACCGAGATCGGCAACCAGCGGAACGTTGAGTTGTGCGACGCCTTCCATCTCCGTGCGCACCAACTCCTCAACCTCAGCGGTCTCGTCCAGCGGCACTTCGAAAAGCAATTCATCGTGTACTTGAAGCACCATCCGAGTTTTGAGTTGGCGCTCTGTAAGCTTACGATCAATCGCAATCATCGCCAGCTTAATAAGGTCGGCGGCAGTACCTTGCAGGGGCGTGTTGACCGCGGTGCGCTCGGCGAATCCCCGTTGATTAGGATTGCGGCTCTCGATATCCGGGATGGGCCGCATTCGGCCAAACATGGTATGCACGGCGCCCTCGCGACGCGTTGCCTCGAGCGTCTTTTCAATGAAAGCCTTTACACCTTGGTAGCGCGCGAAATAGCGCTCGATATAAGCGCGTGCCTCGGATTGGGGAATGCCCAGTTGCGCGGCTAGACCGAATGGCGAAATGCCATAAACGATTCCAAAGTTGACTGCTTTGGCGCGATTGCGGGTCACTTTGTCCATCGTATCTGCAGGCACGCCGAAGACCTCGCTGGCCGTGAGCGTATGGATGTCCTCGTTTTGTTTGTAGGCGCGCATCAGCAAAGGATCTCCGCTGAAGTGAGCAAGCAGGCGCAATTCAATCTGCGAGTAATCGGCTGAGAGCAATTGACTGCCCGGAGCAGCGATAAATGCTGCCCGTATCTCGCGACCAAGCTCTGTGCGAATGGGAATGTTTTGCAAATTTGGATTTACCGATGAGAGTCGCCCAGTTGTCGTGGCGGCGGCCTGAAAAGTCGTGTGCACGCGCGACTCGGAGTCAGCGAGCAGCGGCAAAGAGTCTACATAATTCGATTTGAGCTTGGAAAGATGCCTGTATTCGAGCACCAGGCGGGGCACTTCATTGATCTCCGCTAGCTGCTCAAGCACGTCCTGCGCAGTGGAAATGACTTTGCCTTTGCCTCGAACGTTGGGCGCAGGCAGGCCCATCTCTTTGAACAGCACTTCGCCAAGTTGCTTGGGCGAATTGACATTAAAACGTCGGCCGGCAAGAGCATAAATCTCTTCTCCAACGCGTTCCAATTCCGCAGCGAAGCGCGTTGATAGCCCATCAAGCACGGCGGTGTCAATGCGCACGCCTGCCTTCTCCATCCGATATAGGACGGGCGCGAGGGGCAGATCGATCGTGGTGTATACCCTCATGATCCTTGAGCTTTCGACCTCTACGCGCAGCGATGTGACAAGTGCATGAATCGAAGCCGCGGCGGCGGGAAGACTAGACGGGGGTGCCTGGCTATGGCGTGCAGCCACATCAGCAAGTGCCTGCGTAGTGTTTGTCGGATTGAGCCCATAAGACAGCAGCATGGCATCGTCGACCGCTCCGCGCAGTTCTATGCCCAGTCCGCAAAGCACGTGCAGCATCAATTTCAAATCGTGAACACGCTTGGGCACGGAAGGGTCGGCAAACAACGCACGAAGCTCAGGCGTGAGCGACAGACATAAAGCAGTGCCAGGTTCCGCGCATACACCGATGCTGGAGCGGGTTTTCTCTTCTGCCTCCTCAACCACATCCATCAGCGATAGCGACGCCTGAGGCGAGGCATCCTCCGGTTCCTCTTCTACCGGTTCTGCGGCATCGAGCGCGAACGCGAAACCGTTCGTTTGCGCCGCGGAATAAAATGCGGCGGCTTGCTCATCGTTCGGCTGATTGATCAATTTGGCGGAGGGGGCAGTTTTTGACGGCGCGAGATCGCGAAGCAGCGAAGTGAATTCAAGCTCAGTGAACAATTCGCGGCAAGCTTCAGTATCCGGTTCCTGCGTTTCCATCGCACCTAGATTCAGTTCGATGGGCACGTGGCAGTCGATCGTGACTAGTTCCTTCGATAGCAGCACCATGGCGCGATTTTGTTCGAGAGATTCGCGATAACTTTTGCGCCTGACCTCAGCGGCGCGGTCCAGCACAGCCTCAAGGGTTCCAAACTCAACGATGAGGTCGACGCTGCCCTTGTCACCGATTCCCGGCGCTCCGGGAATGTTATCGATGGAATCGCCGCGCAGGGCCATGACGTCAACCACTTTTTGTGGAGGAACTCCCAGCACTTGTTCAACTTTGGCGGGATCAAGAATCAGGTTGTCCTTTTGCGGGTTGAGCATCCTAACGTGGGGCGTCACGAGCTGCATCATGTCCTTATCGCTCGACACGATGAAGACTTCATGGCCGTCTTCGGCTGCCTTGCGGGCCAGCGTGCCAATGACGTCGTCCGCCTCAAAACCCACGAGTTCAATGATGGGTATGCGAAAGGCTTCAAGCGCGCGACGGATGTATGGAACTTGCCTGCCTAAATCCTCGGGCATCGCTACCCGATTAGCTTTGTAGCCTTCGTAGCTCACCGTCTCAAAACTCTGCGTCTTGGAATTCCACTTCCGCATGGTGTCGATCGACCGGGCACGTTCGTCACGAAATACTGCGCCGCTGACATCGAAAACTGCAGCAAAGTAGAGTGGGTTGAAATCTTGCCGCAGCTTATTAACCATGTTTACGAAGACATAGGTAGCCGCAGTTGGAACCCCCTGCCGTGTCGACATGGGTCGGCTACGCTGCATCGCGTGATAAGCGCGAAAGATGAATCCCATTGCATCGAGTAGGAAGACGGGCGGTTTCTCTTGACCAGGCACGGTACGAGTTTATCAGCGTTGCTGGGGAGGGTGGACCGGCGCCTGGCTGGCGTAAAGTTGCTCATACTGCGCGATGTCCGCGATGCTTTGCTGCTGCATGTCAGCGCCATGCTGCCAAAGGCGGAACCAATTCGTTGTCCATTGGAGTGCGGCCTCGATGCCGAGGCAAGAGTGCCAGCCCAGTACCTTGCGGGCCTTGTCTGAGTCAAGCCTCAGGTAATGGGCCTCGTGCACGCCTGGCTGGTCGTCCAGCCTCCATGCAGCGCCCTCTCCCCACATCTCGGCGAGGCGGGTCGCGATGCGTCCGACTGGCCATGCATCCTCGTCGCTGGGTCCAAAATTGAATGCGGACGCAAACTGTGACCGCTCAGCAAGCAGTTGTTCGGCAAGCATGATGTAACCGTGCAGCGGTTCGAGCACATGCTGCCACGGGCGAATCGCATTGGGCCGCCGGATGAGGACAGGCTCACCTGACTGAAATCCTCGAATAAGATCGGGAATTAACCTGTCGTCCGACCAGTCGCCGCCCCCGATGACATTGCCGGCGCGCGCCGTAGCAAGGGCCACATGATGTTCACTGAATCTATCCGGTGGAAAGAAAGAACTACGATAGGCGGCACTCACGATTTCAGCACAGGCCTTACTTGACGAATAGGGATCGTGCCCGCCAAGCGGATCGGTCTCGCGATAAGCCGCGCCCGATTCTAGATTCTCATAGCACTTATCGCTGGTGACTGAAACTACGGCTCGCACGGTTGGCGTCTTGCGAATCGCTTCCAGCACGTTCGCTGTACCCATGACGTTGGTCGAATAGGTGGCAAGCGGGTCAATGTATGAGCGCCGCAAGAGGGGTTGAGCGGCGAGATGGAAAACCGCGTCAGGACGGAATTCCGTCATCGAGGCCGTGAGCTTGGCTAGATCTCCAATGTCGCCACGAACATCCTCTAGGACCGTGCCAACATTCGCGACCGTGAACAGATTGGGTTCCGTTGAGGGATCCAGAGCGTATCCCCTGACGAGTGCGCCCTTACCAGCAAGCCAAAGCGCCAGCCACCCGCCCTTAAATCCGGTGTGCCCGGTTAGGAATACCCGGCGCCCCGGCCATGGATTTACCAGGTCTTCCACGGAGCTCTCCCGCTGGCCCACAGCTCCTCAAGCCGCTGCTTGTCGCGCAGCGTATCCATCGGCTGCCAAAACCCGCGATGAAAATACGCCTGCACTTGTTTCTTGGCGGTGAGGGATTCCATCGGCTCTCTCTCAAACGATGTACTCTCGTCTGAGACCTCTGCAAGCACCGTCGGAGACAGCACAAAGAAACCGCCATTGATCCAACCGCCTTCGCCTTCCGGTTTTTCTTGAAATGCGCCCACGGTCGAACCCTCGGTGATCAAACCCCCAAATCTCGCTGTCGGTCGCACTGCAGTGATAGTCATCTGTTTGCCGTGGCCGCGGTGGAAGGCGATAGCTGCGGTGATATCAACGTCGCTGACGCCATCCCCATAGGTCATACAAAAGGCGTCATCGCCTTCAATATACTTCGCTATCTTCTTGAGCCTGCCGCCAGTACCTGCGTTGTCGCCGGTATCGACGAGGGTAACCCGCCAGGGCTCAGCCACACTTTGATGAACGTGCATGCGATTCTCATGCATATCGAATGTCACGTCAGACATGTGCAGAAAGTAATTCGCAAAGTATTCCTTGATGAGGTAGCCCTTGTATCCACAGCAGATAATGAAGTCATTGATTCCGTGATGCGAGTAAATCTTCAAGATGTGCCAAAGTATGGGCAGACCACCGATCTCAACCATCGGTTTAGGGCGTAGAATCGTTTCCTCAGAAAGCCGGGTTCCAAGTCCACCTGCCAAAATGACCGCTTTCATTGCTTTCCTTTACGATCCGCGATTAGGAGCGGAGTCCAGGTGGCGCAGCAGCATGACTACTGGTTACCAAGACGAGGTGTCTTGACTAATACAGTACACCGGCTGGCTTGTGATTTTGTATGCTTGAGTTGTGCACCCAATGACAGCTAAGTCGACACGGCTGCGACAGCAGATTCTCGACCTTACCTCGGAGTATTTTGCAGAGGCTTTTCCGGCTACGGAATTCAAGCCCGGGCAGACGCCCGTACCGGTTTCTGGCAAAGTGATCGATGGTGCGGATGTAAGTGCGGTGGTCGATTCTGCGCTCGACGCCTGGTTCACGACCGGACGCTTTGCGGCGGATTTCGAGCAGAAACTGGCGCGCTTTGTAGGTGTGCGCAGTGCGTCCTTTACCAACTCCGGATCCTCAGCGAACCTTGTCGCCCTGAGCGCGCTTACATCGCCGAAACTCGGCGACCGCCGGCTCAAGCCTGGTGACGAAGTCATCACGGTGGCCGCCGGTTTCCCCACGACAATCAATCCAATCATTCAAAATCGGCTGGTGCCGGTCTTCGTCGACATCACTTTGCCTACATACGAGATCGACGTTAGTCAACTTGAGGCCGCGCGCAGCGAAAAGACCAAAGCCGTAATGATCGCACATACCTTGGGTAACACCTTTGATTTGGACGCTGTTACGGCATTCGTAAAGAAACATAATCTTTGGTTGGTTGAGGACTGCTGCGACGCGCTCGGATCGACGTGGAAGGGCCGTCCTGTAGGGACATTCGGCGACATTGCCACGGTCAGCTTTTATCCCGCACACCACATCACTACTGGCGAGGGCGGCGCCGTACTCACCGACAAGCCGAATCTGCAAGTCTTGATCGACTCGTTTCGCGATTGGGGTCGCGACTGCTGGTGTGATCCCGGCAAAGACAACACGTGCGGCAAACGGTTCGACTGGCAACTCGGTTCCCTGCCCTGTGGATACGACCACAAATACACGTACTCGCATATCGGCTACAACTTTAAAGCAACAGATATGCAGGCCGCACTCGGCGCTTCGCAGATTGAAAAGTTGCCGCATTTTATCGAGCGTCGTAAAGAAAACTTTCGTTACTTGTACGCAATGCTCAAGCCGCTTGAGAATTGGTTGATGCTTCCCGAGGCAACGCCCGGCTGCGATCCTTCATGGTTCGGCTTCCCGATTGGGGTTCGCGCAAGTGCTCCCTTTACACGAGAGGATTTGACCCGTTCCCTTGAAGCAAACAAGATAGGCACGCGCCTCCTTTTCGGCGGCAATCTTCTGCGCCAGCCCGCATACGAGGGTTGCGAACACCGCGTTATCGGAAAATTGCCGAACACAGACTTTGCAATGAACAACGTGTTCTGGGTAGGCGTGTATCCCGGAGTGACAACGGCGATGCTGGACTTTGTCGCGACCACAATTACCGACTTCGTCGAACACAGTAAAGCCGGCACTCATCGGCCTCAACCATCGTTTGTGCATACGAAGTAGGAAAATCAGGAGATGACCAGGGATGCGCGACATCAATCGACGGCCACTGTTTATCTATGAGATGGCTAACAATCATATGGGCGATGTCGCACATGGCATTCGCATAATCAGAGAACTCAAGGCGGCGTCTGACGGGTTCCCATTTAGCTTCTGTGTGAAGTTGCAGTACCGCGATATAAGCCGCTGCATTCATCCTGATTATCATGATCGCTTTGATCTCAAATATGTGAAGCGATTCACTGAAACCAGCCTGTCATGGGATGAGTACCGACAGATCAAGGACACAATTGTCGACGCCGGCTTCCTTGCGATGTGCACACCCTGGGATGAAACCTCTGTCGATAAAATCGTCGAGCATGGCTTCGACTTCATTAAAATTCCCAGTTGCTATGTGAGCGACTGGCCTTTGCTGGAGGAGATTGCGAAATGCGACCTTCCCATAGTCGCGTCGACGGCCGGCGAACCGCTAGAAGAGGTTGATCGCGTAGTGAGCTTCTTTCGCCACCGCGATAAAACATTGACGATAATGCATTGCGTGGGCGAATATCCGGCTCCGGATGACCATTTGCATCTCGGTCAGATCGCGTTGTTAAAGGCCCGTTATCCCTCTATCCCTATTGGCTATTCGACTCATGAACGCCCAGATAATTTCGAGGCGGTCAAGGTTGCCATCGCGATGGGTGCGGTGATGTTTGAGAAGCACGTCGGCGTCGCAACAGACAAATACGCTCTCAACACATACAGCGCCAATCCTGATCAAGTGCATCGCTGGCTGCAATCTGCCGCCGATGCGTATACGATGATCGGCAACCCTGCGAAGCGCTACCCTGCACCAGCAGGCGAACAAGCAGCACTTCGCGATTTGGCGCGCGGAGCCTTCGTCAAGGCTGCGGTCACCGCGGGTGAGACGATTCAGCACGCAAACATTTTCTACGCCATGCCCAATGTTCAAGGCCAGTTGGTCGCGCAGGACTTCTCAAAATATAGCGAGTACGTTGCTAACGAGGCAATTCCAGCAAACGGCGCCATAATGCGCGAAAATGTGAAGGCTCGCAATACCCGCGAGGCGGTATACAAGATCGTTTCCGACGTTAAGTCCCTACTACGCAAGAGCAAGGTGCTGGTGCCGGGTCAGTGCGACCTTGAAATATCACACCACTACGGCATCGATAAATTTCGGGAGACCGGCATCACCGCAATTACCGTTGTAAATCGTGAATATTGCAAACGCCTTATGGTCGTGCTGCCCGGCCAGAAGCATCCAGAACAATGGCATAACGCTAAGGACGAAACCTACCACATCCTTTATGGAGACGTGACCGTTGAACTGGATGGGAAGCAGGTAACACACAAGTCGAACGACGTCATTACGATCGCCCATGGGATCAAGCATTCGTTCTGGACAAAGCATGGTGCGATCATCGAAGAAGTATCATCAAGTTACTCCATGAATGACTCGTTTTATACCGACCCGATTATCATGTCCAATCCGAATCGAAAAACCTTTGTCACACATTGGATCGGCTGATGCTGACCGTGGTTTGGGATGTGGATGATGTTCTGAATGACCTGATGTATCAATGGTTCACTCACTGCTGGCTTACCGAACACCCGGGGTGCACGTTGCAGTATTCCCAGTTGCTGCAAAATCCGCCTCATCAATCTTTGTCCATCACTTATGAAGAATACCTTGCGTCGTTGGACCCATTTCGAAAGACGCAGCGATCAATGAAGATGCCACCAAACGCGCAAGTGCTCGCTTGGTTTCGTGCGCAAGGAAAATACTGCCGGCATATCGCTCTGACTGCTCGTCCCTTGGAGACGGCCCCAGAGGTCGCGGCCTGGGTACTGCGTCATTTCGGTTTGTGGATTCGGTGTTTCGGCGTCGTACCATCGCGTACAGAAGAGAACGAACCCGCTTATGATCGCAGCAAGGGTGAATTTCTGACTTGGATTAAATGCGGAGACATCCTCGTAGAGGACTCTCCGGAAAACATCTGCCAGGCAGACTCAATTGGAATGAGGACACTAACCTATCCACAACCCTGGAACAACAGTAGGCTGACGATAGATGAATTGCTAAATGAGCTATCGCATATGGTACGAGAATCGTGATCAAGCTATCTGACTATGTGATCCGTACTCTACACGACGCCGGAATCGCTCGCATTTTTATGCTAGCTGGCGGCGGGTGCATGCATCTTGTCGACTCAGTCGGCAGGCAGACTGGACTGGAATATGTGTGCTGCCTTCACGAGCAGGCTGCAGCTTTTGCGGCACAGGCCCACGCAGAGTTTACTAACGCGCCAAGCGCCGTACTTGTAACCACAGGGCCGGGGGGAACAAATGCTGTCACAGGCCTCGCGGCTGCGTGGCTAGATTCCACCCCGGTCGTATTTCTATCCGGACAAGTCAAGCGGGCTGACCTGCTCACGGGCCGTGGGTTAAGGTCAATGGGTCCACAGGAAGTCGATATCATCTCGGTCGTGACACCACTCACAAAATATGCAAAGACTATCGTAGATCCTGCAAGCATTCGTTTTGAGATTGAGAAGGCTTTGCATCTTGCCACAACGGGACGCCGCGGCCCAGTGTGGTTAGATTTTCCGCTGGACGTACAAGCGCAGATGATCGATGAAGTTAAGCTCGAGGGCTTCACACCCGAATCGGAGCCCTGGACTGAGAGCGACCTAGGCGACAAGGTTTCTAAGGTGATTGAGTTATTAAAAGGATCACAACGGCCAGTTCTGTTTATAGGCAACGGGGCCCGCTTGTCGCATGTAAACGGCTTGGTTGAGAAATTGGTAAATCGGCTCCAAATTCCCACTCTCTTGACCTGGAAGGCAATGGATATGTTGCCGGACGACCATCCTTACTTTGCGGGTCGTCCAGGGTCAGTTGCCGGACGCGCTGCTAATTTCACTCAGCAAAATGCCGATTGGATTCTGGTCATTGGCGCTCGGCTGGATCTGCCGCAGACCGCTTTTAGCCATAAGAACTTTGCCCGCGGGGCGAAAAAGATCATCGTCGATATTGATTCCCATGAACTCGCAAAGTTTGAGATGGATATCGATCTCTCCGTTCATTCGGACGCCAAAAAGTATATTGAAGAATTGCTACCGCAAATTGAAGGGGCAACGCTTCCGGACGTTAGCGGTTGGGTGGCAAAGGTCGATGAGTGGAAAAGACGCTATCCAGTCATCCTTAATGAATACTGGCGGGAGCCGGGCAACGTCGTAAACACGTATGTGCTGATTGACGTGCTGTCGGACCTGTGCACTGCAGACGACGTTCTCGCTCCTGGCAGTTCAGGCGCGTGCAGCGATATTTTTCTGCAATGCTTCAGGCTGAAACAAGGACAGCGCGTTGTGAACTCTCCATCGCTCGGCGCCATGGGAACGGGTCTGCCCGGAACAATCGGAAGTTGTCTGGCAAGCGGAAGGCGACGCACCATCTGCGTGAACGGCGATGGCGGCTTTCAATTGAATATTCAGGATCTAGAAACTATCCGTCGGCTCAACCTGCCAATCAAGTTCTTCATTCTGTGCAACGGTAACTATGCCTCCATCATCGCAGCGCAGCGCAATTACTTTGAAGGCAGGCTGGTGGGTAGCGATCCGTCGAGCCATCTGACCTTGCCCGATGTTTTGAAAGTTGCAGAGGCATACGGGATCACGACCTGCAAAATCACGAACCACGACAATATTGCCGACAGGGTTCATGAAGTGCTGAGTCTCAACGGCCCAGTGATCTGCGCGGTCACGGTATCTGCCGATCAGGTTACGGCGCCAAAAGCCACATCTGCAATTCGCGCGGACGGCACTTTAACGAGTCTCCCTATGGAAGACATGGCGCCACGCCTCTCCCTAAGCCAACTGAGGTCAGAGATGTTCATTCCGCTGTTGGACGAGTAGCTTGCCCAGGCACCCGATAGATCACGCCTACGCAATGATGGAGCGTTGACAGGCAATTAAGGGGAATCTTTGGCAGAACGTAGACACTCCGTGGTGGAAGACGACTTGAAGCGCATCGTGTCGGCCCAACTTCCTTGGTCCCGATTCTTTGGAAAGACCGTTTTGATCTCGGGGGCCAACGGGTTTGTGCCTGCCTACATGCTCGAAACCCTTTTGTACCTGAATGAGACTCTTGATGCGGGCATTCGGGTGACAGCGCTTGCTAGGAACCGCGAAAAAGCTCTACGAAGACTAGGTCACCTTTCTGGTCGCTCTGATCTAACGTTTGTCTTTCAGGACGTTCGTGAGCCTTACGACGGACCGCCTATGGTCGACTACCTCGTGCATGCTGCTAGTCAGGCTAGTCCAAAATTTTTTGCAAACGACCCAGTAGGAACCTTTGAAGCGAACGTGATGGGAACTCAGAGAATGTTGGGAGTGGCGAGAGACGCGAAAAGCGAAAGTTTCTTGTTCTTCAGCAGCGGTGAGGTCTACGGACGCCGCGAGGATTTATCGATTCCAGCGCACGAATCTGCATATGGTTATCTCGACCCAATCGATATTCGCTCATGCTATGCCGAGGGCAAGCGAGCGGGTGAAACGCTTTGCGCCTGCTGGCATGCACAGTTTGGCGTTCCAGCAAAGATCGTGCGCCTCTCGCACACCTACGGGCCTGGTATGGAATTGAATGATGGACGGGTATTCGCTGATTTCGTCGCGGACATAGTGGCTAAGCGCAACATCGTGCTCAAAAGCGATGGGAGCACTAAGCGGCCCTTTTGCTACCTTGCTGATGCAACTGTCGCTTTCTTCACCGTCTTGTTATTAGGAAAAAGCTGCGAGGCCTACAACGTAGGAAGCGATTCAGAATGCTCTGTGCTACATCTGGCAGAGATGTTGTGCAATCTCTTTCCTGATAGCAGCTGCAAAGTAATGCGCCAGGAGCGTGGGCGGGAGGATCCATACATAGTGAGTCCCGTCACTGGCGGACATTTTGATCTTTCAAAGATCAAGTCGCTCGGCTGGCAGCCCACGACAAGCCTCGAAGAAGGCTTCGCGCGGACGGTACGAAGCTACCAAAGATGAGTGTGCGCGCGCGCTCTTATGCTGCGACGGTGTCAGGTTATGGGCAAGTCGGGCTTCGCTTCGGAAACATCAGCTACCAGTTGATGACGGAATGAAATATTTTTATGCGCGAAAAAGCTAAATAGCACGGTAATAACCGTCATGATTGCCGCAGCGATGTAAGAAGCGCGCTCCGGCTGGTGCAAATGACGGCGCAGGATTGGAACAAGAACTGGCAGGCCAGCTAGTCCTATAAGCATGGTGGTCCCGTACACGCCAACGCAGCGGATCCATTCAACGAAATAGTTTCCGCGCGTCTTAAAAACGAACCATTTGTATCCAAGGAAAGCAATCGTGATAGCGATCAAGCTGGCTAGGAAACTCGCGAGCAGGTAGCTATATGAGCCGTGGCCTGTAAATAACCAATTCAGTACGGCAAACATTCCATAGCCAAAAATAGTGTTGAAGCCGCCGACCACCAGGTAACGCACAACCTCGCTAGATGATTTGTTAGAGTCCGATTTCATCGCGACCAATCCCTAACAATTGATGCGTTCTTTCTCAGTGACGAGGGGACGGTTGAGCACAAGCGTGTGGATGGATCCCACATACTCCCCAATGATGCCAAGGGCGATCAACTGCACTGACCCAAGGAAGAAAAGGCCCAGCACAACTGGCGCGAGCCCGATCGTAAAGCTGTACCAGAAGATCAACTTATACAGCAGGTAGAACATACCCATCATAAAGCTCAATAGCGCGCAGACGAAGCCACCGAAAATCACAAGTCGAAGCGGAACCTTGGAGAGATTTGTGATGCCCTGCATCGCAAAGTCATAAAGCGCGTAAAAATTGTTCTTTGTAACGCCACGCTCACGGCGCTTTTGATTGTAGAAGACCTTTGCAATCGGCAGACCTAGCTCGGCGATCATGCCTCTAAAGAATGGGTGCGGGTCATGGAACTGAGTGCGGATTCTCTCGATTACCGACCGATCATAAAGTCCAAAGCCGGTGAAGTGCTCCAGGACCTGTACATTCGTCAGGCGGGCCACCAAGCGGTAATAGGTGGTCCGTATGCGATACATCAGGCCATTTTCATCGCTGGTATTTTTGATCGCAGCAACGATTGGAAAGCCCTTTTCCCATTCCCGGATCATCTCGATGAACAATTCGGGAGGATCTTGAAGATCCGCAAAAAGTGAACCCACTGCCTGTCCTTCCGCATGCAGCAGGCCGTGCATTCCAGATCGAGCTCCGCCGACGTTTCGTGCATTCACGATTACCTTTACGGACGAATCTTCGGCTGCCATTTCTCGCAGCACCTCGACGGTGCGGTCTGTGGATGCATTGTCGATAAACAGGTGTGCGAATCGATACGCTTGCAGCTCCGCGACTGCCGCCATCAGCCGCCGATGGACCTCGCGTACGTTGAGCTCTTCGTTGTAGCAAGGAGTCATGATGGTAATCAGTTTCGTGTTCATAGCACTCCCTTCTGAAACGATGCGAACGGAGACTGGTCTCTGTTTTTGTTTGTGTCCGTCTCAATTCTTCCTGGCTAGACACCACGCCATGTCGGCCCGCCCAGCTCGACTTCCATAAGGGTACGTCCCTGTGGCAATCACCTCACCATTACAAGACTCCATCAGCACCCTCAATGAGTGTTCAGTGAAGTAGTTAATATGTTGATGCATCATGTAAAGGGTAGCGGGGCGAAGAATGTATCGCGATGTTGCCGGCCTCATAAGGGTCATCACTGCGATCTGTGCGATCCTCCTCGCAAGTCTGGCGAACCCGAATGGAAATTCACACGGCACATCGAGAAACACTAGACCGCCCTTTGGAGCCGCATTCAGAATCTCATTGACTAAAACGCGAGGGAAACCGACGTGTTCTAACACATTGCTATTCACTATAAGATCAGGCTTGCAGGCCGTAGGGTCTTTTGTCGGCGTAACTCCAGGCGCAACATCTATTCCTGAAATATCATAGGAAAACGGTTCGGCTCCATCGACAAGTCCAACTACCAAATCTCCACGGTCTCCTCCGTAATCAAGGATTCGCCCAATCTTTTGCTCGCCTAGATGCTGCCGTAGAATCGGTGCCAGTTTGGCTCGGCGGATCTCGTAGGAATTCGGCGACGCCAGATCTGCGTTGAAACTCGGGGTATACCACGGTTCAGTTGCGAAACGCATCCTCTGGTACTCCGGCGAACGGTAACCCCTGTAGAGATTGCTCAGATCCTTGTCGTCGAGCCGCGGATTGTAGAACTTGAATCCACAAGTGTCGCAACCGACTAGATCGACGCAAAAGGGCTTCCGCTTCCAGGTGCGTTCAGCAACAAACGGCGCAACCAGTGCACGCTTGAGACGGCGGATTGGGCTATCGCAAATTACACAGGTAGATACTTCAATCATCTACATCCCCCATTCTTCGGCAACCGACAATCACGATAGTGTGCATTTGATTCGAGTATCACCGCGTAAATACGGTGGGCGACGTCTCATTGCTTAGGGAGTCGATACCTACCTTATATGTTCGAATGCACTGCTACAGGTTTTTCGCCGTCTCGAATCCTTACGATTGGTAAGCTTAAAGCACTTGCCTTCTCATACAACATCTGGATCGCGAATGCTGTTTGATTAAAGTCATCGGCAGTCCATGGCCCGAAATTCTGGATCGGATACCACAGGTTTAAGGGTCCAGACCCAGCTTTTCTTATCTTCCCAAGCGGTGTCGTACATGTTCGCTACGAGATACTGGATGCCGAACTGGTGGCAGGTAGCACGAGCCTGATCCGCCGGTGCGCTTTTGTAAAGTGGATTGATGGCAGCAGCCATTGGCGGACAACCATTGGGGTCACCGCCAAGCTCTGATCCGCACCACAGCTCACTGCCAGCTATGGCGACCTGATGGTTAATGTTAGCGAGATCTACGTTTTTCCAAAATATCCACGAGTCTGTGGGATTGAATTGAACGATGGCGTCCTGCGGCACAGCCCGGTCTAGTTTAGCGTAGCCCAAGTACGAAATATACGCTTTGTGCGAAAGTCCTCGCACCTCGGGATCGTGGCTCGAACTGGCGTTCATGTCGGAAAGTGGAAGGATCAAACGGAGTGTAAAGGCTCTGTAGCACGTACTGAGAACTCCGATCACGATTGCGAGTGAAACGATCGACCGCAGAATGTACGGTGTATGAGGAATCGGCCCGGCCTGTCCCGGCGCAAGCCGGGAATGACGTTCTTGATATCGCCAGTTGATTAATAATTCAGACGCCAGCAGCAACAAGGGAAACTGCATGAAAAGCGCCGAATGGATTCCGAAGTCATTGATTACCAAGACGCCCGACCGTATCAGTGAAGTGAATGGAATGATGGCGACGGTGATAACGAGCAGGGTTCGTTGCGCGGGTGTGAGCGGCCGGTGCCCCCGCCACGCCGGCAC
>JANXYB010000052.1 GCA_025350325.1 Acidobacteriaceae bacterium
CCACAATGCCGCGCTGTACGCACAGCGTTGACCCTAGCCAATCCACATCGGCCCAACGGAGTGCAAGAGCCTCACTGATGCGAAGCCCCAAGCAAACGCAAAGTAGGGCCATCGTAGCGAATGGTTCGTGTAGCTCTTTCACTTGCACTGTTGCGTAATGAGCTGGAAATGCCATCGACGACGCCCTGGTTGTGGGTGGGACTAAATGCCAATATTTCGCAGCCATCTGCACCGTCTTATATCCAGCCACGGCTTGAAATTCCTTGATCGATGCTCCGTTCATCGCAAGCCAACAGCAGAACGTATGGCGGTTGCAATGCCACAGTCACTGATCCTGGCTTCGTTTAGACAGGGCTGAAACCATGCGTCGGTAACGACGTCTTTGAAGTTGTTCGGGAAGACAACGTGGTTTCGCTCCTGGCCGGGATATTGCATCGACCTGATTGCGGCTATTGCATCCGTGTTGAGATGGATTGTTCGATCATAGATTTACAGGTCACATGATACTAACCCCGAATTGGCCCGCCTACTCCCTCCGATACACGCCAAGCGTGCTTGCCTTTTTGCCCGATGAATCCAGCGACTTCGTTGAAATTATCATCACCTTGCCGTCGGCTGAAACCACACGCCTGCTCGTCGCTATCACCTGCATGCCGCGCGAGTAAGTCGCCACCACAATATGAGAACTCACGCGCTTTAGTGACACCGGCAGCAGTAGCCCGCGGGTCCCCGAAACCAGCACTTCTTTGCCATCGTATCTGGCCGTATATTGTGCGTGAATCTCCCCGCCGTTGCCATACTTCGCATCTGATCGATACCAGACCCCGCCATCCGCGGGCCTCATCTCAATCTCCATACTCATGGGACAGGCGCGCGCAGGATAACGCGACTGGCGCACATCCAGCTTCCATTTCCCCACAAAGGGATCGTTAGCCGACGCCTGCGCGAACGGCACAGCCAGCATCCCCACCGCCACAGCAAGATAAAATCCTTTCAACATATCCGATCTCCGCAAGAGCCTCCGCCGCAGGAAGCCCATTCCGTCTTGTCGTTAGAGCGAACGCAAAAAATCCAGGACCGACTGCTTGTCCTTCTCCGACAATCGGTTGAAGCGCTGCACCACGGCATTCGCCTCCGACGGCCCATACGAACGTGATTTCGCATCCTTGGCCGGGTTGTCGCCGCCGTCTGACCCTCGCTGCGAAAAATGGTCTTGGATCGCGGTGTTCAAATCGTTCGTGCGTCCGTCATGCAGGAAGAAAAGCCGTTGCCCCACACCCCACAGCGGCGTTGTGCGAAATTCGTCCGGCCCCGCGTTTCCCTGAACAATGTTGTCCGCCAGGGTTGCGCCCATATGGTGCACCAGCAGGTCTGAAAACAGGTTCACATCCTGTCCGCGCAGCGCCACCGTGTGCGGGCCAATCTCCTCAGACTGGCTTGCCGGATTGGCCGTGCCCGGCGTCTTGAATGACTGCGTGTGGCAAAGTACACAACCCACCTTGCTGAACAGATCCTGGCCATGTTGCGCGCTGGCCGTCATTGCAGCCGGCTTCGGCGCATCCACAAAGCGCATGAATTCAACAAACATCAACCATGCCGGCATAATCTTCAGCGGGTCGTTGTAGAGCGCTGACTCGGTCCGCGGCACATCGAAGGGCTCATACACGCTGCTGCACGAGGGATCCTCGCTCCGCCCCATCGGGAACGCATCGTTGCTGATGCCCATCTCCACGTTGTAAGCTTCGCCTGCAAAAATTGTCAGCGAGGCATTCTGCGCCTTCCACCCAAACCGGCTAATGGTACCGTTGTTGGGAACTATGTTCGGATGCCCCGCAATCCCCAGTTCGTCCTTCAATTCCGGGTTTGCATTCATGTTGGCGCGGATCGCCGAGTCTGGAATGCTCTCGATCAGCCCCAGCCCCAACAGTTGCAGTGGAATGCGGAAAGCGATGTTGTTTTTATGCGCAGCGCCTGCAAAATCTGGCTGCTGCATCGTACAGCCGGGAGCATCCGAACGCCCCTGAAGCGTAAACAGGCTGTGCACCCCACCGTCGCGGCTTCCATCCTCGTTGAATTTGAAGCGCACCTCGCGCATCGCCCCGTCCGCCAGCTCAAATGGAGGAACCGTGTTCGTCCCGCCCAATCGATGGGCAATCTTGTCTGCCGGATTGTGCGCCGGAGAACTGCCGCCGATCACCGGCTGCGAGTGGCAGATAAAGCACTGATCGGCGTTGAACACCGGGCCCATGCCGGCCGAGTTCACCAGCTTCAGCGGCGAAAACGGATTGTTTGGATCAGGATCGATCGGCGGCCCGCCCTGCGCCTGCTGGCTGCACGTGTCGCACGTGCCTTCCAGCTCGGAAACACGCAGAAGGCTCTCGTTGAACAAGGCCCTTTCATTGTCGCTCAGACCCAGTACCGGGTTCGGAATCGGAGATGCAGGATTCGGCCGCGGACCTGGGTCCATCGCCTTGAACAGGCCACTCTGGGCCACCATGATCGATGTGATGGCTCCGGCCAGCATGCTCCAAAGCACCACGGAGCGCGTTATGCGTGGGCTCGCCGTCGCTCGCTTGCCGTTCAATGGCGGAATCGGATTTTTGATGGGCAGATAGCTCAACTTCATGTTTCATCTCCAGCCGGGGGCATTGAGAAAATTCAGGGAACAAATCGATCGCATCAATTTGCCTGATATTTTGGTTTCGAGTGTGACCCGACTGTGTCACTCTTTTCGGAAGCGTCCAGAAAGTCAAACGATCTAATTCCGGACGATGTATAAATTACTAATCCTCCGGAAACCAGCAATTTAGCCGTTCATCTGAACTCTCGGGAATCAAAACCCTCCGCGAAGTAACAGGGGCAGTGGCTATGGAAGTCTCTCCACCAAAGAACCACGTGATTAAATTTGGAAGGTTTGAAGTTGATCTTGAACAGCTCGTCCTGACCAAAAACGGACTGCGAATCAGGCTGCAGGAACAACCTTTCCAAATCCTCGCCATGCTTCTCGAGCGCCCCGGCGAATTGATTACCCGAGAACAGATTGGTCAAAGACTTTGGCCCGCCAACACCTTCGTCGAGTTCGACGACGGATTGAACACCGCCGTCAGAAAATTGCGAAGTGCCCTAGGCGAAGAAGCCGACAATCCCCGATTCATCGAAACCGTGCCCCGCAGAGGCTACAGGTTCATTGCTCCGGTCACCGGCAATTCTCCAAGGCCGCTTCCCGTCACCGTCACCACCCATGTACTGCCTCCGGTTGTTCATTTGGTTTCGGGCAACGCAGAACTTCCGCCGCCTGAGAAAAGGCGCAGCCGTCGCAGCTTCTTCGCGCTCGTCTTGACCATGATTTGCATCGCCGCAGCCGCGCTTGCCGCGTTCTACTGGACCAAACCGGCAAAAACTCCCCACCTAGTTCGCATTACCCAACTCACCCGCTCCGGCGCCGTCCATCCCAATCAGAATCTCGCCACCGATGGACTCCGGCTTTATTACATTGAGCGCGACCACGGGGATTGGGTCCTCAAAAGCATGCCCGCCGCCGGCGGCACGGGCACCCGCGTAGACGTTCCGTTATCCCGATACGACCTGCAGGATCTCTCCTCCGACGGTTCGGAAATGCTGCTGCGGCGCATCACCAACGACGCCGATAGCGATTCCCTCTGGATCATGTCCAGCGTCGGCGGACCCGTCCATCGCGTCGGCGAGATGCATGCCCTGGGCGCCGCCTTTTCCCCGGACGGACGCACCGTAACTTATAGCGACGGCGGCGACGTCTACCTCTGCGATAAGGATGGGAGAAATGCGCGCAAGCTGTTTTCCGCCGCGGGCGACGTCCTCCGCCTGCGCTGGTCCCCCCAGGGCGATCTCCTGCGATTCACTCTGAATGATTCCGCCCAGCACACCAACGCACTATGGGAAGTTCGCTCCGACGGCTCGGGCATGCATCCCCTCCTGCCCGAGTCGACCCTTCCCAAATGGGAATGGATGCTGGGGTGGAGTCACGATGCCCGTTGGTTTGCTTTCAGCGCTGCCAGCGAAAGCGGAAGGGACATCTGGCTGCTTCAACACAATCCTTCCTCTAGCGGTCCCGATCGAAATCCGATTCAACTCACCGCCGGCCCCATTGAATTCGACCTCCCCGTTTTCAGTACCGACAGTAGCCGCCTCTATGCCGTCGGCGTGCAGCGCAGAGGCGAGTTGCTCCGCTATATCCCCGCGACGCACGGGTTCTCCCCTTATCTCGGCGGCATCTCCGCCGACCAGCTCGACTTCTCCCGCGACCGTCGCTGGCTTGCCTATGTTACCTACCCCGAAGGCGTTCTCTGGCGCGCCCGCATCGACGGCAGCAACCTCCTCAAGCTCACCGATTCCACCTTGCGCGTGCTCGCCCCCAAGTGGTCCCCGGACGGCAGCCAGATATCTTTTCTCGCCCGCGCCAGCCGTGGTGAAAAATGGCAGGCCTATCTCGTTTCGGCCAACGGCGGCCTCTACCGCCGCATCGCCTCCGGAGCGGATGAGACCACCGGCGCCGCATGGCTCCAAGCCGCGACGCTGGTGTTGAGCAGTCCGCAATGGGACGAGCTGCGAACGCTGAATCTGAACAGCGGAAAAATTGCTTCCATGCCCGGCTCACAGCACCTGCAGGGAGCCCTCGTGTCTCCCTCCGGCCGGTTCCTCATTGGGTCCTCGATGGATGGCATCAGCTTCGAAATCCTCGACCGCGCAACCGGCAAACGACAAAACGTCGCCCAGGATGGAAATTATCCCTCCTTCTCTCCCGATGAACGATGTATCTACTTCAACCGCTTCACTGGATCAAAGCCCGGATTCTTCCGCGTCCGCCTCGCCGACATCAAGGAAGAGAAGGTCTTTGACCTCACCGCATTTCAAGCCAGCGGCAGTTGGTCCACGTGGAGCACGGTATCCCCCGACGGCTCCTTCCTGTTGCTCAGAGACCTGGGCGGCGCCGATCTCTACGCCATCGACTGGAAACCGGAATAAAATCGCGCACGGCAGGTTTTTATCCCACCTCAAATAATCAGACATCAACTACTACACCCCTAGACATCTAGGAAAACCTCTATGCGCAGACGAGAGATCAGCGAATGTCCGGCGGAACTATCCGGACAAGCTCACGCCGCGCCTGACGCCTTCCGGCCCTAGGACGACTGTATTCAAGTGAGTCTTCTGTCGAAGGAAGTTGTGGGCGTTGGTGATCAAGGGAGGCCGCTGGTCACGTTCGGGGTCCGGCATTGGAGGTGGTGTCCGAGATTAGAGAAACTCTCCGTCCACATAGGAAGCGCCGCGCCCATCTCCGCATAAACGACTACAAACTGCAGCATAAAAAAGCGACACGCCTGGGGACGATGATAAGACTGCAGTCCGATGGGACTCGAATGCCGCCATTGCGGCACCTTCGCCGCCGGAATGGCGTTGCGACACCTTGGCCTCATCCCACCCCATTTTGGCAGGATTAGATTTCGGTCGAGTCTCGCACTCTTATTCCACGATCAGAGTGACGACGCTAGAACTGGTTACTTGATGCGTCGATGGTGAAGAATTGGTTCCCCCGCCACTGCCACCTCCGCCGCCACAGCCGACCAAAACAGCGCCTACAGTGATCATCCCAACGATCATAAGCAACCAGAATCGTCCAGCATTCCGCCTCTTCGTCGCCAATGGAGCTAATAGGAAGGGCAACAGGATAAGCGCGACTGCTGCACCCGGCAAGGTCTCAGTGAAGACCGTCGTGATCACATATGTTCCTGTCGGGGTTGTCGATGTTGTGGTGATGGTCATCGTTCTCAGGCTCGCCGAATAGCTACATGAAGCGCCGGTGGGCAGGTTAAGACACCGAACAGACACCTCGGTCGCCGAAGCAGGCAGAGTGACTGGGTAGCTCGCGGTACCGCCAGCCGAAAGTGTGGCCGATGTGGTTGAAAACGACGGAGGCGTCCCCGGCCCGGCAGTGTCAACCTCAAATTGAAGAGCGTTCGATGCGCCGCCACTTAGCGAGGGCGTCTGAACTGTCACGACCGCAATCCCGGCTGTTGAGACCCCGGTAGCCGGAACGGTAGAGGTCAGTTGCGATGAGCTGACAAATTGCGTGGGCAGCGCGGACGTGCCCCAGTATGCGGACGATGCGCCTGTAAATCCCGACCCATTGATGGTAAGCGTGAACTGCGCACCGCCCGCGCTGGCATACGCAGGCGACAAACTTGTCAGGGATGGCGGCGCTGGTGTGTTCAAGACGTAAGTAGCGCTTGCCACCGCGCTCGGGTTATAGGCGACAGCGATCGCAATCGCGTTGATGGTTTGCGAAGAACTCACGGTGATGGGCGTGGTGTAAGCATTCGACGAGACGCTCGGCGTGCTGCCGTCGGTCGTGTAATAGATAGTTGCATTAGGACTTGAATCGGTGAGAGCAACACTTTGCGAAGTAGTATATGTGCCGGCGGGAACGCTGAATGCCGGGGTTGCCGCTGCCTGCGTAACGAAAGTCACCTTACGGATTCGATCCATGGAGTCCGCGAAGTACAAATTGCCCACAGCGTCAAACGCAATTCCAGCCGGGTAGTATATCTGCGCAACCGCAGCCGCGCCGCCATCGCCACTGTAGCCGGGAAATCCAATTCCGGCGACACTTGAGATGATGCCTGTATTGACGTCGATCTTGCGAATCTCACCAGGGGCGTTGGAGATGTACAGGTTTCCTGCCGCGTCCAGGGCCAGGGCGCGCGGATTTACTTCTGCACCGATAGCCGGTCCATTGTCCGAGGTCTGGCCGGCGAGGTCCTTCAATCCAGCGATGGCGTTGATGATTCCGGTAGATGCGGTCACCTTGCGGACGACTGCACCGTTCGAGCTTGCGAAATAGATGTTTCCAACAAGATCAACTGCCAGGGAGTCGGGCGTCAGCAGTCCTGCGCTAGTTGCCAGACCGCCGTCACCGCTCTTGGTCGCAGCGCCGTTGCCTGCGACAGTGGTGATAATTCCTGTGCTTGCCGTGACCTCGCGAATACGACGGTTGTAGGTATCCGCAATGTAGAGATTATTTGCACCATCGAAGGCCACGGCTGCCGGAACCTCCAATCTTGCGGACGTGGCAGGCCCGCCGTCGCCGATAAATCCGTAAGCCGTTGACCCCCCCGCTACCGTCGAGACGATTCCGGTTGACGCGGCGATTTCACGAACTACATTATTGCCGCTATCGGCGACATAGAGGTTCCCGGCGTTGTCGAATGCCAGCCCGGCTGGACTCCTCAGCGCTGCGCTTGTCGCTGGACCGCCGTCTCCTGTGTAGCCGGCCGTTCCTGTGCCGGCAAAGATCGATGCTGTTCCACTGGTCGAGGAGATAATCCAGATAACGTTATTTCCGGTATCCGCTACATAAAGGTTGCCGCTCTTAGCAAACGCAATACCCTTTGGACTCGAGAACATCGTGCTCAATGCTGGGCCAGCGGTTGCTATAAATCCGGGAATACCACTGCCTGCCACTGTCGTGATAAGCGGCGCGAATGCAGTGACGTTATACCTGGCTGATGTGACCGCGCTGGTCAAGTATCCCGGACCGGTCGCTACAGCTTTGATTGTCACCGGCGCAGCAACATTGATCGGCAGGCTGTAACCCGCGCTGGTGGTTGTGGGTGTGCTTCCATCCACCGTAACGTAGATCGAGACTCCGGGCGTCGCATCGGAAATCGTGATGCTCTGCGGGGTAGCATAATTTCCCGCCGTCACGCTGAATGTCGGTGTTGCCGCCTGCGTCTTGGGAGGCGCGGCAGCGGGTACAACTTCGCGGATCCGACTGAGCGCGTCCGCGATGAAAAGATCACCTACGCTGTCAACTGCAATCCCCCAGGGATAACAGAGAGAACTTCCGGTAGCGACACCGCCATCGCCGCCAAGCACTATACACAATCCATTCCCGGCAACCGTCGATATGTTTCCGTTCGCAGCCGCTACCTTCCGGATTGCGCTGTTGAATTCATCGGCGATGAAGAGGTTACCGGAGCTGTCTACCGCAACGGCCACAGGCGAGTTCAACTGCGCGCTGGTTGCTAAACCGCCGTCGCCAGAGTAGCCGCCAACTGGATAGGTGTACTGCGACGAAGGAGGCGTACCGGCGACGGTACTTATGATGCTCGAGGGCCCAATCATGCCATTCGTAGCTGTGATCTTACGAATCAGTTCGTTCCCGGGGTCGGCGATGTACAAACTGCCACTGGCATCGAAAGCCAACCCGTATGTAGTGCGGAAGGCAGCGCTGATCGCAGGTCCCAAATCCCCCGAGTATCCTGGGACTCCATTGCCTGCGATCGTAGAGATGATGCCGGTTGCCCCATCCACTTGCCGGATCGTGCCGGCGTAACCGTTGGCGATGTAGAGGTTGTGCGATGCGTCAATTGCAATCCCAGTTACGGAGCCAAGGCCAGCAGCCGTCGCAGGCCCTCCATCTCCTTGAACTAGCGGTGTGCCATTTCCGGCGTAGGTGGTAATTGTTCCGGAAATGAGGTCAACTTTGCGAACCGTTGCGTTGTCATCGGCAATGTATAGACTTGCACTATCAAGAGCCAGGCTGCTCGGATATCCAAGTTCAGCACTCGTGGCCGGCCCTCCGTCTCCGCTGTAGCCGTAAAGTCCATTCCCGGCAAGCAATGAAATGATGGAAGTACCTGCGGCAATCTTGCGAACCATATGATTTGATTCGTCGCTGAAGTAAATGTTGCCGGATGCATCCTTGACGAGGGAATTGGGCCCATGTGTCTGAGCCAGCGTCGCCGGCCCTCCGTCACCCGAATAACCAATCATGCCACTTCCCGCAATGGAGTAGATCATCGCGGCGGTCGAGGAGCCAATAACGTATTGTGCGAAGACGAATGGGCTATCGGAGTGCGCATAGGACATCGCAGCCGCCGCCAGCGTCTCGGACGCAGAGACCGAGATGGGTCCGCTGTAGAGATTGGAGCCGGTCGTAGGATACGTGCCGTTGGTGGTGTAGTAAATCTTCGCCGACGTATCAGAGTCGGTGATAGTTACAGTTTGCGGCCCCGAGTAATATCCGCTCGGGAGAGAGATGACCGGAACCGTTGCGGGCGGAAGATAGAGAGTAAAGTTTTCTGAGATCTGATTGCTGTCGAGGTAGCCCGTTTCGGTGGCATACGCTTGAACTATCGTTTGTCCCGAAGGCAGGGTGATTGGGCCCGCGTACTGGATAACTCCGCGGTAGGGATTTACTCCATAAATCGCGTAGTATATGACTGCGCCAGGAGTTGTCTCGGAGATGGTGAGGGTCTGTTCAGTTGTGTACGTGCCCGATGCCACCGAGAAAACCGGATCGGCAACCTTCACCTGCAGTCCAGTCGTAGGTGAGGTGCTGGGCAGATAATTGCCGCCGCCCGCGTAGGATGCTGCGACCTCATGAAGGCCCGGCCCGCTCAACGAAAAACTACTCAAGCTGACGGTGAAACTGCGCGTGTTCTGCGCCAGCAGAATGGCAACGGTGCCGGCTACATTCTGGTCAGGCATCGCGATATCCGGGACGCCATCGCCGTCGAAGTCGGCTGTCGTAATGTATCCAGAAGTTGACTGAACATTGGCGATTACAGGCTGACCTGCATCGAACGTGCCATCACCATGACCAAGCAGCGTATACATGCCACGCCAGAATGTGCCAACAGCAAGGTCTGCAATCCCGTCTCCGTTCAAGTCGGCAACCGCTACCGATTTGAAGTTCATCCCGGCCGCGGAATAGAAAACGCCAGCGTCAAATGTCCCATCACCTTTTCCTAGAAGGATAGTGATGGCATCGTTGCCATAAATGCCGTAGTTCGTAACTACCAGGTCGAGGACGCCGTCTCCGTTGAAGTCAGCCGCGGCCAGTCCGGCCGGGGCTGAACCGGTGGTCGGTGTCGCGGAAACTGCCGTGAACGTTCCGTCCCCTTTGCCGAGAAAGATGCTTACTGTCCCAGCATTGTTGTTGCACGGATAAGCATTACCGCAACTGTTCACAACCGCTAGGTCAGCAACGCCGTCGCTATTGAAATCCCCGGCAACAACCGAGATCGGGCTCATTCCCGTGGGCAGGCTGGGGGACGTGGTCGCGAAGGTTCCATCGCCATTCCCAAGGAAGATCAATATCGAGTTTGCGTTGACCACAGCGAGGTCAGCGATGCCGTCGCCATTCAGGTCAGCAGTTGCAATCGATTGCGGCGAAGTAAGCGTATTCAAAACCTGCCCAGGCAGAAACGTGCCGTCGCCATTTCCGAGGAGAAGCACGACCTCGCCCTGGTCGACACTATTGACAGCCAGATCAGGCTTACCGTCGCCATTAAAATCGCCTACCGCGATGCCATCTGGATACAAGCCTACTGTTGGGCTGGTAGCAACCGCCGTGAACGTTCCGTCGCCATTACCAAGCAGGATGGTCAGCGTTGTCCCTCCAGAGTTGCTATTGGAAACAGCGAGGTCAACGATCCCGTCTCTATTGAAATCGGCAGCCGCTGCCACGTTGGGTTCCGACACCGTTGCGGGATTACTGAATTTGACAAAGCTGAGCGAAGTCGTCGAAGAACCGACTGGCAACATGCTCAGCACCGCGTTGTTGTGATTTGAATCAACGAAAGAAATTGAGCCAGATGGCGATGGCGCGGATGATATGTTTGCCACGCCCGTCAACGTCGCCGTGAGCGTGTAATCATTGGGGATTCCCATATTAGAAATTGCGGTTGTGGTCGGGTATTTGCCGATAACCGTGAGCCCACTGGTGCTCGAAATACTTGACGCGAACGCATGTGTGCCGAGAAAGACAGCCCTGAAGCTATGACTTCCGATGCCTGCGCGAAGCCTCAGCGCTGCGATCCCCCCGTTGGTCAACTGCGCCGTACCCAGCAGATGAATGTCCGTGCAGAGTCGTGCAGAGACATCACAGAAATTCACTTGGCCGGCGGTGATTGTGCCGGACGCGGGCGTTACAGTTGCCTTGAGCGTGACGATCGTGCCGGATGCAACCGTCGTCACCGGTCCGGAACTCGACGACACAGCAAGGGCAGTCGTCGTGACCAGCCTGCTTTGCGCCGGCGCGGCAAGATTCGCAACCAGAAGCAGGCCGATGGTGAAACCTATTGAAGGAATGTTCCTGCAACTAATCGACGAAAACCAAGACAGGACGCGCAAAATAACCGCGTGAGCGGTAGAAAAGTAACGCATGATCGTTCACCTGACAATCGCATCGCGGCGTTCGCCTGGAATGCAACCGAATTTAGTGATGTTGATTTATGCGAAAGTCTAACACCATCTTCATGGATCTCGCTCAGGCATCAATTACCAAAGGGTTTTGACTCCCCAAACTTCGATGGCGGCCGAACTTGTCCAGAAGTTGTACACGTTGGCATTGTGAAACAGCGGCACTGCGGGAGGAAACCAGTTGGTCCAAATTGTGGACTCCGATCCTTCGGGTCCTAGTATCCCGTGGAGCGATTGGTTAGAGATGCGCTGCTCAGGGGCAAGTGATACGCATCACCGCTTAGCTTTCTTTCCTGCGAATATGCTTAATACTTCCTGTTCCGTCCGTCCACAAAACTTACACCACAAAAGTGGGGTGAGGACGCCATTTGGAAGTAAGGGAGCCATGTTCATTCCCGATAGGTTTATGAACAATGCTTACCGGGTTCTGCGACTCGCCGCCGAAGCCAGAGAATGTTGCCATAGAGTTTAAGCGTTGGATGGGGCAAAAGGATCGCAAGCTATTTTCAGCCGCTCAGCGAGAACTCTCGGCCGAGGAGCTATCCGCAGAAATCCTAAAATCTCTAAAGGAGGATGTGCGCAGACAAGCAGGCGCAGACGTTAGAACGGCGGTTATCACGGTTCCAGCCGCATTTGGGGCACTTCAATGCGAAGGGACGGCGAGAGCGGCTGAACTGGCAGGTTTGCAGGAGGCGCCACTACTTCAGGAACCTATCGCCGCAGCAATCCGCTACGGAGCGCGACCCGGTAGTGCCAACCAGCGATGGCTGGTATTTGACCTCGGCGGGGAACCCTCGACATTGCCGTCGTTTCGACCAAAGACGGGCGGTTGCATATTCTAGAACACCGTGGGAATAACCTGCTTGGCGGGAAAGACATCGACCGCCTAATAGATGAGCTTATCAAGACGCCCCGTTCGTCTTACCGCCGGGTCGATCTTTTGAGGCTGATTAGTGGCTGCGATGATAAATATTCGCTTTTCTGAGCAACTATTTAAGTGAGCTAGAAACTCGTTTACCTCCTCCGATTTGTATTGCTGGTGGCCTCCCAAGCCTTCCCGTGATGGCACAAGCGCCTCAAACTCATCCATGAATACCACGGCGGGAGCTTGCTCGGCCGCGGAGTCAAACAGTTCACGGATACGCATAACACTTTGGTGAATGTAAGGGCTAGCGACCTCAGAAGCCGCCCATTGATCCCCTCACTTTGGTCGATTCTTATATCGCGTTGCCCGCCCGGTGTCTTGTGAGGCAGATCCTCCGTGTAGGCGTGTAGGTCACCCGCACCGCTTTACTCAGGCGAGGCGACATTGTGTGGGAGTTGGTGGGCGGACGCCGGATCGGCGCGGCGGCCGGGTTAGGCACGGCGAGGCTGCGGCAGGTTGATGAGCGTGCTGGAGCAGGGCTTGAAGCGATGCCTTGGAGTGGGGGCGGCGACGCGCATCTGCGTGGCTACCCAATCTACTCTCAGCCACAATGAGTACGTGGGGGAACGCCTGTCGCGGGAGAGTGCAGAATACTACTCGAAGCATATCGCCAAAGATGGTGGCAATAATCCATGGAACAAGAAGGCGACACAATGACCACATTATTAAAATCGCGCGACGAGCCTTCAGGTGATTTGTCTCGATGCAGATTGAAGAGATGAAGAGCCAAACGAGGCGGAACTAGTGGAATTGAACGAGTAGTACAAAGACCGCTTTCCGGATGCCTAGTCTGAATTCGCGAAGACTGCTATCTCTGATCCAAACGCACCGTCCTCGGCGCGAAGAAAGCGCCAAAGTTGATCAACAGCCGAGCGCGTGTCCCGGTTGACGCTGACATGGACGCTGCTGCCGACGAGCGCGGCCATTTCATCATCCAGGACGACTGACCGTTGGGTGGCTTCGCACGCAATACGCCAGAACAAGCTGGTCGCTGCGCTGGAGAAGAATTCACGCCAATGCACGTGGTATTAGCTGCCCGTTACATTGAAGGAATAATAGATTTGGAGGGCTACCACTCTCGGAGTCGAGTGATTCGGAAACCTTGATTGACGGGCCGAGCATATTTCGTGGCCACGGTCTGGAGGAACAGCTTCGTTGTACGCAAGGCAATGCAACTCCATCCGGTCACGGTACAACAAACCACGCAACGTGCGCTGCGTATGAACGGATCATCTCAGGCTTCTCGCAGTTCCTGCAGACATTGCCGACAAACTCATGTGAGCTGCATTCAGACGACTTGGCGATCGAGCAAACGCAACTTAAGCTTCGACCCTAATCTACTTACACGGCTCATCGTCTCTCGGCGGGACTATCCGCGGATGCGGTCGCGATCAGAGCGACTGTCGGTGGTGAAGCTCAAACGTCGTCTGCTAGTCCTGACGGTGTGCTTCTATCGTCGTCGCGATCCGCTTCGACTTGCGATAAACGTTTGCGACCGCCAGCGTCCACAATGGAACCAAATCAACTCCGGGGACAAGCTTGGTCAAAAATGATGGCAGAAATTCCCAATGCCAGCCAAGGAGATAGGCAAGCACGGCTCCCACGATGAAGTCGAGCACATCGTCGGCAGGGGACATAGCCCCTTCGATGAACAGAGGATACACGACGATTTGAAGTGCATCCGCAATGATCGCGACTACGAATGCGGCACGCAGTCGCGGACCCGGCGAAATTGAGATGGTTTGGTGATCCATGTCTGCCTGCACATCCATTTTCATGCATTGGCCGGCAATTTACGAGTCTTCGCCGGGGTTAGGAAAGATACGGAGGTTTAAAGGCTTCGAGCAGATGACACGGCTGGATTCGTGGAAGTGCTCGGGTACCAAGCCGGTGGGTCGCGCAATCGAATACGCGCGGTAAACTCAGCTGCGGCGAGGACGGAATATAGGAATCAACTTCGCCTACGAAAACAATAGACGATTGATTCTCCTCCAGACAGGCTCTTGCGTCGATCTGTAGCGCGACTCAGTTCATGGTTAAGGAAATCGTTAAGGAAAATGTCGTCCGTCCTGTGCTCTTCGCCGCGTCGTCACCAGTTCCTGTGACACCAGGCCTAGATTGACTGCGTCCTCTTTTGAGTCTCACCACCATCAACCGACGCCTGAGGCCGTTTTGATCCCGCTCTTTGACCAGAACGGTCAAACGGTCTAGGTCGAGCGTGTATTGGTTGGATTTATACGGACTGTCGTCGCCACCGATAAGGATGGACTTGAATACTTCCATTTGTTCAGCTTCTTAATCGAGTCGATGACTTGTTGACGGCTGAGAATCGCCCCTTCGGAGATGACCCTGTGACCCGGCCAGCAAATATGTGTCTCCCTGTCGGCGCGATGGGCTAACACGTTTAGGACGGCCTTGTCGGCACAAGTCAGAGTAACCTTTTCGTCGCCTTCTCCGACGCTGAACGGCTTGATGGCAAAAACTATGTCTGTCAGGCTACAGGCCATGATTAACCCTCCAACGACGAGAGGTCAGCATCTGTGAGGGCTTTGCGTTGCCGTTCGATACCAAACTCACGGGCAATGTTGCCAACCGTGGACAGGCCGCAATTGAGTTTCTCGGCCAGCTGCTTATAGGTCAGTTCCGGATGTGTTTTAAGATATTGGGCAATCTTCTGCCGTACTTCTCTACGAGTCATTGTGAATATCTCCTTAGTGAGTTAGTACCCACAACAGAGAAACAGGAAGTTAAAAAGTTTGAGTTGAACAGTCGTTGGAATTATCGAATCGAACTAATAGTGGCGTCAGACGGCAACCGCTACCTACTGTGGTGTGAAGGACGGGAGCGTGTCGCAGGGATTACCCATAACATGTCAATTGAGTTGCCACTTGTAAAAGTGGGTGTACACGCAAAGTGAGTTGACGTATAAAGTGACTTGACTGGGTATGTAAAGCGAGTTTACAGGATATAAAAGTGGCAGAGATTTAGTTGCTAGACTGTAATGGAGATGTTCGCTGAACAAGTCAATTAACAAGTCATGAACATATCAAACAAACAAGTCATCGCTAACACGTCACGTCTGTCGCACAACGAATGAGACTACAGGCTAGACTCCTAACGGAAGGTATAACGGGAGGGAAAGACTTGAAGCAGTAGAGGCTGACGACTGAGAGCAGAGCCAGGGATAGTTCCCGCCCCGAAGAATATGGAAGGATTCCGCCCCGCCGCATCGGCCTTGGACAGTTTCCCGTAACACCCCACCCCGAAACGCGGCGGCCCCGCACGTGTTCAGATCAAACCCAGCGTGCGGGATCGCGCTCGAGTACGGGTACCAGGTGGGCGGCGCGATAGAAACAAAGCGAGAAATCTCAAAATTGGTGTCAGTATCCTCCGATGAACTGAAAGAATATTCCGCGGAGTTGCAGTATTCAGGCGCTCCGACGAAACTGAGTAGGCCGTGTCCTACGCCCGCTATCTCGCCGCTGCAATCTGCGCCAGTCTTTTGGGCTCTTCGCCCGCCCTTGCTTCTCACGTGGTAACCGGAAACGGCTTCGGATTTGCAGTGGTGTCGCCGGAAACAGCCACGTTGACTAAGTTCTACGCTCATCCCTACAGTTTTCTTCGACCGGACCCCCAAAACCTGCTGGGCGAAGGAATCGAAACCGCTAACTTCATCAAAGTTCTCGGCTGGGGCGGCGAAGCCATGCGAAGCACCTCGGCAGACTATGAGGAAGATTCGCATGTTATCCACGCGCGCAGCCGTGATGGCGAAGGTTTCGTTTTCATGCCCTTTGGGTTACGTCGGGCAGCGCTCATCATCAGTTGGCAACCCGCTAGTACCAATGCACCACCGGACGGTTTGCATGTGGAATGGAGCCATCCAGTCAGGCATCAAAGAGCGGTCCGCATGTTTGGCGTTGACGGGCAGCTCCTGAAATTCAACGACGTGCAGGAGTCCTTGTTGCTCATCCCGCTGAGCCGAGAGCGAAAGCATTCGGCACGACCGCGGCAGGTTCTTGCTTCCAGCCGGGCATGGGCCCTGGTTTCCCTCGAAAGCGACGACGAACTGGAACAAGCGGTTCGAGACTTCAACCGCTGGCGGGCCGGGTTGGCGCCGCGAGCCTTGGCAAAGCGGGAGATTGCAGAAGTCGAACGTTGGCGGATCAAACCGGCCGTACACTTCGCGAGTGAAGAAGAACGGCATCTGTGGCGTCAAAGCGAGGTCATGCTCCGCGTCGCGCAAAGCCGCGAGCCCAATCGTCCGGGACGAAACAACAACGGCCTCATCGTTGCCAGTCTGCCCGATGGCGTGTGGGTAACACCGTGGGTGCGAGACATGGCGTATGCGACGGTTGCGCTGGCGCATATGGGCCACCAGGACGAGGCCCGTGCCGCCCTGCTGGCTTATTTCAACGCTCAGCCCACGGGAAAGATGCGCGAGGAAACACGAGGCGCCGATTACCAGATCTCGGTCGTCCGCTACTTCGGTGACGGCTCGGAAGAGCCATTCTTCACCATGGAGGGCATTCCCAATATCGAGCTGGATGGCTGGGGTCTTGCGCTTTGGGCGCTCGGCGATTACCTGCGACAATACGACGATCCCGATTTGCTGAGGATCCCCACATATCGCGACCGGCTCTACCAGAGCGCCAGGGATTATGTGGCGAAACCACTGCTGGCAAACCTGGAGCAGTACGACAAAGGGTTGATCGTCGAGGCCGACACTTCGATCTGGGAAGAACACCAAAAAGATAAAAAGCATTTTGCTTTTACTACTGCAGCCGCCATTGTGGGCTTGCGAAACTTCGCCGATATCGCACGACGCGCAGGGGATGAAGCGACCCGAAGGCAGATTCTGACCCAGGTAACCTTGCTGCAGAAAGGGTTCAACGCAGCTTTCGTCAGGGGCGGAAAGCTGCACGGAACGATGGAAGAAGGTGTGAAGAACGATATCGACGGCGCCCTTCTGGCTGTGATCAATTTTGGGATCGTCACGGATCCGGCGATCGTGCGCGACACGGTTGAAAGGATGGAACTTCTGAAAGTGGATTCGGGCGGCTATCGGCGCGTCCACAGCGTATATACAGACCCGTCCATCTTTGAGTATTGGTATGAGAGGCAGGAATTTCTGTTTGTCGACCTTAGCCTTGCTGAGGTGTATATGCGGCTGAAAAGAAATGCCGAAGCGGCCGCAATCCTTGAGCGCATCGTTGACAAGGCAGGCGCGGACCATAACATCATCCCCGAAATGTATGTTGCAGTGCCGTGCCGCCTTTTTCCCGGAGCGGTGGGCGTTCCGACGGGAGCTCTGCCGATGGTGGGCTACGGCGCGGGGGCTTTTATCCTGCACCTGTTTGAGCGCGAAGCGTTGGAGAGCAATCCTTGATTTGTGTTGTCACGAGGTCGCATTCCGGTCCCCCTATGGTGTCCCATGCTTTCCTCGCCGCCAATCAGACGAGCGCGGTTGTTGCTGAACACCTTCTCACCCCACACCGCATCCAAGCCCACGAACCACCGGTAAATACCTGCGGCCACTCGGAGAACGGCAGGTTGGTGGTCACGATCGCGGCGGCCTTTTCGGCACGTTCGGCGATGACCTGGAAGAGCAGCTCTGCGGCGACGTCGGCGAGCGCAACATAGCCCAGTTCATCTATGACGATCAGCTCTACACTGCCCACCGGAATTCATGGTCATTGTCCTTCTTCTGTAATTAACATTGCTTCAGTTACTCGCTGGAGCGGAGTTGCGCAAGTTCTTCGCGCAAGGTGGCGTTCTCTCTCTCCAAACGATCCGATCTTTCTTCGATTGCATGGACAGCCTCCCGTATCTCTTCCGCCGTATAGCGCTGCGTTATATATTGCGGACAGTTCCAGTCGTACGCTTCGATGTGAATCACCAACACTCGCTCGATAACTGCTTTGAAGTCCGGTACACGGACACGTGGGAGCCAAGTCTCTGCCTTCGTACCCTCGAAGATCTCGACATGACCGAGTATCTTTAGACGGGCCTGGCGTGGATAGTCGACCATAATCAACGCAGCCCGATCGTCACTCATCAGGTTTCCGGTCGAAATGTACTGCCTGTTTCCACGATAGTCGGCGAAAGCCAGCGTGCGATCGTCAACAATCTTGAGAAACCCTCTGGGCCCTCCACGGTGCTGGATATATGGCCATCCCGTTGAGCCGATTGTCGCCCAATAGAAAGTGTCACGGTCTGTTAGAAACTCTTTCTCGAACTGGCTCAGTTGATTCTGCGAGTCACCCGACTTCTCCATCCGAGCGTATTGCGTCCGGCTGCCGTAGAGCTCTTGCAGCTTCTTGACGAGGGGTGTGAAAACGAGTTTGCCAAAGCTCATAAGGTCTTCCTGTCTTTGCGATCGCGCAACACTCCGGCTCAACCTTCAGGCTAGTGGTGACGGGATGTCTGCCTATTAGGTCTTTGTGTTTAGGAGAGCCGGGATTATTCTTCAGCGCCGAAAGCGTTATGCAAAGCCATGATGGGAGTGTGGCTTGAAAGTGCATAGCGGAATCAGACGACAGGTGAAAGATAGTTGATCTAGATCTCGAGTTCAAGCAAGAGATCCTCGATCCCATCAATCGCACAATCGAACTTGTACTCTGTAAAGTCTTTCAACAGATGCTTGGGGGTTGACTGTTCGTAAACGTGAAGCAATTTAGCGGTAGGAAGTGCACCATTTATTTCAAACACCGGAGGCGCCAATCGGTGCGAAAACTCCCCCTCAATCTACTTATACGACCAGAGACACCAAGGTCCGCATGCTGGAGACAACTCAACTTGTGTGCTACGCACCTCCGAGGATCTCTGTAAGACCACCCTCTATCCCTTCTCAATGGCACGAGTCACGCTCCTTGGTAGAACCATCGCAAGTCTGACCTTTTCCTTAAAGGTGCAATTTGATCTCAAAGCGTAACTCCTTCCAGTTTTCGCTAGATTCAACGCTTTGACCGCGAGACTTAACACTAACAAATGTGCACTTATCCAAATCTATCGAGGCGAAACGGTTTCATCTCCCTCTTACATTGAGGAGGCTACAGTCAGCTCCACCCGCCAGTGATGGTTGAAAAGCAGCAATTTTTGGATTTTTAGAAATAACCCAGCGCCATGTGCAGCCCGAATGGGGAAAGCTATACTTATTTGGATGATTTTAGAACAGTCAGATTCGCAAGATAAATCCCGGCGTCGTTTGTTTAATCGCCGCAACTTCCTTAAGGCTGCCGGATCGGCTGCGATCCTTCCTACAGTTCTTCGCGGCTTCGCTGCGCAGAACTCGGGACCTTCAGTTAACAACCGTATCAATCTGGGTGTGATCGGCATGGGCTGGCAGGGGCCGGGCAATACGCAATCCTTTTTGGCGTCGGATGATTGTCAGGTTGTCGCGGCATGCGATATTGATGCGGTTCATCTGCGGGCCGCGATCAAGATGATCAACGACAATTACGGGACTGAGGATTGTAAAGGCTACCACGATTATCGGGAGATGCTTGCGCGCGATGATATCGATGCCGTGATGATCGCAGTGCCCGATCATTGGCATGAGATCATCTCAACCGAAGCCGCGCGCCGCAAGAAAGACATCTACGGCGAAAAGCCCTTGGCGCATACGATCGCTGAACAGCAATCCATTGTTCGCGCAGTCCAGCAGAATCACATTCATTAAGGCGTTAAATGGCTACACAAGCGCTTACTTTGATAGTTTCTGCTCGCAATAGCGACTCTTCGAGGATGTGGGTGAAGCAATGAAAATGAGCGCGCCATTTGAATCCAGTTTGTCGCAACGTGCGCAGTTTCAGGTATTAACGTTGGTGGTTTGGGTTTCATTCTTGGTTTTGTTAGTTGTTGGTGTGGCTGGCTGGAAACTCGATCATCACGTGGGCCGGACCTTTGTTCTTCCGCTGTTTCATTTGCTTCCTTGGGCTTTCGGCAGTTTTGAGAGAAGTCGTTTGATGAAAGAGCATGGAACTAGGAAGCTGCCCTTACTGCCGGACAGCAGCCCCGAACGAGAGGGGCTGCTATCTGTGCAGTCTCTTCTTCGAGTATTGTGGAGTGCATATTCATCGCTCTTTCTCGTCGAAAGCATTGTATTTTGGGGCTGATGTCCGCAGGTAGAGCCATGATCGCCCCAAATAACGTGAGTTGCAGCACGGTGCTCCCAAATGGTCAGACCGTCGGCCAAGTGGTGAATCAATACCGAAATCAGTTGCAGAGTATCGCAATCGAAGCTCTCAATAATCCCAATAATCAAAACCCGCTCGGCGAGACCACAGGAGCCTTTTACGCCATTGCGCAACCTCATGGGCCGATAGACTTCAAGAACGGCGTCGCAGGTCAGGGCGGCAACGGGGCCACTTTAGGACAAGCAGGGAACTTTGCTTACTACGCCATTGGTTCAGGTATCTTGCCCAATTGGGAGTTGGACGCAGGCGCTGGAGTCTATGGTGTGTTGTCGGCAGCGTTTGGCTCGAAGAGTTTCTCTTCTCTCACAGGTCCGATGTTTTCCGATGCAAGCGCAGCCTCAGTTAGAAATGCGGCATTGGCATCAAATGGGTGCAAGCCATGAAGAGATATTGCCTCCTCACGGTTTTGCTGGGCAGCTTCATTTCGGGATGCGCTAAACCTGACCGCGTCATCACGATCAAATCTCCCACTGTCGGGGTGTTCTATACGGTGGAAACCTTCAAGGCAGGGGGCCCGGCCTCAGATACCACTCGGGTGTATGCGCACTTCGAGCGAAATGGAGAGGCCAAGAGACTGCTCGTGCTGGAGGGAGGGAATCTGACGGTGAAGAAAATCATCTGGAACGATCCGCATGATGTGACTGTCTGTCTGGATGGAGGAATAACCGAGACTTTCCGCAATCACGTGACCTTGATCGTGGGTGATGCTCCTGATGATTCCGAGACCATCAACAATAGTCTCCAAGAACATTGCAATGATCAGTAGTGGCGAATATGCGTACGATGGGGTTTGCCACTTGTCCATTTGGTATTGCCCCAAATAAACCGCCGCCAGCACCAGCAGCACCGCAGGGTAATTCCTGGTCTCACCCTTTGACCCCGCCCACATGTCAACAATGGAAGAACTGGGGTAAAGCAGACGCATATATAGCGACTTCTGCTAAATTGATAGCAACCAAGTACCCGATCACTGCTCCCGTCACTGGTCCAGTCTTCGAAACCTTTGGTTTCTCCGCCTTAATCGAGAATGGAGTTGCACTCGCTAAAGGTTGTTTCTATTGAAACCAACCAGTTTACTTGGGATGTGGGAGGCTCGGAATGTCTGTTCTTAGTGTGAAAATGATGCGGTTTGGCTCTTGGCTCATCTTCCTCGCCGCTTGGCTTATTCTCCTGTTTCAGATGATTACGGAATGGAGAGCGATGAGCGTTGACCTTCACTACGATGGCATAGCGCTCTTGGTATTGCTTGGTGCGCTTTGGGCCCGCATGGCTAAAGAGAAAGACCGTGAACTAGAGCTCTTCTGTCTCTGCATGACAATGGTGACTGGATTGGGTTTAATGCACAGGCCAATGTGAGATCGGCGATCTCTGTAGCAGGCCGTCTCTTCGGAGGCGGCCTTGCTGCGTCTGGAGCCTTCCATCGGGAGCCTTGGCGACCGACAGAAAATCAACGCTGCCTACGGCATCGGGTTGACTATGACACGTCACCCCAGAATGGGAGCTGCACAGCAACCTTAGGTTGCTGTGCGGGAACTTGCTGAAAACACGGCTAATAGACAAAAACATCTATGTTGGCGTTATGCTAGAGGCGAGCGCACGTTGCTGTAGGGGAACCTGTTGAGTCTCAGTCCCTTAGCCCGCCTCCGGCCCCCTTGCTGTCTTGTCATCGACGCACAGGCAGTGTGCGGCCACGATCTAAACTCCCATCCAAAATCCAGATCAGGCGGTGCTCTATGAAGCCACCGTTGCGCACGAAGTCTGTCGGCACGAAGGTCAGCGAGGCGGAGTTCGCCTTGCTGGAGGAACGTGCGCGTGGAGCCGGGATGCGGCTGGCGGAGTGGGTTCGGGAGGCGCTGCTGGCCGCGCCGGTGGAACTGGGCGCAAGTTCGGGCGTGGACTCCGGCGAGGTCGCGCTGGGAGAAATCCTTGCCCTCCGGTCGCTGCTTCTCAACCTGCACTTCCGTTCGGCGAAGGGTGAGCCGGTGGCCGAGATGGAGACGGAACCGGGTCATCAAATCTGGCACAAATTCCCGGATGTGGCGTGCCCGGTCTTTTGTACCAGTTGGATTGTAGTGTAGCGCAGCTTTTGATGTACCGGGATAGCTG
>JANXYB010000065.1 GCA_025350325.1 Acidobacteriaceae bacterium
TGTACACGGGGATGAAGACAAAGACGACATGATCGAGAAGGGCCTGTTTTGTTTTGGTGATGACGATGTCGCGCAACAGGGCAAGGCAAGCGTCCTTACCGTCCATTTCGCCGGCGTGAATTGAATTCTGCACCAGCAGGACGGCGCGGCCAGACGCATGGATCGCGGCGGGATCGAATACACCATCGCGCGATGCGATCACGACCTTAAGATCGCGACCTTCGCCCGTCTTGCCAAAGTTCTCAATGCGAACCTGCTTAGGCGCAGCCGCGGCGACCCGTTCCAGGTAGGCGGTGGTCGCGGCATAATCCGGCGTCGCGCGGTAGTGAGCCGCTTCGGCAGGCGTTTGCCAGTCGGCCTCGCTTTCGGCGATTGACACGGCCGACGCGCCGACAAGAAACAAGAATATAAAAAGAGGCTTGATCATGAATGGCATAGTCACACCTGAAGAAGATTTTCGCTTGAACATTATGCGTGAGCGAGCCGTATACGAAGAGCAGGCTGCGGCAAAAAAGCAACTATCCGTTGCATTCTTTGCGCGCTATATGGATTGGCGGCCAAACAAGCAGGACTTGATCGGCGGAGATCTTCGTTAAATCATCGGTCGCTCAGACCTCAAATTCAGGTAATGTCTTCGGTGTCATAGACCGGGGCAATGGTGCGTTTCTTTGGAACGCCGTGCACTGAGCTGAGCAAATCTTCGACCACATCTTCGAGCTGTCTCTGGGTTTCGATGACCGCACTCATACTTTTCAATTCGTCAGCCTCGATGGTGCGTTCTACGAGCGCAACGGCATGACACTGGGCCACATGGTCCAGGCCCATGCCTTCGGGAGTTTTTGCCTTGATGCTGACCTGATCCATGTCGATGCCGAGCAAGTCGGCCACGCACACGCGCATTTCCCCGGCCACGGGGCCGATTTTGGGGGCGGCGAGCACGAGGGTAGTGTCGATATTGACGATGCGGAAGCCCGCGTTGTGGAGCTCTTCAAGCGCGAGGTTGAGAAAGATGACCGAATTTGCGTCTTTCCAACGCGGGTCATCGGGAGGAAAGTAGGTGCCTATATCCCCGGCCGCCACGGCGCCAAGCAGCGCATCGGTGATGGCATGCAGCAGCACGTCGCCGTCGGAATGACCGGCCAGGCCTTCGGGGTGTTCAAGGGTCATGCCACCGATGCGCAGCGGGACCCCGGCTTTAAAAACATGCGAGTCCCAGCCAAATCCGATTCTTGTCTCCATAATCTGTCTCTGCCTGTTTCTGTGTGCGGGATCAGCGGGCGCGCTGATGCAGATAAAATTCGGCTAACTCCAGGTCACCCGGCTGCGTTATTTTCAGATTAACCTGAGACCCGTGGACCACGGCTACGGGCAATCCGGCGCGCTCCACGACCGAGGCTTCGTCGGTGCCTACAAAGCCATCCGCAATGGCGTCGTTGAGCGCTTTCTGCAACAGGCCGAACCTGAAGCCCTGGGGAGTTTGCGCGAGCACGACGACTTCGCGAGGAATGGTCGCGGTGATGAGCGCTCCGTGGGCCGTCCGTTCAACATGCTTGATGGTGTCAACTGCGGGCATGCCGACGATGGCGGCGCCAAATTCCACCACTGCGTCGATGGTGCGATCGATGGTCGCGGTGTCGATGAGCGGGCGCACGGCGTCGTGTACCAATACGATGTCGTCTGCCTCCGCAGGCACTGCGGCCAATGCGTGAACCACCGATTCCTGACGGTTATCGCCGCCCTCAACTATGTGAACGCGATCGCCAAAGCCTGCCTCGCGCACCTGGGACTCCACGCGTTCCATCTCTGGCTTGCGAACAGCAACGTAAATGGCTGTGACCCGCTCGACGGCGGCAAAGGCGCGCAGCGAATGAATGAGGATGGGAACACCATCCAGCGAAAGAAATTGCTTTGGCTGCGGTCCGGCCATGCGGGTGCCCAGACCAGCGGCAGGAAGGATTGCGAATACTTGCATAACTCGTGGAGTATACAACCTCGATAAGGCGCTTCGCTGTCCATCTCAATGATGCAGGCCGCGACGGGCTCAATCTCGTGGGCCGCCGTCTCTGACAATTGGGTGACAACTGATAACGCGCGGCATGGAATACTGCTTGCTGAAACTATCTGCATCAGGCGTTTGCAGTTCGTGCTAGCATTTCAGCCAACGCATCCTGCTCTTACGAGGCCAGCTCGAGCGTTCCCGTTCTAGAGAAAGTTCGCCACAAACTCCTAAAGGAGGCGGACATGATTAAGATCTCCGCGCACATCGTTCCAACCGCCCTATCGGCACTGTTGCTCGCCGCAACCCTGCCCGCCCAGACCATTAGCCAACCTGCTCCGTCCGCCCAGAGTTCCAAGGTCCGCATCGTTCGCCTGAGCGAGGTTAGAGGAGCTGTCGAACTTGATCGCAATACGGGCCGCGGATTTGAACCCGCCATGGCCAACCTGCCAATTGTCGAAAAAAGCCGGCTGAAAACCGGCCTGGGCGTTGCCGAGGTGGAGTTCGAAGATAACAGCACTCTTCGCCTGGCGCCCGATTCGGTGGTTGAATTTCCGCAACTCGAACGCCTTTCAAGCGGCGCTACAGCTTCGTCTGCTCACCTTGTAAAAGGTATGGCGTACGTGAGCTTGGTCAAGGGTGCCAAAGCCGACGAGTTCACCATGCTGTTTGGGCAACAGAAACTCGAATTGCTCCCTGCCAGCCACGTTCGTCTGGAAATCGATCACGCGCAGGCGAAGTTTGCAGTGCTTGACGGGACGGTACGGATCAATGGACCGTCAGGCGTTACGGATATAGGCAAAAAGAAAACGGTGACGCTCGCTCTACAAGAGCAAGGTACGCCTACGATCGCTAAAGACATCGCGCCTGACCCGCTCGACGGATGGGACAAGAATGCTGCTGGATATCATGCGAGAACGGCTGCATATTCGGCTCTCTCCAGCTCTCCCTATGCGTACGGCCAGAACGACATGATGAATTACGGAAGCTTCATGAATGCCGCGGGTTGCGGCTCAATGTGGCGTCCCTACTTCGCCAGCGCATCGTGGGAGCCTTATTCAAATGGCGCTTTCGCTTACTATCCGGGCGCGGGCTACTCGTGGGTCTCGCCCTACCCCTGGGGATGGACGCCATATCACTCTGGCACGTGGGCGTATTGCCCCAGCGCAGGTTGGGGTTGGCAGCCGGGCGGCGGATGGAACGGACTGAACAACACTATGGCCATCGCAGCGCCGAGTGGTGGATTGCATCGCCTTCCCGGAGTGCCCGTCCATCCTCCCCGCATGGGCGAGCCGACCATCAGTGCGGTAAACTTGAGGCCGTTGATCCGTTCCGAAGCAGCCTCGAATGAGTCTTTCGTTTTCAGGAAGGATTCGGCAGGAATGGGTGTTCCTCGCGACGGCTTGGGGAAACTGGACAAAATCTCGCAACATGCAATTGAGCGGGGTTCTGTGAGCACCAACATTTACATCAGCACTGAGGCTGCGACGCCAGACGGCGGGCGGTCCTCGGCGCACTCCAACATCGTGCCCGTATCTATGCACATGGGACAGGCGCCGCCGCGCTCTTCGATGGGGGAGTCAGTGGCTGATCAGCGGTCAGTCAACAGCGGCTCAAGCAATTCGCGGTCATCTGGCTCGTCGTCGGTCAGCTCAAGTGCTCCGGTTCGTTCCTCACCGCGCGCCCGATAGCCAACGCGCGAGTCAAATTCGTTAACCGAGTCACGCAGAATGCCGTTGTTTTCGCATGGACATGCGGGAGCAGCGGCATTCCAGCGTCTGGGCCGTTTACGCATTATCATCGTCTGGTGCGCACGCGATCTTTGCAAATCAATACCACGCTCTTAAGGGCGGGACTGCGCC
>JANXYB010000072.1 GCA_025350325.1 Acidobacteriaceae bacterium
CTAACTCCGCGGACAGGTGCGAAGCGAGGCGGCTTTTCGTGAAGGGCTGACTCGCACTAATGGTTGAAGGGACTTCATGGGCGAACTTAATTTCAGAGAAAAGCTGCTCATCGCGCGCAAGCAGCTTGATCTCTATCAATACGAGATGGCCGAGCGGTTAGGCGTGCACCCCAACTCCATCTGGAAATATGAGCGCGGAGAAGGCAAGCCGCACGCCGCTGTCATGCGCATGTTTGAGTTGCTGTGCGAGAAACACAGCATTCGCTTCGATCAGTACGAAAGCGCCCCGCAAGCAAAGGGAGAGACAATGAAAATCGTTTTGGCTGAAAAAGTTTCGCCGGCTACACTCGCTGTATTCGCGGCCGAGCCGGGTTGGGAAGTGCTGACCCACGATCAACTGCCCAATGGTCTGCCCGCGGCATTGGCTGATGCCGACGCGCTGGTCGTGCGCTCTGCGGTGCAGGTTGACGATGCGTTGATGGAGCATGCGCCGAAGCTGCGCGTGGTGGGCCGCGCCGGCGTGGGCGTAGACAACATTGATGCCGCTGCAGCCACCCGCCGCGGCGTCGTGGTGATGAATACACCAGGCGCGAACGCTGTGGCTGTCGCCGAGTTGACTATTGGCTTGATGCTGGCCCTGGCGCGCAAAGTTCCCGCAGCCAACGCAAGCATGCATGCGGGCAAGTGGGACAAGAAAAGCCTGCAAGGTGCGGAACTGCGCGGCAAGACGCTCGGCATCCTGGGGCTCGGTCGCATCGGCCTCGAAGTGGCCAAGCGCGCCCGCGGATTTGGCCTCGACATTCTGGGCAGCGACCCTTTCGTGTCCGCTGCCGTGGCCCGCGAAAACGGCATCAAGCTGGTCGCTATCGACGAGTTGATTGCAGGCTCCGACTACATCACGCTCCACGTTGGACTCACGCCACAAACAGCAGGAGTGATCAACGCCAAAAATCTCGCGGCAATGAAAAAGGGCGTTCGCATCATCAATTGCGCGCGCGGCGAGTTGGTCGAAGACGCTGCGCTAGTGGCGGCTCTCAAATCCGGCCAGGTTGCCGGCGCAGCGCTCGATGTCTTTGCGGTGGAGCCGCCCAAAGATTCGCCGTACGCCGCATTAGACAATGTGATTTTGACGCCGCACATCGCCGGTTCGACCGCAGAGGCGCAAGAGGCGGTCGGCATTCAGATCGCGATGCAGGTGCGTGAGTATTTGAAGCTTGGCGTGGTGCAAAATGCGGTCAATCTCCCCTCCCTGAGCCACGAGGAATACGTGCAGCTTGCGCCTTATATCGATCTCGCAGGGCGACTCGGCTCGTTCCTGGCGCAGACCGGCAAGGGCGGTATCGAGGCGATTCAATTGACCTACGCCGGCGCGCTGGTTGACGCGAAGACCGACCTCGTGCGCAATGCCGCAATTGAAGGGTTGCTGCAAGGCTCAGAAAACGTAAACCGCATCAACGCGGCGGCAGTCGCCGGCGAGCGCGGCATTCGCATCCACGAAGAAAAGCAGGAAAGCCATCGCGGCGGGGCGGCAACGGTGCTGACCATCGAGCTGCATGCGAGCACGGGCATACATCACGCCACTGCCACGGTGATTCACGGGGAACAGCCGCGCTTGCTTGAGTTCGACGGCATTGATATTGAGGCTCCGCTTGAGGGCAATCTCCTGGTATGCCGCAACCTCGATGTGCCCGGTGTGATTGGAAAGATCGGTACGATCCTCGGCGAACAAGGCGTGAACATTGCCAACTTCGCCTTAGGCCGCGAACGCAGCGGGGCCAAGCCGGCGCACGCGCTGGCCGTGGTGCAGGTCGACGCGCCCGTATCTGCCTCGGTAATCGAAGCACTGCAGAAAATCGAAGCCCTGATTGAGGTCAAGCCCGTTCAGTTGTAGAAACGTAACGGCGCGAGGCGCCACAGATGGTTTTTCGCAGCATGTAGAGCCATGCCGTTGCAAAACAGGGTTATTCATCAAGCAAAAGGGCGGACGCCGAAGCGCCCGCCCTTTGCTTTGTCGTGCTCGTATCCGCTAGAACGTGAAGCGTGCTCCAAACTCGCCCCAGGTAGAGCGAGGAATGGTCGTGGCCGCCGGGGCGATGAAGCCCACCGGATGACCGAACGTACCCGGCGACGCGATGCTGTTGCCAAAGTTGTTGCCGTAGTTGGCGCGATTCGTGAGGTTAAACGCCTGCGCTACCAATTGCAGATTCGTCTTTTCGCTGAAGTGAAAGTTCTTTGCCAGGCGCATATCGAGTTGGAAGAACGGATCGCCGCGCAGTGGATCGTACTTTGAAATCGTGCAAGCCTGGGCCGCACCGTTGAGACCGTAGAAGCAGTTCTGTGCACCCTTATTGTCACCAGAGAACGCCAGGTAGTTTGTCGGATCAGCGGTTGGAACCACCACAGCAAGCGCCGTGCCGCCACCCGTGTTCAGGGTGTTGCCCGAGTTGGTCAGCGGGTAAGGCCGTGCCGATCCATATTGCAGGATAGGCGCAATCTCAAATCCCTTGGGCAGATCAACCACCGAGCTGATGGTTACGTGGTGGCGTTCATCGTTGGGCGAGGGACCCCACTCATAGCTGGCAAACGGAGCAGTCGACAGACGGGGATAGTTGCGGAACGATCCGCCGCCGGTCCCGTACCCGTACGCCCACGCCAGGGTGTAATTGCCCTGCAGCTGCAGATGACGCGCCATGCGTTCGCGCATGCTGAAGTTGAAGCCGTCATAATGTGATCGGCCGATCGACTGCTCGTCGCGTACGCTCACCAATTTAGGCTGGTGTGGATTAGAGGCCGCAAACGCCGCATCCAGAGGGCGGGCAATCGCGCCATTGATCGGAATTTTCTGGTCGACGTTCATGGTTTTGTTTTCGTGCAGACCGAGAACGTGCGTGTACTCCACCTCAAGCGCGCTGCTGTGATTGATCGCCCAGGTGTAGCCGGCATTGAATTCCTCGGTTACCGGGTTGCGGTAGTTGGGATCGATGAGGCGCCCTACGCTGCCCTCGGCCAACGTAGTGGAGGGCGGAGGAATGGTTGGCATGGGATCGACGCCATACTGCCATTGTCCCAGAGTCTTACCTGTTCCAGGAACAGCGTCCGTCGGGCTAGACAAGCTGAGAACGGTTTGAAACACCGTTGGGTTCGCCATCTGCTCCATGAACAAAGGAATGTTCTGGAACACGTTACCGTAGTACAGACCGAAACCCCCACGCAGCACATGGTTGCCTTTGCCGGTTAGATCATAGGCAAAGCCCACACGAGGACTGAAATCAAGATTGTCATCGTGCGGAAGCTTGCGGACATAAGGATTGGAAATGGGATCGTTGAGCGCGACCAGTTCCTGATAGGTACGGCTGGCCTTAACATCCGAGCCGCCGATCATGTTAAAGTCCTTGTCCCAGCGAAGGCCGAGACTAAGAGTCAGGCGCTGGCTGGCCTTCCAATCATCCTGTCCGTAGAACCCCAACTGCTTGGTGGCCACGAGGAAGTACGGGTTGCCATTTGCCTGGGCCATGCCAACAACTGCGCCCGGAGACGAGAAGCCCTGCGGGTAGGTAGCCGGATCACCGAGAATTGTCGACGGGTTGGCGGTGAAGTCGATTTCCAATGTTGAGCTGAATTCAAAGAAGCCGCCCTCCACTGGATTCCAAATGTAGTCAAGTCCGCCCTTGAAGGTGTGCTTGCCGACGGCCTTTGAGAAGTCGTCTTTAAATTGCCACTTGCGCTGAAACGACTGCTGCGGCACGTTGGTGTTGGTTCCAAAAGACGCGCTCGGGAACGTGACGAGGGGCGCGCTGATGTTGCTGGCAATCAAGTTGTTCCAGTATTGGAATCCAAAGGTCGCCTGGTTGACCGTACTGTCTGACAATATGGAGTTCAGCGTGAAGTTCGCCAGTTGCAGATGATTGACAGTGAAATTGCCATTGTTCAGATCGCCCGTGCCGTCTGATTGATCGTTCAAGCTGTTGTTGGCTTGCGATGTATAGCTGATGTAGGCGCTCTCCTTGTCGGTCAAAGCGTAATCCATGCGGCCGTTGTAGCGAGTCTCAAAGAAGGGACGTGGGATGGACGCGGCGGGATTATCGCCCGCAAAGAAAGACTTTGCCGCGGTCAATTCATTAAAGGACTTGATGTTTTCCTCTAGCCCCTGGTGTTCACGCTCGCGTTCGAGAGCGAAAAACACAAAAGCTCTGTCCTTCTTGATGGGCCCGCCGATGGATCCGCCAAACTGCTGCCGGCTGTAGGCGGGGTGCGCACTGACCTGCCCACCGGCACCGTCCGCCTGCTTCTCATCGGTATCCAAAGCGCTGTCGCGGAAGAAGCCGAATGCCGATCCGTGAAACGCGTTCGACCCACGCTTGGTGATGATGTTGATGGCAGCACCCTCAGAGCGGCCATTCTCAGCAGAGAAGCGCTGCGTGCTGATTTGGAACTCTTCGACCGCTTCGAGCGGCAACTGCATCACCGGTCCGCCGACAGTGTTGTCCTTGTTATCGACGCCGTTGACAGTCACATTGACGTTGCGGCCGCCATCGCCATTCACTGACAGAATTGCGTAGCGGTTCTTGGTCGGGTCATAGGAATCCGCCGCCTTCACGCCGGGCGCGAGATACGCCAGGTTCGCCACATCGCGGCCCACCATCGGCAGTTCCTGCACTTCGGTGGGGGTAATTTCCTCACTGACGCTGGTCTTCAACACGTCCACCAATGGATTGGTGCCGGTCACTTCTACTGTCTGCGAAGTCGCGCCGGGCACCAGGGTCGCATTTGCACTTGCGGTCTGGCCTACCAGCAATTCTATGTTCTCTACCACAGTCGAGAACCCAGCGCTCGATACGGTCACCGTGTATCGGCCGGCCGGAAGCAGATCGAAGCGAAAGCTTCCCGAGCCGTTGGTAAACATCGAACGTTTGGCGTCCGTAGTAAGGCTCTTGATCGTCACCTCAGCGTGCGAAATTACCGCCTGAGACGCATCGGACACTGTGCCTTGCACCGTGCCGCTCGCAGTGGCCTGGGCAAAAAGTTTTGACGTAAATGCAGAGATGAACAGCAGAGACAGCAACGACAAGTAAAGGCACTTTTTCATGGTGTTTTTTGCGAACCTCCAAAAACGGTTTGGGTGAATGGGCAGCTCTAGCATGGCCAAGGTTGAGATACGCGGACTTTGGTCAGGCGGGACTTCCGGCTCGCCACACGGTGAATCAGCTAAAAAGCAAAATCGGAGAAGAGGAAGAAACTCGAAATCTTAGAAGCAATTGACGGACCAAATTAAAGTTTTTTCTAAATAACACATTACTAAAGATTTGTCTGCTAGCTATCGACGTGGATGGAATCCTGTTTTCCAGATGCAGGAGCTAAGTCTATGGTTTTTCATATTTATGTAATCTCAGGTCGACCGTCGCGCATTTGCTGCGACGGTTAGCACAATCTCCGCATGCGCAGCCATTATCATTTGGCTATGTCGACGAAGCTCCGCTGGGGTGTTCTCAGTACCGCGAATATCGGGCTTAAAAAGGTCTTGCCAGGCATGCAGCAGGGTCAGTATTCGAGAGTGGAGGCCATCGCCTCGCGCGATCTAGCCAGGGCACTGCAAGCAGCGCGTTCGCTGGGCATAGCCCGCGCCTACGGGTCCTATGAAGAGTTGCTGGCCGACCCCGACATTGATGCAATTTATAATCCGCTGCCCAATCAACTGCATGTGCCGTGGACCATCAAGGCCGCCGAAGCGGGTAAGCACGTGCTCTGCGAAAAGCCGCTGAGCCTGACCGTTGCCGAAGCGAAAACTTTGCTCGCAGTACGCGCCAAAACTGGAGTCAAGATCGGCGAAGCATTCATGATTCGCAGCTTTACGCAGTGGCTGCGATTGCGCGAATTGCTGCGCGAGGGGCGCATCGGCGAATTGCGTTCGGTGGTCGGCTTCTTCAGCTACTTCAACGACGACCCAGCCAATATTCGCAACAAGCTAGAGTCGGGTGGAGGCGCGCTGCTCGATATTGGCTGCTACTGCATTCATGCGTCGCGATTTGCCTTTGCGCAGGAACCGACCCGTGTCGTCGGTTTGGTCGAACGCGACCCAAAGATGAAAATTGACCGGCTGACATCGGCCATTCTGGACTTTCCCGGTGGCCAATCCATTTTCACCTGTAGCACGCAACTGGTGCCTCATCAGCGCATGCAGTTTATAGGCACCAAAGGGCGTATCGAAATTGAAATTCCCTTCAATGCACCCAAAGACCGGCCGACCCGTCTGCTCGTCGATGTAGGCGGAGACTTGTTCGGCGCAGACACCACGACAGAGACCTTCCCGACAGCCGATCAGTACACCATGCAGGGCGATGCATTCTCAAAAGCTGTTATAGAAAACACCGAGGTGCCGGTGCCGCTCGAAGACGCCATCGCCAACATGGCCGTGATCGAAGCGGTGTTCCGCTCCGGCGAGACCGGGCAGTGGGAAGCACCGCAGCGTTGACACACTAATTGGGAGAATCTTTAAGGGCACGCGTTCAATCAGCTTCCCGATCTAGACGCGAGGGACGCAGTTATTCCTAAAGATTCCAACTTCGGCCTGATCTCGTTAGAAATTTGGGAGCCCCCACCATGTCGCTATCTCACGCGCCGGCAAGAATTCTCTGCACCAACTCGACATTCTCTTTCACTTCATCCTTGCGCTGAGGGAACATGCCAACAAACACGCCATCGATCGGCTTGATGCTGGCGAAAGCCGTCCTGAACGCCTTCTCCACATCGCCATCTGCCAGTCGTCCTGCCGCGAGTATCTTGAATGCGAAGCAGGGTTTGGCTGTTTGCCGCATCACCTTGTACATGCGCGCCGGATCGCTCTGAAGATAAATCTCGTGAGGCATCTCAAGCATTTGACCGCCCAGCATTTTCTGCCACTCCGCCGCGGTGCGCGTGCGGTTGTAAACGCACCCGGCATAGAAATCGACGTCCCAGCCCTGCTCTTCTATGAACTCGATCACTTCAGGCTTGTGCGTGCCCACGCCCACCAGCACACCGAGGTCGCGCGCGCGTTTGCACCATTCTCTTTCACCGGCCATATTGCCGCTTTGAAACGCCGCGTCGACTTCCTCGCCCCGCCGTTGCAACGCCAGCGGCTTAAGATCTCTGTGCAGAGCAGCCGCATCATCGCTCGCTGTAACCTGGATGATCAGGTGCATCTTGCCGCCCTCGGTATTGAACCGCGTCAAATCATGCGGGGCGCGGCCCATGTTGACGTAATTGAATGCATTGATGCCAAAGCTGTTGGCCCGATGCAGCACTTCGCACACCCTGTCCTGCGTGTACCAATCGGCCATGGACCTGCCGAAGTTGGCGTTGTAATGCGCGAACCCATACAAGGGGTTGACGCCCATGACCATCCGTCCAATCTCAACGCCGCCAAACTTCATTGTGGGAACCTGGATCGTGGGGACCCGGATCGCGTCGCTTCCCGCGCCCGGCAATGCGATGGCCTTGGCCGCATGGCTCAAGCTTGGAAAAGGCGCCCCGGATTGCGCCCTCACCTTTGTTGCCGCTGCGCCAACAAGCCCCAGGGCAAGCGCTGTACCAGATTGCAAAAATTCCCGCCGCGTATTCGACATGACGACAGGATCGACCTGCTGCATATACAGTCGCTGTGAGTCAGATCACACTTTAACGTGATACGAAGGGATAAACTTCGTTCGTTGCGAAGGGCTCTGACTCATGCCGGTGGATGAAATGCTTGCTTCGCTCAGCTATGCACGCGGCCCCGATCGTCCGCTGCTTGAACTCACCATCGGCGACCTGCTTCACCGCACTGCTCATCGCTTTCCCGATCGCCTCGCAGTTGCGTCCCGTCACCAGTCAAGGCGCATGACCTGGGCCGAGTTAAGCGAGGCAGCCGACAGTGTGGCACGGGGACTCTGGTCGTTGGGCATTCGCCGAGGCGATCGTGTCGGACTGTGGTCTACCAACTGCATTGAATGGATCATGATGCACATGGGTTGTGCCCGCGCCGGTGCATCCCTCGTGAATGTGAACCCAGCCTATCGATCCCACGAACTTGGGTACACCCTCACGCGCTCGCGCATGAAAGCCCTCTTTTTGTGGCATACCGACAAGCGGGCCGATTACGAAGAAATACTCAACCGGGCGCGTCACGGACTAACGCTGGAACTGGAACACGCCATCTACTTCGACTCGCCGGAATGGACCGCTATGCTCGACGCTCCGGGCCGTTTGCCCGACCGCGTTTCGGTTGACGACATTGCCAATATTCAATACACCAGCGGGACCACGGGCCACCCTAAAGGCGTAATGCTTACGCACCACAACATCGTGAATAACGGCCAGTTCCTGGCGCAGGGATTTCACTACGCCGAGCAGGACCGCATCGTCGTGCCGGTGCCGCTGTTTCACTGCTACGGATGCGTGATCGGCACAATGAGCGCACTCAATTCCGGCGCGGCGCTCATTCTGCCCAACTGGACATTTGACGCACGGGCAACACTTCAGGCGGTACACGACGAACGCGCGACCTCGGTCTACGGCGTTCCCGCAATGTATGTGGCGGAGTTTGGCTTACCCGACTTTGCCGGCTTCGATTTAACTAGCCTGCGCACCGGCATGATGAGCGGCGCGCCCTGCCCGGTGGAATTGATGAAGCGTGTGCTCAACGAGATGCACATCGGCGAACTGGTCATCGCCTATGGCCAGACTGAAACATCCCCCGTGGTGACCATGAGCGACGCCGGGGACTCGATTGACATTCGCGTCAAAACCGTGGGCCGCGCCATGCCCCAAACTGAAATTCGCGTCATCTCGACTACGACTGGCGTGACGCTGCCCATCGGTGAGCAGGGTGAAATCTGCGCGCGCGGTTACGCGGTCATGAAAGGCTACGATGGCGACGAAGAAGGAACTGCACTCGTCGTTAAGCCGGACGGCTGGCTGCACACCGGCGACCTGGGCATTATGCATGAGGACGGGTGCATCCACCTGACCGGCCGTTCCCGCGACGTCATCATCCGCGGCGGTGAAAACATTTATCCCCGTGAGGTGGAGGAATTTCTATACACCAATCCAAAAGTGGGCGAGGCGCAGGTCGTCGGCATTCCCAACGCGCGTCTGGGCGAAATTGTGGTTGCATGGGTACGCCTGCGGCCCGAGCAAAATGCTACTGAGGAAGAAATTCGAACCTGGTGTCAAGGACAGATCGCGTATTACAAGATCCCTGAACACGTGCGCTTCGTCGATGACTTTCCTGCCACGCTTTCAGGAAAAATTCAAAAATATAAAATTCGCGAATTCGAAATCGCAGCGCGAGGACTCGAGCAAGAGGAGCAAACGGCTACGGCTTGAAGCAGTTTTGCAACCCCCATTGCACCATCTTTCATGCTTTCCTGCGAGTGAACAAAGCCATTTGAAATACTGGGATTTTTTCATCAGGCTCTGATCGCGCGCGCTGCAACCATATCCAATCGAATGCATCTTAGGACTGCAGGAAAGACCAAATACCACACGGCTTCGTGAACGATCCAAAGCCGCATTGCACGTACGAGCAATTCCGTAAATCCCAAATTCCACAAAATCAAGAGGTTTTCTATGGCCGAGACTTACGCTTCAACCGGCACTATCGCCGCTTATTTTGAAGACAACGCTGATGCAAGGCAGGCCGTTGAGGCCTTACAGGCAGCTGGCTTTTCGTCCGCCCACTTGGGCGTCGCCCACCGCGCCGGCACCTTCGGTGCTACAACCGCCTCCCATACAGAAGTTGGTCGAAACGAAGAATCCACCTGGGATAAAATCAAGGGCTGGTTTACCGGCAATGAGGCCGAGCCGTACGCCGATGAACGAACCCAGGGTGATTTGGCCACGCACGAAATCACGCGTAATCCTGCCGACAGTTCTCGCATGGCCGACACCAATCGTTTCGACGAAGGCTATGACTCGCCGCAGGGTTACAACACTTCCGATCTGCACGAGTCCTTCAAAGGTCTGGATGTACCGGACGATCGCTCGCGTTACTTCTCCCACCGCTTCGGCAACGAAGACAAAGGGGCAGTCGTGACGGTGAAGGCAGGAAACCGCACTGCTGAGGCGGAAGCCATTCTCGCCGAGCATGGCGGCGATCTTGGTGAGGGCGCAGCCACCTACAACTACGCCGACACCACCGACGAAGCCTCGCAGGAAGGCGACTACCCCAAGGAGACTGCGCGCGAAGACTACGATACGACGGGTCGGGACGATTTTGCTGCCAACGATCGCCCAAGAGCACGGCAAGGTGCCCAGCAGAACATTCAACTGCTCGGCGAAATCTTGCGCGTTCACAAAGAAACCGTGAACCGTGGTGAAGTTCGTGTGCGTAAAGAAGTCGTTACGGAAAACCAGACGCTACAGGTCCCGGTAACCCGCGAAGAACTCGTGATCGAGCGCCATCCGGTCAGCGGCTCGCAAGCCGTTACGGGCAATATCGGTGAGCAGGAAATTCGTATCCCGCTTACCGAAGAGCGGGCCTCCATCGGCAAGGACACCGTAGTTCGGGAAGATGTATCCGTCGGCAAACGTGCGGTTGAAGAAGTTCGCGACCTCAGCGATGAAGTGCGTCACGAAGAGCTGCGCGTCGAGGACCCCACACGGGGCGAGGATTCAACTCGTGGCGACGTTTCAACCCGGATCGAGGATTCAACTCGCAAAGATCGCTACTCGAAGTAAGAGAATCATAAAACCTGCAAGAAGGGCTCCGGTCACCCGGAGCCCTTCCTTTTTGACTCAATCGCGCGTGAAACTTAGAGACTATGCCGCGCTGGCGATGGCTGCGTCGCGCGTAATGGTGACGACGGTGATGTCGTCTTCCTGGCCAAACTGCTTCGCTGCTTCGACGATTGCCAGAGCTGGCTGCGTCGACAATGCGCGGGCGCGCTCAAACCCAAATAACTCGCCCTTAGCGCTTTGCGCCTCGACCACGCCATCTGAATAAAAAGTAAGACGACTCCTGGTTCGATATAAAACTCGGTTGTCTCGTAGGTAGAGGCGCTCGTCACACCCAGCGGCAGAGCGCCAGGCAATTCCACTTCTACACCATCGAGATACGGAGACAAATGCCCCGCATTGCAGATCGTCACTTTGCCATCCGCCGCAACGCGCGCGACCAGGGCCGTTGAAAATCCACCGCCTCCGCGCCCTACCAGACGTTCATTGAGATTAGCCAGCAATTCCGCGGGGTCCTTGGTATATTCTGCGACGCCGCGAATCGCGCCCACCAGCACTGAAACCAGCATTGCTGCCGACAGTCCCTTACCCGCGACATCGCCGATGACGATCAACAGGCCGCCATTGCCGGCGGGCAAGATCTGGAAAAAGTCTCCGCCCACTTGCTGTGCAGGCTGATATACAGATTCAACCGTGTAGCCCCGCACACTCTCTGCCTGTTCAGGAACAAGCAGTTGCTGCACTTGCTGTGCGGCAGCCAGTTCGCTCTCGAGTTGCGCCCGTCGGCGGCTCATGGAGTTGGACCGCGACAGCATGATTGCGGCTAGCGACACGGTAGAAAGAATGCCTGCCACGTAGTCGAGAGACAGCGAGAAGGGTCCAGCGGGGTATTGGTCAATGATGCCGAATCCGCGAAGCGCCAACGTACGCCCGGCCGGAAACTGGAACATCGCTGCGAATGCCACTTCGGCATAAATGTAGAGGCTGTAAAAGATGACGGGGACCAGCAGGATGCCCGCCTCGCGGTTGCCGCGCCGCCAATGAATTGCAAGCACGATCGGGACCACTACTGATAGCAGGATGATGAATGGTAGATTGCCCATCAGTAGGATCGGCTGAGGCAAGTATAGAAATTTTGCTGCCGTGGCGCCCACGACATTGGTGATACCGGCAAAGATAAGGATTGACCGCCACTTCCAGGCGATGGGCTCGCGAACAAACGAAAAGTAGAACGACACCCAGATATACGGTGAGACGAGACGGAAAATAGTGCTGGCCACCTCCCAGCTCAAAGGCAGGTTATGAAATAGGGAGATGAATGGCACTAAAGACTGCATCAATGTGAGCGCGCCGACGGCAAAGATCCACCAATACTCGGTTTGACGGCGTTGCGCCGCGAAGAACACGAGGGCGACGAGCCCGAGACAAATCAGAAGTAGATTATTGATCCAGTGCAGGGATTCCTGCCCGATCACCGAGAGCCAGTTCTCGCGATACAGCGTGTACTCCTGCCCGATTGCGAGGTTATTGGCATAGTAGCCGGGATTCTGGCCGTTCCCCCACTCAGCAGGAGACAGATGCACGCGCATTGCGATGACCACGGAACTGGTACTGACAATGTGGTCCGGGATGCGCGCCAACAATCGTGCATTCAGCGTGTAAGGCACGAAGGGAGATATCTCGCCGGAGGCGATCAGGCGCTCGCCGTTGACATAAATTTCAAACGCCCGCGAGATGTTCCTTTCGTTGAGTGCCAGGCCGGTCTGCGCTGGGTTGACCTTGACGCGGAGGCGGTACCAGACGACCTCGGGTCTTTGCGGAAACACGTTTGCTAGAGACGAGTGCGGATCGAAAAGTGTCCACCCTGTGTCATCGAAATCCGGGCGTGCATAAGCCGCGTCGTCTCCCGCATGAATCAGCCACTTCGTATCGAGATCTGCGGGCTGGTGCAGGTTGGTGACGTCAAAGGTCTGAGCGGGTGCCCTTGGGACGACGCTCAGCAATAGGAAGACGCCGATGACAGTGAGAGATAGCCGATGCAGACGAGGGGCCAAACAGCAAGCCATGAAATTCAAAGTCCTCCCAGGAATTCCGTCGACCCTACTTACTACGACTCCTAGATGTAGTCTCTCGCACACGAACCCCTAGCGCGTTTCGCCAGTTCGAAAAGGCGCCTTGATTGATTTGTTGTAATGTCCCGTAAGCGCATTCCAGCGAATGGTGGCAAGCTCCTTAAGCATTTGCATGCCGTCTCGCAAGTAACTCATGCGTGATCGTTCATCGTGTCCCCAGCTCACCGGCACTTCCACAACCTTGTACCCGCGTTTGATGGAGATAAAAAGAATTTCAGGATCGAAACCCCAGCGTTCAATGGTCTGCAGTTGGAAAACCGTTTGCGCAGCAGCGCGTGTGAACGCTTTGAATCCGCATTGTGTATCGGCGAATGGCAATCGCATCACCATCCGGCACACGGCGTTGAAGCAGCGCCCGAAGATCTGCCGGTAAAGCGGCTGGCGATGCGTCTGGCGACCACTCTCGAGCCAGCGCGAACCAATCGCAATATCTGCGCCATTGGCAATCGCTGCAAAGAGGCGTTCTGCCTCTTCCATTGGCGACGACAGGTCGGCGTCGGTGAACATTACGATTTCGCCCAGCGCCTGCAAGATTCCCGAGCGAACGCTGTACCCCTTGCCCCGATTTCCGGGGTTCTCGATGAGCCGCACCTCGGGAGCCTCGCGAGCGAAATCCCGCACCAGTTGTGCTGTCGAGTCAGTCGATCCGTCGTTGACGACGATCACCTCGGCCGGCCACCCCTGGGCACGAACACAGGCCACCACCGATTCCAGCGTCGCAGGTATCCGCGCGCTCTCGTTATAAGCGGGAATGACAATGCTGTACTTGGGATATTGCATCGTTCGTTCGATCCCTCTTCACGCAGCATCGATCAAATATTCGTCAAGAAGACTCTGGACATCATAACGCCCGCGGCAACAATTGATCGATAATTGACCTCAAAAAGCGGCACTTCCTCAGCGACCCCCTCAATAGAGCAACGCAATTCCACAGAGAATCGGCTTTTTTCTTAACTTGATGTGGCGAATGCGTTTATGCTGTGAGACGGAGGCCAGAAAATGACGAAGGCAGACCTGGTGGAAAAGGTTACCCAGTTGGGCGACCTGACTCGCCGCGACGGCGAGGTCATCGTGGAAACGGTGTTCGATTCCGTGATTTCCGCGTTGCAGAGCGGCGACAAGATCGAGATTCGCGGCTTCGGCTCGTTTCGCATACGGCAACGCAATCCCCGCATTGGCCGCAACCCTAAGACTGGAGAGCGCGTGGAAGTTCCCGCCAAGCGCGTCCCCTATTTCAAACCGTCGAAAGAATTGCGCGACTTGGTAAATCCAGGCGAGGCCGCCACCGCGACCGCTTCCTGATGTGGAATTAGTTTTGTATTGAGCGGATGGACCGCGGCTTGTTCTTCTTCCCCGAGATCAGCAGCCGCAGTCGCCGCACTACAGTATGGCGCGACCCGACACACCCCCGTGCGCTCTTCGATCAAGGCCTCCGGTATTTAACTAGAAGCGACTTGCCACGTCTGTCGATCCACGCCAGCACAAACAGCTCTGCCACCAGTGGCACCATCCATATGACGCGGCTCTCAAACCGGTCTTCCGGCATCGACAGAGTCCCGGTAACCGCAGCGTTTGCGACCACTACAAACGCCGCTACGACGCTGAGCCAGACCAGGCGTGGGGGACAGCGGCGGCCAAACAAAAACATCAAGACGGCAGTCGCTCCAAGCGCGGCAACTACGACCACGAATTGGAAACTCGTAATTGAATCGAGCGGGAGTGCGTTCCGCGCCTGGAGGCCGCGAAGATAGCTTCCCTGTGCAGCCGGCATAACCGTCGCAAACTGGACCTCGAGCCAACGACTTGGATCCAGATCATTGAGTCCAAAAGTAGTCAGTTGCTCCCACCAATTCTCCGCCGACCGTCGCAGTTGCTGCCGCGGATAGGCGCGAAATGTTGCAATAACCAACGGCAGTTCTTCGCGCAGCATCTGCTGCTGTTCGGCGCCCGGGGCGCTTTGCCAGATACCGTCCGGGTCCCACAGAAAATGATCCGGATCGACATTGAGTTGGTGAACGTGGCTGCAGATCGCCCAATTCATTTGGCCGCAGTGTTGTTCAAGATACATGCGTCCCGGCCCATCGGCGATGACGCGCGCCATGAGATATGGGGGGCGGTCGCCATTGAGCGAAGGATGGCCGAAAAGATACGCATTCAAACCGACCTGCGCTGCGGCCGCCATCGCCACGATAGCCGCTACCTTACCTATCGTTTGCACTGTGCGTCGGAAGGGCTGATGCGTTGCTGCCAGCATTCCAAACAGCAACACGCAAAGAGCTGCAGCCACCATCAGGTGGGTTGCGTGAGAAACAATGCCCCACCACGCGATCAGGTACAACGACCATCGCTCGCGACGGGATAAAGACTCGCGGGCAAAAACAATCAGGTACATCGCAAGATACACCAGCGATCCCAGAATGTCGGGAAGCACCAGGCTGGCACACCACCCCACGCTGCTGACCACGGCCAGAACACACACCACTCCAAGATAAAACTTTTGCATTGAGCCGGGAGCGACGGCGCGCACCACCAGGCGCAGGACGTACGCAACCAGAAAGCACTGCAGTGCAACGATGGGCCACGCACTCTGGTTCCAGTGAAACGGCAGAATCGCGAGACTGTAAAAAAAGGACCGCATCCCGTAGTAAAGCGAAAACTGGTGCTGGAATATGGCTCGAGCCACGATGCGGCCATCGTCAAGGTAGGTCATTGAATCCGGGTAAAGCAGCGGAAAGCCGTTATATATCGCGGGCCAGGCGAGAAACAGGGTCGCAATCAGCAACTCGGCGAGCGGCCGCGCGGGACGCCAGCCAACCGGCGTTTTTGCAGGCGCGCGCACCTCGGCCTTGGTTGCTACTGTCATCGTCCCTTTCTGCGCTGAATGGCATCATCGTATCACTGGCCTGCAACAACATGCCCGCAACAACCAGCGCAGCTCGCGCTCCCGTCAACGCGACAGTCCGCCTCCTGGACATAATCGTGCTGGACGCGCTCTTCGGTGTCCTGCCCCTATCCGCGAACACCGATAACGCTCATCATTCTGCCCGCGTGGCCGCCCGATCCGCGATGCGAGAAGAACAAATCCCTCTGGCAGTTGGTGCATCCGTGCACGACCTTGATGGAGCCCGATTTCAGGCCTGCGTCGAGCAGTTGACGGCGATTCGCTTCGACTAGGTTGAGGTGTAATGCGGGGCCGATTGGCGAGTGGCCGGGGGCCCGCTGGGTGAGGAACAACATGGGATACTTTGTTCGCACTGGGTCCGAGTCGTACACCTCGCAGATCAATTCGCGGGCATACACAAATTGCGACTCGAAACTGGACAAAACATCTTCGCCAACCGCGTAACAGCAGACTCCGTTGCCGGGGCCGATAGCGGCGACCAGGTCTTCGGGGCGCGAGCCAAATTCCAGGCGCATCCGTCCAATCCCCGTCTCGACGATGCGCTTCACCGTTCCCCGCCATCCGGCATGGAAGGCAGCCACCGCCCGGTGTTTGCGATCCGCCACAAGGACCGGAATGCAATCGGCAGTTTGAATTCCCAACAGCAGGCCAGGCTCAGACGTCATGAACCCGTCCCCTTTCCAAGGGCGCTCGCGGCCGCTGTCTTCTTTGCCAACGCGGACGACCAGGTTTGAATGAACCTGGCGCAGCGTCACCAGCGGAGTGGACGCATTTCCACTGACTGCCTCGGCAAGCAGCGCGCGATTGCGCAGTACGGTTTCACGTGGATCGTCCGCTGTAAAACCGAGGTTCAACTCACCCGGTGAATCCTCCGCGCAATAAGCCATGCTTCCCCCACCGCGGCGGGTGCTGAATCCATGCCAAAGCCACTTCATAGACAATTGTTTAGCAGGCATCCAGTCGGAAACAGGTAGCCACTGCGCGCCGTTCGGTGAAACTACGGGCGCAGGAGCAGCGACAAAAAGCTCCTCAGGCGTTAGACCCTCTACGCGGCTCTTACGAAGTTGGCGGGTAATCCCGGCAGGAGTTCCACGGCGATTACGGACCAACCCCGCCGCGCTAAAAAGGGCGTCGATTTCCTTAAGATCTTGATCGAGTTGAGGGAAAGAGGCTGACCGCTTCACATACCGATTGTACGGGGGTCACTTAGCGAAAGAGGAGCGAATGGGCCTGCTTTCCAGCAGGCCCGCTCGAGAGGCATTTTATAGGAGGGAGGTCCAGAGGGGTCAATGAGAAGGGGTTCCTTGCGGAACCCTCAGAAGGAATGGATACCTTACTTGGAAGGGCTAAATTCGGGGAAGCCTCTGCTAATTACATATTCAGATGCTGCCCCCGGGAAAGCGTTGCTCATAGTCTTCAAGTTTTGTAAAGATTCCTAAATAGTAGTTTCTAAGCAATGCCTTGCAGACCCCGGCCATCGAACTAGCCAAGCTGCCATCGCCCGGCCTTTCCCCCCCCGCCATCCCACCGGTTCCTTTTGCGCAACACATGATCCAGCAGTGAGTTTGACTCGCCAGCTTCTACTGTTTAGGCGACGTGGGTTCCTCTTCCTGGTGCACGATAGGGCCTTCATCGGGGAACGGCCAATTCTTATCGATCAGGACTTCTTTCTCCCTCTGTCCTTTCGGGACCCGATCCACCCTAAGATTTTCGAACAAATGTACCCCGGTTTTTCCCGCAGTCACGATATCGATATCGCCATCGCCGTCCATGTCTTCGGTTACGAATTGCGTTCCGGCCCCTCCCGTGCCGTTCACTGACACCGGATATCTGGTGAAAACCCCTGTTTTGCGGTCGATTTTGTAGTAATAAACGACCAAAGGGTCGAAGGATCCGGGGTCGTTGCCATTGTGGCCGCGATAACGCTTGCCGGCCAGCAGTTCCATCTCGCCGTCGCCGTCGATATCCGCCATCTTGAGCGCATGCACCTGTGAAAAAGACTCGTCAATGGTGTGGCGGACCCAATTGCGATCATCCCCTTGGCCAGCCTGCTGCAGCCAGTAAAGCCCATAGCTGTGGCCCTGGCCGTAAATCACGTCCATCTTGCCGTCATTGTTAACGTCGTAGCCGATGATGGGGAATCCGGCGTCGTCCATCTTCCAGTCAGCATGCCATTCCCATTCGTCTTTTGCCGCATCAACCTGACGAAACCAGCCATTGGGCGTCAGAATGTCGGCCTTGCCGTCGCCATCAATGTCCGCAACGCCGATGCCATGTCCGTCCTGTTCGCGACCTCCCACTTGATGCACTTTGGGTTGCGGCCCTGAGAAATCAATCCAGATAATTCCCGAGTGGTTGTAGTGGGCAAAGATGAGGTCGGGCTTGCCATCGCCATTGATGTCGGCCATCCAGCCGCCTTCAGTGTCGTAGCTGTTGGTAATGAAATGCTTCGTCCACTCTGCACCCAGCTTTTTCGGATTCTCATACCACCAGATGCCATTCAACATCCACCCTGCGGTCACCACGTCGGGCGCGCCGTCGTGATTTACATCAATGGTCCACTCGCCACAATCGGAGACGAATTCCCCCGACGTGCCAGCCTGCCTGTATTGATGGCGCTTCCACTCGCCGCCGTCAGGTCCAGGATTCTCGTACCAATAGGCGCCGCTTAGAATGTCGGGCCGTCCGTCCCCGTTCATGTCGAGCGTGGTCACGCCCTCAGCGTGGTCGGTGCCCAGACGATGAGAAATGAACGTAGTCTGTTCAACTCCGGCGGGTCCCGGACCGGCTTTAATGTTGCGATGTTCGGTCTGCGAAAGGACGGGAGCCCTGCAGGCAATTAGGGCGAACAGGCCGAGGAAAACTTTTATGGAGTTAGAGCGAACATTCACAGGCCAACTCCCTTCCCCGCCATTCTTATCCGCGACGGGTCGGCTCGGCAAGTCTGGATTCCGCCGAAGGCAGTGATTTGCGCGCAATCTTCTCGATGAAGTACGTAATAAGGCCGGTTGGCAAAGCGCGCACCAACACCGCCGTAAACCTGCCGCTAAGGTAGGGCACGATGGTGCGCTGGCCGCGCGCTAGGGCCGCAACACCAAGGCGCGCCACCGTCGCCGCCGGCAACACTCCACGGTTCATAATGCCGCCGGAGCGTGCCACTTCGAAAAATTCACTCTCCGTGGGACCGGGGCACAACGCCGTCACCTTGACGCCAAAGCGCACCACTTCCTGCGCGAGGCCGAGCGCGAAAAACCGGTCAAAGGCCTTGGTCGCCGCATAGGTTGTAATGTAGGGCACTGGCTGAAAGCTGGCCGTCGACGCCAGGATCATCACCCACCCGCGTCGCCGCTCCACCATGCGCGGGACGAACAGGCGCGACAGGCGCACCACCGCTTCGCAGTTCACCCGCACTTGGCTCATCTCCTGCTCGATGGGGCTCGCGTAAAACTCGCCAAACTGGCCAAGCCCGGCATTGTTGACGAGAATGTCAACTTCGATACCGGCGCCCTCGGTCGCGTCGTAAATCTGCTGCGGCGCATCGGGATCGTTGAGATCTGCGGCTACGATGCGCGTCTCGGTTCCCCTGGCTGCGAGTTCAGCGGCGAGCGATTCAAGCCGCTCTTCGCGACGAGCGGTGAGAATGATCTTGGCGCCATGTCGCGCCAATTCTCGCGCCAGCGCCACGCCGATGCCCGCGCTCGCGCCGGTCACCAATGCCCATTTGCCTTTAAAATCCTCTATGCCTGCCATGCGGCCATCATAGCGTCTCGGGTGCATAGCACAACTTCAAGGGCGCTTGGCGGATTTAGCCTTGGTTTTGGGCTTACCGATTTCTTGCGGCTTGATGGCTTTGCGCCCGGCGCTAGCTGTCTTCTTGCTCTTGTCTACGCGCAGTTTCCATGCGGACCGTAACGCTCCGGCAAGCAAATCTTCATCTGCAACGGCCAAACGAACGTGGGTGGCTCCATTGCGTCCCCATCCGCCCGCCACAGGCACGAAAAGATCGGGCCGTTCGGCAACGAATGTAGCCTGCAACTCTGGTGTGAGCATCAAGTTCCCGTAGCCCTGGCTCTCGTGTGCGAGCGTAGCAAAGATGTGGCCACCGACACGAAAATCCGGCGCACCCATGTGCGCGCTCTCCTCCGCGCCCTCAAGGCTCAACGCAATGCGTCTGAAATCCCCTGCGTTCATCGCAACCCCTGATCGCTCGTGCGTGCAGCAAGGAGTTCTTGGTCGAACTCCTCATTGAGCCATTTGCTGAAGGCGGAAAACTGCTCGTCGCGGCCCAGAAACTCGCGCACCATTTCGCGTCCCGGTTTAGAGCCGCCCTGCTCCAGCACCGTCTTGCGGTAGCGCATGCCGGTGTCGCCGCCCAACGGATTTAGGGGATTGAATTGATTGTAGAAATCGAGGGCAATCACCTTATCGAACGCGTAGGTGTAGTAGTTCGACGAATAGCCGGTGAGGTGGCCGAAGCTCGCGTACATGCGATTGCCTTCCATCCACGTCCACGGCTGCAGGCTCGTGTAGAGCTTTTCAGTGATCGCGTCAAGCTCGAGGCTTGCCGGGTCCTGATCGTGCAGATCGAGTGACAGCGTGGTGTAGTAAAGCTGCGAACGCACCCAGTCTGCTCGGCCAAACGCGCCCGCCAGTTTCATCTTGCGGATGATCTCGGCCGGCAGCGTCTCTCCCGTCTGATAGTGTTTTGCGAAAGACTGCAACAGCTTTTCATCGCGGAAAAATTCTTCCAGCATTTGCGATGGCACTTCGATGAAGTCGCCTTCGGTGGCAAATCCTGACAGCCCCGCCCATTCCGTATGACCGCCAAGTATGCCATGCATCAAGTGCCCGAACTCATGGAAGAACGTGACCACGTCGTTGTACTGCAGCAAACCCGGATCGCCCTCGACGCCACCGGGAAAGTTGCATATCAGCGCGGCCTCGGGCAGGTAGCGTCCGCGGACGCCGGTTACCACAGGTGCTGCCGAAAACCACTTGTCTTTGCCCTCGCGGGGGTGCATGTCGAGATAGAAGCGCCCCACTCTATGTCCGTGATCGAATACCTCAAACACTGAAACAGCGGGATCCCAACTCGGAACGGCGGAGCGGTGAAATTCGATCCTGAACAACTTCGCGGCCGTCTGCAGCACCCCCACCTCAACCGTCGCATAAGGAAAGTAAGGCCGCACCGACTGCGAATCGAAGTCGAAAGCCGAGCGCCGAAATTGTTCATACCAATACGCCCGGCTGGTAATGTCGATGGCTTCGAGACCCGAATCCTGTTTACGCACAAACTCCAGGATGAGTTCGTGCTCGCGGCGTGCACCGTCGCGGCTTGCCTCGTCGAGCTTCGCTAGAAAGGTGCGCACGTTGGCGGCCGATCCCATCATCTGATCGGCAGTGGCCAAGTCAGCCCAACTGCGAAAGCCCAGAACCGTCGCGATCTCCTGCCGCGTAGCCAGCAGATCAAGCAGGATTTGCCGATTGGCCGGGTAAGCGCGTGTGTTGTAAGCCAGGAACATGCGCTGCCGCAAATCGCCATTCGACGCAAAAGTCATCACCGGCTGCATATCGGGCTGATCCGTGGTCAGCGTGATCTGTCCATCTGCATCGGGCTGGTGGCGGCCAAGATAATCCGGCGGCAGTCCATTGAGCTCTTCCTGGGTCGCGAGGATGGTTTTCGCGCCCTCCTGAATATTGCGCGAAAATTCCAGCGAAAGGCGCGTAGCCTCCTCATGTAGCTTTTGCAGACGATCGCGTGTGGCCTGATCCTTGTCGACGCCAGCCAACCGATAGCTGAGCAGCGTGCGGCTTACAAAATGCTGTGTCGCGGGGCTGGCGCCTTCTAGATCGACGGCGGCAAGCGCCTCATAAACGGCACGATTGAGGCTCAGAGCGCTGCCTGCCATCGACACCCGCTGCGACTCAAGCTGGGCCTGATCGCGCACCGCCTTATCGGCGGCGACGGAGTTGAGCACGCCCGCCTGCGAGCCCGCCATGGTCAATTGCTCTATCACCACGTCGTACAGGCGCAGGGTGTTCTCCAAGGTACGGGGTCCGGTCACAGAAAGCATCGTGGAAAGGGCGGCGTCATGCGCCGCCAGACGTATGTCGACCCAGGCGGTCAGCGCTTCGGCGGATGCTGCGCCGCCTGCTTCCCAAGCGTGGATGTCTGCAGTTACGTGGGGCGGGTAGACGATTTCGACGGGCATGTGGGGAGCACCCTCCAGACCTCTAGGTTGCCACACTCCACGTAAGTCGTGGCGAACAACCCGCAGATTGTTGCTGACCTGGCACGTTAGCCGGTTGCATACGAGACGTAACCCATCTAATATGCGTCAATCAAATGCATATGCCTCCCGCCGTCGCCACTGCGCCTGCTTCGCCTGCCGCCGCCGTTCCGCGCCTGCGCCTGGGCAAGCTCTGCGTGGCCATCCAGGCTGCCTCACCCGCAGAATTGATGGAGCGGGCCGAAGCGGCGCTGAAAGATTCGAAATTTCTTGAATTCAGACTCGATTTCCTTCCCCAACCTGCCGCTGCAGTGATGTATTTAAAGCAGTTTCTCGCGGAACATAAGGAAGTAACGGCGATTGCCACCTGCCGGCGAAAGGCCTTCGGCGGCAAATTCGACGGCCCCTTGGCTACCGAGCTCGAAATTCTCATCAAGGCGGCGCAGGTCGGCTGCCAGATGATCGACCTCGAGGTCGAGTCTGCAGAAGAGGCAAAACCCGCCCAACTGGCCCGCCTGCGCGCGGCTGGCGCGGCGTTACTCATTAGTTTTCATGACTTTACCCGCACCAAAGGGCTAGAGCAGGCGGTCGCCCGCATTGAAGCGTTCAAGCCTGAATTTGTCAAAGTCGTTTCCACGGCGCGTACCCTGGCAGACAACCTTGCCGTATTGCAGCTGATCGAGAACCACTCCGCCGCCTCGCACGTGGTAGGCATCGCCATGGGTGAGGAAGGCATAGTGAGCCGCGTACTTGGCCCTCGGGCCGGCGCTGCGTTCACCTTTGCGTCGTTCTCAAGCGCCGCCGAGACGGCCCCCGGCCAAATCACCGCAGAGGAAATGCGAGACCTCTACCGTTTTGAACACCTCGATCACGCTACCCGCGTGTTTGGAGTGGCCGGGAACCCCATCGCGCATTCGCTTTCGCCTTTGCTGCACAACACCGCCTTCCGACGCGAAAATGTAAACGCTGTATTGCTGCCACTCAAGGTGCGAAGCCTCAGCGACCTGCTGACCCTTGCGATGGAGCTGCCTCTCGCCGGCGCGGCGGTCACAATGCCCCTCAAACAGGAAGTATTGCCTCATTTGGCTAACATGGATCCACTGACGGCCCGGATCGGCGCTTGCAACACACTCCGCACCGGTGCCGACGGCAAACTCTACGGATTCAATACCGACGTTGCCGGCGTGGTCAGGCCGCTCGAGCGCCGCATGCGTCTCAAGGGCGCGCGCATTGCTGTGCTTGGTGCCGGCGGAGCAGCGCGCGCCGCGGTGTTCGGTCTCGTCGAGCAGGGCGCTGAAGTTTTCGTTGTCAATCGCACCCACGAGCACGCCGTGACCCTCGCCCGCCAAGCCAAGGCAAAATCGCTCAAGCGCGAAGTATTCGCTAAACAACGATTCGACGCGATCATCAATTCGACCCCGTGCGGCATGACCGGCGTCAAGCCCGCAATGCCTATCGCCGAAAGCGAACTCAATGCATCGCTGATCTTCGACATGGTCTACAACCCGCTGGAGACCCCCTTGCTCAAGATGGCAAAGAGCAAAGGCATTGCGATCATCACCGGTCTCGAAATGTTTGTGCAGCAGGGCGCGCGCCAGTTTGAGATTTGGACCGGCAAACCTGCTCCTGAAGCTGAAATCATGCGCGTCGTCTTGCACGCGCTGCGCAAGCGGCAGGAAACTCCCAGTCAAAACTGAAAGCCCCCTCATGCGCTAGAAAAGTGCCCGCCCCGAACGCTTTTATCCCACCGGCTCGTCAAATAATCTAGGGTGTCGCTTGCGTTCAAATTCCCCGCGCACATCGAAACTAGCTTTTGAAGTCATGCCCCGGAATCTAGGCGCCAACTGCTTGCCCAGCGTTTACCCTGGCGTACAGTAGTAACGACGACCCGTGCCGCTTCGATAGCACAAACAATTTGCACTGGCGCAACGATGCAGTGAATCCACGACGACAATTCGATGACACATACCGCTGCTAACGCGCTACGCATTTATAGAATCAAACAGTTTAGCTGCGCAAAGGAAAACGATGACCATCGCCCACATCAATCGAATCGCGACAGCAGTCCCGCCCCACGATGTTCATCGCGCATTCATCGACTTTGCAGATAGCATGCTGCCCGAAGGCACCACGCGCAACCTGTTTCGCCGCATGTCGCGCATGTCGGCGATTGAGCACCGCTACTCTTTTCTTCGGCCCATCCATACTCCCGACGGCTCATGGAAAGATGCGGAAGACTTGTACGTTCTCGGGAACTTTCCCCATACGGCGCGCCGCATGGAAGCCTTCGAGCGCTTTGCACCGCAACTGACGAAGTGTGCTCTCGATAAATTGCGGTTAAGCGACGAAGAGCGCCGCGGCGTGACCCATGTAATCGTAACTTCGTGTACGGGATTGTATGCGCCGGGTTTGGATTATGAGATCGTCAATCATCTCGGGCTCAATCCTTCTGTCGAACGCACCATGATCGGATTCATGGGCTGTTATGCCGCGATCAACGCGCTCAAATCTGCGCACCATATTGTTCGCTCTGAGCCTGACGCAAAAGTGCTCGTGCTCAATCTAGAACTCTGCTCGCTGCACATGCAGGAAACGCAGAATCTAGAACAAATGCTCTCCTTCCTGCTATTCGCCGATGGGTGCGCTGCCTGTCTCGTGAGTGCTGAGCCGACCGGCCTCGCCATTGACAGCTTCCTCGCGGTGCGCATCCCGGATACCGCCGATCTGATCACGTGGCGCATTCGCGAACTCGGCTTCGATATGCATCTGTCAGGCCGAGTGCCCGCCGAGATTGCTCGCGCCATGAAAGAAATAGGAAACAAGATAACGCGCGGAGAAGATCCGCTGTCGATAAATTTGTGGGCCGTACATCCGGGCGGAAAATCCATTCTTGATTCGGTTGAAAAAGGGCTTGGGCTTCCCGCAGACGCATTGCTTCATTCGCGCGATATTTTGGCGCGGTTCGGTAACATGTCTTCTGCCACGGTTATGTTCGTATTAGAGCAAGTCAGCAGTCATGCGGAGGCTGGTCAGAGCGGCTGTGCTATGTCATTCGGTCCCGGAGTAACAGCAGAGACAATGCTCTTTCATGCCGCCTGAAAACCTGGACTTCAGTCGTCGATCCAGTCTCACTGAACGAATGGACGAGCCGTCAAGCCGCGCAGAGATGCGCGCCTGCCTCAAAGATCTCGCCTTTGTGAATCGATGGCTGCTGGGATATCGCCCCTTGCTCGCGTGGTTCAATTCTCTTGCCCTACCACCGCGCCAAAAGCCTATCCATATCGTCGACGTCGGTTGTGGTTACGGCGACAGCCTGCGCCGCATTGAGCGATGGGCCAATCAGCACGCCATCGCTGTGGAGTTGACGGGCCTCGATCTCAACGCCGATACGATTGCAATCGCCGCAGAGGCAAGCCCAACCGTAACCAACATTCAATGGATACGTGGCGAGATATTCGCCTACGCGCCAGACAGGCCAATCGACGTCGTCATCAGCTCCCTCTTCACCCATCATCTGAGCGACGGGGATGTAGTCAGATTCTTGCGATGGATGGAGTCGCACGCCAGGCTCGGATGGTTCATCAACGATCTATCGCGGAACGCCGTTCCCTACCACCTGTTCAAACTATTCGCAACGGTGACACGGTTGCATCCCTTCGTGAAACATGATGGGCCAATATCAGTCGCGCGAGCCTTCGTGCCTGCGGACTGGAAGAGAATGTGCGCGGCGGCTGGCATCAACAACGACGATGTAGTCATCGAAGGATACACACCCGGCAGATTGTGTGTTGGGCGCAGAAAGGCATAGTGAGCGATTCACCAAGAGTCGTCGATAACTTGGTCATTGGCGGCGGACTCGCCGGTGCAATGGCCGCCCTGCGCCTGGCCAGCGCGGGACGCGAAGTTATGCTGGTCGAAAAAGAGCGCGCCGCACATCACAAGGTTTGCGGAGAGTTTCTAAGCCGCGAAGCTCTGAGATATCTCGAGCAAGCTGGATTGATGCCCCGCGATCTAGGTGCTGCGGAAATCAACTCCGTGCGGCTCTCAACGGGCGACAAAGTTGTAGAGGCCGCATTGCCCTTTAAGGCACTGTCCCTGTCCAGGCACATTCTTGACGCTGCACTGCTCACGCGTGCAATCCATGCCGGCTGCGATGTGCGGCGCGGCATGTCTGTCGAGCACCTTGAGGCGCAGGGAAGCCGATGGCAGGTGAGGCTTCGCAACGGTGAATCGCTCTTAGCGAACACCGTCTTTCTTGCTAACGGCAAACACGATCTGCGCAGTTGGGAGCGGGGCGAAGGCAAGCAGGGCGATCTGGTCGGCTTCAAAATGCTCTGGCAATTGACTGCGGCGCAAACCGAGGCGATGCGCGGATGTATGGAGCTTTTTCTTTTTCCAGGAGGCTACGGCGGCCTCTCGCTCATTGAGAATGACATTGCGAATTTATGCTTCGTGGTACGGCGCTCCGAACTACGCAAGATTGGGCCATGGCCAGACTTGGTGGCTTCGATTGTCAACAGCAATGCCCATCTGCGGCATATCATGGATGGCGCAAAAGCGCTGTGGGAGCGGCCCCTGGCTATCTCGTCGATTCCCTACGGGTATCTTGCCGGTAGGCCATCGGGCATCTGGGGCATCGGAGATCAGGCAGCGGTGATTCCTTCCTTCACCGGCGATGGCATGTCGATCGCCCTACACAGTGCGTCGATGGCGGCCGAAATGTATCTCAGCGGAAACACAGCCGACGACTATAACCGCAGAATGCATACGCAACTTAAAGGTGGCATGTCGCTGGCCACACTACTTTCGCGCGCGATGGTGACCGGCACGGGGCGCCGTTTAGCGCCTATCCTGCTCACACTTTTTCCCCATGCCATTCGCTGGATCGCCACATCAACGCGCATTCCGGAGAGCGCGCTTCTGAATGCACCCGCAAACTTAGATCCGCCATCCACGCTGCGGCGAACCCACATCGCCTGAACTTATTTGCGCTTCTTCTGCGCCTTGGCTGTCTTTGCTTTTTCTCCGGGCTTGCGCGTCGTAGGGATCGGTGCCATATCCGCACCGACACGGCGCACTTGCGTGTCCCGCATTGCGTATGAAATTGTGCGCGGCGCCAGCGGATGCGCGATGCCAGTATTCGGATCGATCACCACGTTGGGCGAGCTTGAAACCTGAAAACTGAACACAGGCTCAGTGCCCCCCGGACCTTGCTCCGATGTAATGCGCACCGGCAGGTAACCTTGAATCGGATGCAAGCGGAATGCCGTCTCATAGCGATGCCGCTTTACGCTCCAGGTGAACACCCGAATCTGATCGAAATCAAATGGCAGGCCAGCCTTGGGCGGGCTGAGCGCCGTCACGTATTCGGGAACTTCCTTGCTGTTGCCGGACCCATCCGAGTCATGCACCTTGGCGATGACGTAAGCCCCCACCATGCGCTGCCCCTCGGAATACTGCGCCACATCATCCGGCACATCGACGTCGATGCGCCCCGCTAAAAGCCAGCCCGTGTGGCCGCTGCCGCTCTCGCGGATTAACCACCAGTCTTCCATCGGAATTGCGGGCACATCAACTTCTAAGGTATCGAGTGCCGGCACAGAAGCAGTCTTGTTTGCGGGCACATGCTTGGCCGTGACAGTCCTCGCCGGCGGCGGCGAAGCAGATTTCCCATTTGCGGCAGGCGATGTCTTTGGCGCAGCGTGCCTTGCGGGTTCCGCTGCACCTGCAGCAGTCTTCGGCACCGATGCGCGCACCAGCAATTGCACTTTGTCGTTTTCAGGCAGCAGATAAAACCGGTCGGTGTTACGACCCGGGCTGACATGCATATAAATATCGTCGCGCAAAGTGCCGGTCGCAACTACGGGATCCTGCTTGTGATCGGTCGTCATTTTCGCGAATGCGTCGTACGCATCACCGTCGATCACGGCATGCTCTTCGATCCAGCCAATCTCGTTTTTTTGAGTTTTTACTTTAAGAAAGCGTCGCCCGTGCTCAAGCACTTCGAGCGGTTGCCCGTTCACCACTTCGCCCACGCGATTTGAAACCGCCGCTACGCGATCATGCAGATACATCTGTCGCGCGGATACATAGACCGTCTGATGTTTGTCGTGGCGCATGCGGCTGCAGCCACCCGCGAGTACGAGCAGACACAGAGCCAGCGACAATAAGGGCCTGCTCTCGGTGCGCGTGACAGATGAGATCAATGAGCTTGGCAATCGCGTGAACACAGATGGTGGCGGTCGTCATCAGGATAGCACCGGACAAGAAAGCCAATCCCATCATGGCGATGACGATACGGGTACGTGTGGGTCTGTTTATCGCAGCTCTCTTTATGCCCTCAATGCGCCGCAGCGATAGCGCTCGCCTGCACCGGGTCAGTGCCGGTCGCAGCCGAGATCACCGGATCGAGATAACCGGCCTTGGTCGAATCGATGTTGTACCCGATCAAGTCCGGGCTGCCCCCGACATTCACTGCGAATACAAATCCTTTGGTGTTGTCCTCAACTAAGGCTTGCGGATTGGTTCCGGCACCAAATGTGCTCCCCAATGCGGTCAGAGCGAACACATTATTAGTTTCTGAAATGGAGAAACCGGCGATGACCCCTGTATCGCTTCCGCTGACCTGACGGTTAACGACATACACAAAATCGCCCGTCGAAAACGGCAAAATTGAATAGGGCGCAAGGCCTGCGATGGCATACGGCGAACCGGTAATTTCCTGCACGGTGCCCGGCAAGGTGCTGTAGTTGAATACGCGCAGTCCGCCGGAGTTGGACCCCGACGTGGCCACCGTCTCCCCGATATACAAAAGCCGAGGTGCAGCTGTGGTTGACGTTCCGGGGTCGACGGCCACTGATAGCGCGGCCCCGCCTACATTCTTGACGCCGATGGTGCTTACCTTGCCCAACGGATTTGCATTGGACGCCGTAAACGGGATCACGGCGGTGCCTCCCGTCTGCATCGCAACAAACACAAGGCTGTTATCCGGCGCGATGGCGATCTGAAAGGTCGACGCAGGCAGGACGCCGATTTGGGTTTGCTGTGTGAGCGAGGCCAGCACACCCGTCGCCGGGTTGACTTGAATTGCGGACAAATTTGTTGGTCCAAGCTGTGCGGACACTCCCTCAATGAGCCAGGAGTTTGTCGTATCCACCTGCATGCTTGTCGCCAGGTCCTGTGAGATTACCCCCCCCTTATTGCCCACCGTCACCCCTCCATCGGCATTAATTGTGTACACAAAAATGCCGGCTACAGTGCTGACGTAGAGAAACGCGTTGTTGGGAGCGACGGTGATTGCTATAGGTGCGGCAGAGAGAGGATAGGGGCTGCCCGGAAGCGCGGTCAGCTTGCCCGCAGTTACAATTAAGCCAGCGATCTCGTGGGTGGCGGCGTTAAGCACATAAATATTGCCGCTCGAGAGAGTGGTCGGCGTCACGGGTGCCACCGGTGCCTTCCAGAAGTCTTTACATCCCGCCAGAAAGGGCGCCACGGTCAACGCCAGGATTGCCCATTGTCTAATCCTCATGTCCCTGCTCCTTCACCGTTCGCGCCTGCGCCGCTATCAAGCGCAGACCTTGGCGCTACGCCGCTCTCAGGGTATCGCTTCTGAGCGCAATTGCGAGGTAAAGATTGCGTTGAGGCGCATACCGTATCGAGCCCAATATTTTCCGTCGATGATCAAGGGACGCACACACGCCGACATTCGCTCAGACGGCGCAAGCGGAACGACACAATTCAGCCGGGTTTATAGCTGGTTTGAGTGCAAAGGTTAGTTGGGACGGCCGCCCTGCGTTGAGCGGCGACGAAAGCGTTCATCGACAGGCTGACGGCCTTGAAATCCCGAATCAATGGTGTGCCAGTGATCGATGCTAGTCTCGCCCATGCGCCAGCAGAGCAGCACGATCTGGTCGTCGAGTCGGCAGGGAAAATCGAGCAATCCCGACTCGACATTCTTCACCTGGACACCAATCGAATCGATTTCGGCAATACTTTCTTTGACGCGCTGCAGATGAGCGTCAACCTCCGCGCGCATCCGGCCAGTCTCAGCAACATCTACGCGCATGCCGCCGGCAAGATAAATGCGCCGCGCTATCTCGGCGAGTTGGGCTTCAACTTTATCCGCCGCCTGCTTACTGTC